>NZ_JBFBBR010000007.1:0-435968 GCF_040682795.1 Streptomyces sp. NPDC051105 | reverse complement strand
TCAGTTCAGCAAGTGACGCGTTCGCCTTCTGGAGGACAAAGGGGCGCGGGGAACTGCGCGACCAGCCCCCACTGGCCCGCGGCCGGAAGACGTCGGGACGATAACGGTTTGCCCCCGGTCGGGGCTGCCGCGCAGAATCCCTGACCATGGGACACCTGGAAGCCGCGCATCTCGAGTACTACCTTCCCGACGGGAGGGCCCTGCTCGGCGATGTGTCGTTCCGGGTCGGCGAGGGGGCCGCCGTCGCGCTGGTCGGCCCCAACGGCGCCGGCAAGACCACCCTGCTGCGGCTGATCTCCGGCGAGCTGAAACCGCACGGCGGCACCGTGACCGTGAGCGGCGGCCTCGGCGTGATGCGCCAGTTCGTCGGCTCCGTCCGGGACGAGACCACCGTGCGTGATCTGCTGGTGTCGGTGGCGCCCCCCGGGATCCGGGAGGCCGCGCAGGCCGTGGACCGGGCCGAGCACGGCATCATGACCGTCGACGACGAAGCCGCCCAGCTCCGCTACGCGCAGGCACTCGCCGACTGGGCCGAGGTCCGCGGCTACGAGCACGAGACGCTCTGGGACATGTGCACCATGGCCGCGCTCGGCGTGCCGTACGACAAGGCCCAGTGGCGGCAGGTGCGCACCCTCTCCGGCGGCGAGCAGAAGCGGCTGGTGCTGGAGGCCCTGTTCCGCGGCACCGACGAGGTGCTGCTGCTCGACGAGCCGGACAACTACCTCGACGTCCCCGGCAAGCGCTGGCTGGAGGCGCAGCTGAAGGAGACTCGCAAGACGGTCCTGTTCGTCTCCCACGACCGGGAACTCCTCGCCCGTGCCGCCGAGAAGATCGTCTCCGTGGAACCCTCGCCGACCGGCGCCGACGCCTGGGTGCACGGCGGTGGCTTCGCCACCTACCACGACGCCCGCCGCGAACGCTTCGCCCGCTTCGAGGAACTGCGCCGCCGCTGGGACGAGAAGCACGCCCAGCTGAAGAAGCTGGTGCTGAACCTCCGTCAGGCCGCCGCCGTCTCCCACGAGATGGCCTCCCGGTACGCGGCCGCGCAGACCCGGCTGCGCAAGTTCGAGGAGGCAGGCCCGCCCCCGGAGCCGCCGCGCGACCAGGACATCAGGATGCGGCTGCGCGGCGGCCGTACCGGCGTGCGCGCCGTCACCTGCGCGGGACTCGAACTCACCGGCCTGATGAAACCCTTCGACCTGGAGGTCTTCTACGGCGAACGGGTCGCCGTCCTCGGCTCCAACGGCTCCGGCAAGTCGCACTTCCTGCGGCTGCTGGCCGGCGAGGAGGTGGCGCACACGGGACAGTGGAAGCTGGGCGCCCGGGTGGTGCCCGGGCACTTCGCCCAGACCCACGCCCACCCCGAACTCCAGGGCCGTACCCTCCTCGACATCCTGTGGACGGAGCACTCCCAGGACCGGGGCGCCGCGATGTCCCGGCTGCGCCGTTACGAGCTGACCCACCAGGCCGAACAGACCTTCGAGCGGCTCTCCGGCGGCCAGCAGGCCCGGTTCCAGATCCTCTTGCTGGAGCTACAGGGTGTAACGGCGCTGCTGCTCGACGAGCCGACCGACAACCTCGACCTGGAGTCCGCCGAAGCCCTCCAGGAGGGTCTGGAGGCCTTCGACGGCACGGTGCTCGCCGTCACCCACGACCGCTGGTTCGCCCGCTCCTTCGACCGCTACCTGGTCTTCGGCACCGACGGCCGGGTGCGCGAGACCCCCGAGCCGGTGTGGGACGAGCGCCGGGTGGAGCGGGCCCGCTAGTGCCGCGGCACTAGACAGGCCCGGCGGCCCGGACCTTCGTACAGTGGATGCAGGGATCCGGACCGCCGGGACGGACACGACGAGCGGGGTACCACCATGACCGGAGTAGACCCCAGCCGACTGGACGACCAGCAGCTCATGAAGGAGCTGGAGACCATCCACCGGACGCGCCACGACACCCTGCTGTACGGCTCCAACGACGCGCTGCGCGCCCACAACGAGCGCATGGCCCAGCTGGAGGGCGAGTATCTGCGCCGCAACCCGCGCCGCATCGTCGCCGCCGGCCGCACCAGGGAGGGCGCCAGGGAGCGCAGCTGCGCGGAGACGGCGACACCGCGCGCCTCCGCGAGCTGAGACCGGCGCCCTGCTCGGGCTCAGGCCTCGTGCAGCGCGTCGAGGAAGGCCTCGCAGAAGGCCTTGAGGTCGTCCGGCTTACGGCTGGTGACCAGCGTGTTGGGACCGGCCGCGCAGACCTGGACCTGCTCGTCGACCCAGGTGCCGCCGGCGTTGCGGATGTCGGTCCGCAGGCTCGGCCAGGACGTCAGGGTCCGGCCACGCACCACATCGGCCTCGATCAGCGTCCAGGGCGCGTGACAGATCGCCGCGACCGGCCGGCCCGCCTCGAAGCAGCCCTTCACGAACGCCACGGCCTGCTCGTCCGTCCGCAGGAAGTCCGGATTGGCGACCCCGCCGGGCAGCACCAGCGCCCCGAACGAGTCCGTCGAGGCGTCGCCGACCACCTCGTCCACGGGGAACGTGTCCGCCTTGTCGAGATGGTCGAAGCCCTGGACCCGCCCCGGCTTCGTCGACACCAGCACCGGCTCGTGCCCGGCGTCGGAGACCGCCTTCCACGGTTCGGTCAGCTCGACCTGCTCCACGCCCTCGGGCGCGGTCAGAAACGCGATACGCATGGTGTTCACTCCTTGCTCTCTCGGCTTCCCTCGCTTCATCGCCGGTGTCCCGGCTCACTCCCCGCCGACCACGGCCTCGGCCAGCGCCAGCAGGTTGCGATAGCGCGTCGAACGCGGCAACCGGGACACCTGCCGGACCAGGGCGTCCGGGGCGTTGCCGCGGCGCAGCACGCGTGCCAGTTCGCTCGGCTGGGCCGGGAAGTCGTGCCGGGTCAGGGACCGGGCCAGCTCCAGCCGGACGGTCGCCAGGGACGGCCGCTCACTGGTCCACGGCAGCATCGGGGCGCGGTACACCTCCGGGTCGTCCTCGGCGGGTGGCTCGGGGTCGTTCCAGTCCTCGGTGCGTGTCGGATGCCCGGACCTGAGCAGTCCGCGCAGCTCGTGCTTCATCTCCTCGTCCCGGTGCACGCTCAGCCGGTCACTGCCTCGCTGCATATCTCCCTCCAGGTACTTCAGGGGTGCCGGACGCGTACCCGGTGGCATGGGGCCGACACACCGGAATCCCCCCGTGCCGTCACCCGAAAGGACCGGCGTGTCCCGCGAATGGGGGTCGGCCGCGCGCGGCACGGCGTGGGGCGGGCTGTGATGGCTGCGGGGGCACCAGCCGCGTGTCCCCGGAGTCGTACGTTCCGAGGAGCCACCCCATGCGCCGTACCGCTCGCGCCCTGTCCGTCGCCGTCCTGACGGGTGCCGCGTTCGGCCTCGCCGGTACGGCCGCCGTGGCCGGCCCCGCCGCCGAAGCGAGCCCTGCCGCCGAAGCGAGCCCCGGGGCCGCGCGGCCCGGTGCCACCGGCTCTGTGACCTGCGGGACGACCGGCGAGACCTGCCCGGCGGCGGGCGGGGTACAGGGGCCGCCCCGGAACACACCCCTCACGGTCCCCGGGAGCGAGGGGAGCGGCGTCGGGGGTGAGGGAGGCGGCGTTCCCCCGGCCGACGCGGTCCCGGGCGGGGACGTCGGGGTGCCGCACAGTGACGGCGGCGCGGTGCCCGGCGGGGACGGCGGGGTGCCGCACAGTGACGGCGGCGCGGTGCCCGGCGGGGACGGCGGGGTGCCGCACGGTGCTGACGGCACGGTCTCTCGGGGGGTCGACGGCGCGGTCCCGCACGGTGACGAGGCCACGGCTCCCTGGGGCGACACCGGCACGGGGGCTCGGGACGACACCGGCACGGGCGCTCGGAGTGACACCGGTACGGGCGCTTGGGGAGACGACGACGGCACGGCCGCCCGGGGTGACGCGGGCACCGGCGGCCGGGGCGACGACGCCACGGGCTCTCCCGGGGACGTCGGGGGCGGCACGGCGACGGGGGGCGACGGCGAGCGGCCCTGTGCCGCGGGGCAGAAGTCGTGCGGCGAGGGCGGACACGAGTGTGCCCCCTCCGGTTCCTCCCGTTCCTTCGGCTCCTCCGGTTACGGCGGAGCCGGCTCGACCGGCTCCACTGGCTCGACCGGCTCGACCGGCTCCTGCGCGGACGACCACGACCGCGCGTGTGCCGAGCCGCGCGGCGGTGACACCTCCTGCGATCCGCCGACCGTCGAGCACGGCGTGGAGGCCGGGGCAGGCGGCGCCTTCACGGACTCGGTTCCCGCACTGGTCGCGGGCGGCATGCTGATCGCGGCCGCGTGCGGCGGCGCGGTGTACCGGCTGGCCGGCTCGAGGTCCCGCGCGGACGGATGAGACGGCCGCCACCGGGGAACCCCAGAGGCGACCACTCCGGCACCGTACGCACCACCGCCCGACGGAGCGCACGGCCCGGACCGGACGGCACACGGCACCACGGACTGCGCGGAGGCGGACATGCGGCGGACGGATCCCGAGGGTCAGGGGCCGCCCCGGGACACGCCCGCGCGGGGCCACGGACCCGTCCGGTACGGGCCGGCGCTGCCCGACGACGGGCTGCCCGTTCTGCCCGAACTCGCCACCGCGCTGGCCGCCGCCGCGAGCCGAGGCGGGGAGGAGCCCGTCGGCGGCGGTCCGGCGCTGCTCGACGCGGCGCGCGGCTACTGGGAGCGCCGCGGGCTGCCCGCCACGCCCGCCCGGGTGACCGCGGGCCCCGGCGCCCCCGCCCTCCTGGTGGCGCTCACCGCCGCGCTCGGCGGCGACGTCCTGGTGCCGCGCCCCTGCGCCGCCTGGTGGGCGCCGTACGCCCGGCTCCTCGGCCGGCCCGTCTTCCACGTGGCCACCCCGGCCGAGTCCGGGGGCGTGCCCGACCCCTACGCGCTGCTGGAGACCGTGCGCCGGGTCCGGGACGAGGGCGGCGACCCCCGGCTGCTGGTGCTCTCCGTCGCCGACGACCCGACCGCCACCGTCGCCCCGCCCGAACTGCTGCACGCGACCGTGGAGGCGGCCACCGGCGAGGGACTCCACCTGGTCAGCGACGAGACCTGGCGCGACACCCTGCACGCGCCGCACGCCACCGTGCTGCTCAGCCCCGCCGAGATGGTCCCGGACCGGGTCACCGTCGTCAGCGACCTGGCCGGCGCCCTGCTGCCGGCCGGCTGGCCCGCCGCCGTCGCCCGGTTCCCCGAGGGCGACACCGCTTCGGCCCTGCACGCGCGCGTGCTCGACGTCCTCACCGCGCTCGGCGCCCGCCTCGCCGGGCCGGTCGCGGTCGCCGCCGCCCACGCGCTCGACGAGCCCGAGCCCGTCACCACCCGCCGGGCCGCCGCCGTACGCCTGCACGCGCGCGTGGCCGCCGCCGTGCACACCGCGGTGGTCGCCGGCGGCGGCATGTCCAGGCCCCCGCAGGCCGGCCGTCACCTGTACGCCGACCTGGAACCGCTGCGCGCCGCGCTCGGCGCCCAGGGGGTCGGCGACGCACAGGAGTTGGAGGACTTCCTCACCGTCCGGCTCGGCATGCCCGCGCCCGGCGGTCACCGTTTCGGCGACGACCTCCAGGCCCTGCGCGTCCGGCTCGCCACCGGGCCGCTGCTGGGCGGCACCGACGAGGAACGCCTGGAATGCCTCACGTCCCCCGCACCGTTGGAACTGCCACACGTGCAACGCGCGTTGATGTCCTTGAGGTCGGTACTCGACGATCTCCGCGACAACGCTCAGCGATGGGAGCCTCCTCGATGACGCAGCAGACGCAGCAGACGCATGAGTCAGGGTCCACCACGACGACTGCCCCCGCGACGACTGCCGACCCGACTGCCCCGACGGCCCAGGACGCCACCACCCCCACCGCTCCCACCCCCACCGTCACCACTCCCACCCCGACCCCCACCGCTCCGACTCCCTACGCGCCTGCGTTCCCGCCGCTCGCCGAACCCCGCCCGCTGGGCGAACTCCGGGTCTGGCCACGGACCTTCCACGACCGCCTGACCGCACCCCTGCCCGGCCTCAAGGCCATGGCCCGCTTCGCCCGCGAGGGTTCCGTCCGCCCCGGGCGCGAGGGCCTCGCCGACATCCCCCGGCTGCCCTACGAGCCGGGCCCGCCGCCCCGCGTCGACACCGGCACGGTCGCCGTCACCTGGGCGGGCCACGCCAGTTGGGTCGTCCGGATCGGCGGCCTGACCGTCCTCACCGACCCCGTCTGGTCCCGCCGCATCATCGGCACCCCGGCCCGGATCACCCCGGTCGGCGTGGACTGGGAGACACTGCCCCGCGTCGACGCGGTCGTCATCAGCCACAACCACTACGACCACCTGGACGCCCCCACCCTGCGCCGCCTCCCGCGCGACACCCCGGTGTTCGTACCGGCCGGCCTCGGCCGCTGGTTCCGGCGCCGCCGCTTCACCACCGTCACCGAGCTGGACTGGTGGGAGGCGGCGGAACTACCCGGCGCCCGTTTCGACTTCGTCCCCGCCCACCACTGGTCCAAGCGCACCCTCACCGACACCTGTCACAGCCTCTGGGGCGGCTGGGTCCTCACCGCCGCCGACGGGCAGCGCGTCTACTTCGCCGGCGACACCGGTTACGGCCACTGGTTCTCCCGCATCGGCGGCCGCTACCCGGGTATCGACCTCGCCCTGATGCCCATCGGCGCCTACGACCCCCGCTGGTGGCTGAGCGACGTCCACCTCGACCCGGAGGAGGCGGTCCGGGCGACAGGGGACCTCGGGGCGAGGCGGATGGCCCCCATGCACTGGGGCACCTTCATCCTCTCGGCAGAGCCGGTGCTCGAGCCGTTGCGGCGGGTACGGGCGGCGTGGGAGAAGGCGGGACGGGAGCGGGAGGACCTGTGGGACCTGCCGGTGGGCGGGTCCAGAGTGCTGGAGCGGGCTTCGTTCGAAAGCGCCATCGACTAGAGCGCCCCTCCAGGGGCGCGGGACGGCATCGGTATGCGCCGGCCGCCGCGTGGGCGCGGCCGGCCACCGTGCACCCGCGCCCCGCAAGGCACCGTCACTGGGCAGGTCGAACCCGTCGCCACAGACTCGGCGCCACACTGATGACCACGGTCAGCGCGACCGCCAGCACAACCCCCTCCCACGGCTCCGGAAACAACGACCCGCCAAGAATCCCGATCAACTGATAGGTCACGGCCCACGCCACACAGGCCGGCGCGTTCCCCCGCGCGAACCGTCGCAACGGCCACTCCGCCAGCAGACAGGCCAGCATCACCGGTATCCGCCCCGCCGGCACCAGCCGTGACAACACCAGTACGGCAACCCCGTGCTCGGCCAACCTCGCCTGCGCCTGCTCCAGCCGGTCCTCCGGCGCCCGCGCCCGGATCGCCGCCAGCCACCGCGACCCGTTCTTCGACCGCAGTCCCCGCCGCCCGAGCCAGTACAGCGCCGCATCCCCCAGGAACGCCGCCAGCGACGCCGTCACCAGCACCAACGCCAGCGCGAACGGCGCTGTCTGGTGAAAGGCCACCACCGCCGCCGAACTCACCAGCGCCCCCGTCGGCACCACCGGCACCAGCGCCCCGGCCAGCACCAGCAGAAACAGCGTCGGATAGCCGATCGCCTGCTGCGTGGACTCGGTCGACGAGGTCGACGAGGTGGCCGCCGTGGCGCCGGCGGCCACCATCACCACCAGCAGTCTCACCGTGCGACCTCCAGCCGCACACTCTCCCCGTGACCGAGTTTGTGCACCGCCACCCGCGGCGCGTACTCCGCCGCCAGGCGCACGAACTCGTCGCCCGGCGCATGGAACTCGTGCGGACGCACCCCGTCCATACCGATCGGCCAGTACGTCCCGTAGTGCACCGGCACCGCGCTGCGCGGCGCCAGCCGGGCCAGCGCCCGCGCCGCCCGCCCGGCGTCGAGATGCCCCTCTCCGAGGTGGGGCCCCCACCCGCCGACCGGCAGCAGGGCCACGTCCACCGGCCCGACCGCCTCGGCCATCTCGTCGAACAGCCCGGTGTCCCCGGCGAAGTACGTCCGGGCCGCACCCTCGACGACATACCCGAGGGCGGGGGAGCGGTGCGGGCCGACCGGCAGCCGGCGCCCGTCGTGACGTGCGGGCACGACCCGGACGACCAGCCGGCCGACGGATATCTCGTCCCCGACGCCGACCTCGGTGATCCGCAGCTGCCGGAGCCGGCGGAGCGCGGGAACCGCGCGTGGTGCGCCCCGGGGCACAAGCAGGCGCGTGCCCGGGGCGAGCCCGGCCAGCGAGGGGACGTGCAGATGGTCGGCGTGCAGGTGGGAGACGAGCGCGAGGTCCGCACGACGGGCCTCGGACGGCGGCGGGGCGCCCCGGCGGCGGCGCAGGTGCGCGAGCCGGCGCGCGAACAGAGGATCGGTCAGCAGCCGTACGCCCGAATCCTCGATCGTGCAGGTGGCGTGACCCCACCAGGTGATCTCCACCGGCACCTCTTTGCCTCCTTCGCGCGACTCCCCGAAGCCTACGTGCAGGAGTAGGGTCGGCGGCGAAACCCGGAGGTGAGGGGGGACGCCATGGGACAGGTGCGGGGTGCCTACCGCGGGCTCGCGCCGGTGCGGGTGACCGCCATCGCGAGTCTGACGCCCCTGGAGGAACTGGAGATCGACCCCTTCCTGGTCGACTCCCGCAGCCAGCACGCGATGTGCGCGCGCTGGGCCGTGGAGCACGGATACGTCATCGCCCGGGAACTCCTGGTCCGCGGGCTGCGCCACGACCACAGCGCCCTGTGGGCGGGTGTCCGACCCGGCCTCGACATCTTCGTCGCACCGAGCAGACGGGTGCTGGAGAGCGCGCTGTCGTCGGTCGAGGACTTCACGGCGGAGTGCGCGAGACGCGGGGTGCGGGTGGAGACGGTGGGGCGGGCCGAGCCCTGCTACGACGCCCAGATGAAGGCACGGGTCCACCGGAGGCTGTCGATGCCCACGGCGGGGTACGACGGGAGGTGAGCCCGCTCGCGTCCACGGCCGTGTGACAGTGTTGGCGGCAGCAGACCCGCGGCGGACGCGGGTCGCGGACGTGAGGTCGGTGGGGCGTGCGGTGGCGGCGGGTCGTCAGTCAGATCGGGCGGAGCGTCGTGGTCTGGGCGGTGTCCACCGTGACCATGCTGGTCCTCGCCGGGATCCTGCCCGACTTCCAGCTCCAGTCCGCCGACGGTGACAGCGCCACCCGTATCGCCATGACCGCGGCCCTCGGCGCCGGCGCCTTCGGTGTCCTGTCGGCCGTCGTATGGCCCCTTCTCGTACGGCTGCTGCTGCTGGTGCCGGCCCTCGTCCTCGGCCTGCTGGTCTTCTTCCTCAACGGCTCCCTCCTGCTCGTCGCCCTGCGCGTCGACCCCTCGGGGCAGAGCGAGGCCGCCCCGGAGACCGCCGTGATCGTGGCCGCCGTGATGTCCGCCGTCGCCTCCGCCACCGGCGGTGCCCTCGCCGTGCGCGACGACGACGCCTACCGGAGCCGGCTCTCCCGGCTCGCCACCCGCCGCCGCGGCTCCCGCCCGCCCTGCCCGGCCACCCCCGGCACCGTCTTCCTCCAGCTCGACGGCGTCGGCCACGACGTGCTCACCGCCGCCGTCGCCAAGGGCCTGATGCCCACGGTCGCCGCCTGGCTGGACGCCACCCACCGGCTCACCCCCTGGCGCACCGACTGGTCCAGCCAGACCGGCGCCAGCCAGCTGGGCATCCTGCACGGCTCCACCTTCGACGTCCCGGCCTTCCGCTGGTACGAGAAGGACAGCAGGGAGGTCATGGTCTGCAACCGGCCGACCAGCGCCGCCGAACTCCAGCGCCGCGCCATCGAGCGCACCGCCGACGGAGGACTGCTCACCCTGGACGGCGCCAGCCGCGGCAACCTCTTCAGCGGCGGCGCCGACGAGCAGGCCCTCGTGCTGTCCATAGCCACCCGGCGCCGAGGCCGGGAGAACCGTTCCCGCGCCGGTTACTTCGCCTACTTCTCCGACCCGGCCAACGCCGTCCGCACCGCGCTCTCCTTCTTCGCCGAGGTCGGCCGCGAGATCGGCCAGTCGGCCACGGCCCGGATGCGCAAGCAGCGGCCCCGCGTCAAGCGCGGCGGCCTCTACCCCTTCGTCCGCGCCTTCGCCACCGTCGTCGAACGGGACGTCGTCGTCGCGGCGGTCATGGGAGACCTGCTCGCCGGCCGCACCGCCGTCTACGCCGACCTCGTCGCCTACGACGAGGTGGCCCACCACTCGGGGCCGCACAGCCGAGACGCCGAGAAGGTGCTGCAGCGCCTGGACCGCGCCCTCGCCCTGATCGAGAAGGTCGCGGAGCACGCCCCGCGGCGGTACCGGATCGTCGTCCTCTCCGACCACGGGCAGAGTCCCGGCGAGACCTTCCACTCCCGGTACGGCCTGAGCCTCGGCGACCTGGTCCGGGCCGGCTGCGGGCTGCACGTGCCACGCCGGGCCGAGCGGACGCACAGCGGCGCCGAGGCCCGGGCCGCCGTCCGCGCGGCGCTGCGCAGGCCGGTCGAGGAAAGCGGCGAGAAGCACCGGCCCACTCGGGGCTCGGAACCGGTCGTGCTCGCCTCCGGCAACCTCGGCCTGGTCTCCTTCCCGGACGTGCCGCACCGCATGACCAAGGAGGAGATGGACGCCCGGTACCCCGCCCTGCTCACCACCCTCGCCAACCACCCCGGCATCGGATTCCTGCTGGTGCGCAGCGAGGAGCACGGCGGGGTGGTGCTCGGGGCGTACGGCGCGGAGATACCGCTGGACCGGCTCGACGGGCATCCGGGGCCGCTGGCCGGCTTCGGGGCGGGCGCGGCGGACGCTGTCCGGCGTACGCACTCGTTCCCGCACACCGCCGACATCATGGTGAACTCGTCGTACGACCCGGAAGGCGGCGACGTCCTCGCGTTCGAGGAGCAGATCGGCTCGCACGGGGGGCTGGGGGGCGCCCAGGGGAGGCCGTTCCTGTTGTCGCCGGTCTGCGTTTCCGGGCCGGTGGAGGAGGGCGAGGAACTGGTGGGGGCGGAGGCCGTGCACGGGGTGCTGCGGCGGTGGCTTCGGGAGGCGGACGGGCCGCAGGTGCCGTTGCCCGCGGGCGAGGAGAGGGCCGCGTAGTTCGTTCACCGGGGGCCGGTGGGGGCTGTTCGCGCCCGCGCGGCGGAGCCGCACATCGACACAGCCCCGCGCCCCTGAAGGGGCGCCTCAAGTCGTCCGGCGGAAAATCGGCTGCGTTCCTCCCGGTACCGGCTCACACTGTTCGAGTCGCACATCGCTCGAACATCCCCCAAGGAGCCGCTTCTTGCAGGCTGCCGTCACCGTCACCCCCGCCCGTCTCCCCGAGCTTCTTCTCGGCCTGGCCACCGTGCGGCCCGTGTTCATCTGGGGGGCACCCGGGATCGGGAAGTCCTCGTTGGTGCGGGCGTTCGCCGAGTCGCTGGGGCTGGAGTGTGTGAGTCTGCTCGGGACGCAGCTCGCGCCCGAGGACCTGATCGGCGTTCCCCAGATCCGGGACGGGCGGTCGGTGTTCTGCCCGCCCGAGGCGATCGCCCGCGACGAGCCGTACTGCCTCTTCCTCGACGAGCTGAACGCGGCCACCCCGGATGTGCAGAAGGCGTTCTACTCGCTGATCCTGGATCGCCGGATCGGGAACTACGAGCTGCCCAAGGGGTCGATCGTGATCGGCGCCGGCAACCGGGCCACCGACAACGCCCTCGCCCGGCCCATCGCCTCCGCGCTCGTCAACCGGCTGGCCCACGTCCACCTGGCGGCCTCCGCGCACGACTGGCTCGCCTGGGCGGCGGGCAACGGCATCCACCCCTGGATCCTGGACCACCTCACCGACCGGCCCGACCATCTGTGGTCCAAGCCGCCGAAGACCGAGGAGCCGTTCTCCACCCCGCGCTCCTGGCACATGCTCTCCGACGCCCTGCACTCCTTCGGGCGCGACCTCGACGAGGAGACCCTGAAGGTCCTCGCGCACGGCACGCTCACCCCGGCCCACGCCACCGCCTTCTGCGGATACGTCAAGATCGTGCGCAGCCGGTTCGGCATCGAGGCGATCCTCAAGGGCGACGCCGGCTGGCCGCACCGGATCGAGGACCGCGACCTGCTGTACTACCTCGCCGAGTCGTTCCGCGGGCGGCTGGTCAAGGAGCTGCCCGCCGCCAAGGAACACATGTCGGCGAACGGCCGGCAGACCGCGTACCGCGCCAAGTCGCTGCTCGTGCAGCTCGCCGAGATCTCCGTCGAGGTCGCCCAGACCGTCATCGCCTCCGACGCCGAGGGCAACCCCGTGCTGCCCTCCTGGTTCCTGATCGAGGCCGCCCGGGACATGCCCCGGCTGGTGGAAGCCCGACGATGAGCCGCGGCGGCCGGAAGGACCAGAAGAAGGAACAGAAGAAGGACCCCGCGGCGGAGAACTTCGCGGCCGGGGTCGAGCTGCTGCGCGCCAACCCGGCCCTGCAGGCCGTCGAGTTCACCCTCTGCCGGCACGAGACGTGTGAACTGGCGCCCCACGAAGGGCTGGTACGGGCCGACTCCAACGGAGTCCTGCACGCCCACGCCACCCGGCGCGCCGAACCGGCCGAGTGGGCCTGGGCGTTGGCCCACTGCACGATCCATCTCGGCTTCGGCCACCTGCCCGCCGCCACCGGGCCGCGCACCGAGCCCGACCGCTACGACCTCGCCGCCCGCTGCACCGTCGTCAACCGTTTCCTGGGGACCTTCCCGGTCGGCGAGGCACCGGATCATCTGCCCGCGTCCTATCCGGAGGGTGACGAGGACCGGCTGGCCGCCGGCTGGCGCCGTGTCGGCGGCGTCCCGGCCGCCTACGAGCGCGGCGGCACCAGCGGCGGCGAGCCCGACCAGATCCTCCTGCCCTGGGACAAGTGGGCCGGCCAAGTCCCCGACTGGCAGGTCGCGTTCGCGCACGCGCTGACCCGGACCATGTCCCGGGCGATGGACCTGGCCGGCGGCCGCCGCACCTCCATGACCGGGCCGCCGACCCCGCTGCGCCCCTGGGAAAAGGCGCTGAGCTGGTTCGTCTCCTCCTATCCGCTGCTCGGCGGGATCGCGGCCGGCATCAAGCTGGTCGCCGACGCCGAGCTGGCCCGCGCCCACGACATCGCGATCGCCGCGGTCAACCCCGAGGCCGGCGAGATCTACGTCAACCCGCTGCGCACCCTTGACGACGAGGAGTGGCGGTTCGTCCTCGCCCACGAGATGCTGCACGCCGCCCTGCGCCACGGCGACCGCCTCGGTGGCCGCGACCCCTACCTCTTCAACGTCGCCTGCGACTACGTCATCAACGGCTGGCTGGTCGAGATGCGCGTCGGCACCATGCCCGAAGGCCTCCTGCACGACCCGGAGCTGAAGGACCTGTCGGCGGAGGAGGTGTACGACCGGATCGCCGTCGACCTGCGCCGGATGCGGCGCCTCGCCACTCTGCGCGGCAAGGGGCGCGGTGACGTCCTGGGCGCGCCGCTCGGGCCGCCCGGCGCCTGTGTCGACCTCGACGAGTTCTACCGCCGGGGCCTCGGCCAGGGTCTCGACCTGCACCAAGCGCAGGACCGCGGGTTCCTGCCCGGCGGCCTGGTCGAGGAGATCCGCGCGCTCAGCCATCCGCCGCTGCCCTGGGACGCGCAGCTCGCCCGCTGGTTCGACGAGTTCGTGCCCCGGCCGGAAGCCGTCCGGTCGTACGCCCGGCCCTCCCGCCGGCAGTCGTCCACCCCGGACATCCCGCGCGCCGGCCGGTACTTCCCGCCCGAGGAGGTCGCCCGCTGCACCTTCGGCGTGGTCCTGGACACCTCCGGCTCCATGGACCGCACCCTGCTCGGCAAGGCCCTGGGCGCCATCGCCTCCTACGCCGAGGCCCGGGACGTGCCGGCGGCCCGTGTCGTGTTCTGCGACGCGGCCCCGCACGACGCCGGGTACCTGCCGACGACCGAGATCGCCGGGCGGGTCCGGGTGCACGGCCGGGGCGGTACCGTCCTCCAGCCCGGGATCGACCTGTTGCAGCGCGCGGACGACTTCCCGCCGACCGCACCGGTCCTGGTGATCACCGACGGCTGGTGCGACGTCCTGCGGGTGCGGCGCGAGCACGCCTACCTCGTCCCCGACGGGCGTCGCCTGCCGTTCACCCCCCGTGGGCCGGTCTTCCGCGTGCGGTGAGCCGGGATGTGATCGGATGGAGGCAGCGAAACCGGTTCTTTCGCCTTCACACGCTGAAAGGAACAACCATGGCCGTCACGCGCATCGCGCACACCGTCTGGGAGGGCAATCTCCTTGAGGGCAACGGTGTCATCACCTTCGACTCCTCCGGTATCGGCGACCAGCCGGTCACGTGGGCCTCGCGGTCCCAGGAGTCCAACGGCAAGACCAGCCCCGAGGAGCTGATCGCGGCCGCCCACTCCAGCTGCTTCTCCATGGCCCTCTCGCACGCCCTCGCCGGGGCCGGCACCCCGCCCACCAGGCTGGTGACCAACGCCGACGTCAAGTTCCAGCCGGGCGAGGGCATCACCGGGATCCACCTGACCGTCGAGGGCACGGTGCCCGGCCTGGACGAGGCCGGCTTCGCCGCCGCCGCCGAGGACGCCAAGAAGAACTGCCCGGTCAGCCAGGCCCTGGCCGGCACCACCATCACCCTGGACGCGAAGCTCGCCTGACCGTCGTACCCCCTCGGATGCCGCGTCCCCGTCCCGGGGCGCGGCATCGTCGTTTACGGGGTACCCGGCATTGACAACGGCCCGCTCAAGTTTTGTGCTGGAGTCGGGGAAGTGCCCTGGATGGAAGGGGACGGACATGACACGTGCGGTCGGGATCGACCTCGGTACGACGAACTCGGTGGTGGCCGTCCTGGAGGGCGGTGAGCCCACCGTCGTGACCAACGCCGAGGGGGCGCGCACCACCCCGTCGGTGGTGGCCTTCGCGAAGAACGGCGATGTGCTGGTCGGCGAGGTCGCCAAGCGGCAGGCGGTGACCAACGTGGACCGCACCGCCCGCTCGGTGAAGCGGCACATGGGCGACGGCGCCTGGCGGTTCCCGGAGAGCGGGAGCGTCGACGGCACGCGGTACCGGGCCCAGGAGCTGTCGGCGCGGGTGCTGCAGAAGCTGAAGCGGGACGCCGAGGCGTACCTCGGCGAGGACGTCACCGACGCGGTGATCACCGTGCCGGCGTACTTCGACGACTCGCAGCGGCAGGCCACCAAGGAGGCCGGGGAAATCGCCGGCCTGAAGGTGCTGCGGATCATCAACGAGCCGACCGCCGCGGCGCTCGCCTACGGCCTCGACCGGGGCGAGGAGCAGACGGTCCTCGTCTTCGACCTCGGGGGCGGAACCTTCGACGTCTCCCTCCTCGAGATCGGCGACGGCGTGATCGAGGTCAAGGCCACCAACGGCGACACGCACCTGGGCGGCGACGACTGGGACCAGCGGGTCGTGGAGCACCTGGTCAAACGCTTCAAGGGGCAGTACGGCATCGACCTGGGCAACGACAAGATGGCGCTGCAACGGCTGCGCGAGGGCGCCGAGAAGGCGAAGATCGAGCTGTCCTCGTCCACGGAGACGTCGGTCAACCTGCCGTACGTCACGGCATCAGCCGAGGGTCCGCTGCATCTGGACGAGAAGCTGACGCGGGCTCAGTTCCAGGAGCTGACCGCGGACTTGCTGGACCGCTGCAAGAAGCCGTTCCACCAGGCCGTCAAGGACGCGGGCGTGGAGCTGTCCGCGATCGACCATGTGATCCTGGTCGGCGGCTCGACCCGGATGCCCGCCGTCACCGACCTGGTCAAGGAACTCACCGGCAAGGACCCGCACAAGGGGGTCAACCCGGACGAGGTGGTGGCGGTCGGCGCCGCCCTCCAGGCAGGCGTCATCCGCGGTGACGTCAAGGACGTCCTGCTGCTGGACGTCACCCCGCTGTCCCTGGGCATCGAGACCAAGGGCGGCATCATGACGAAGCTGATCGAGCGCAACACCACGATCCCGACCCGGCGTTCGGAGATCTTCACGACCGCCGCCGACAACCAGCCCTCCGTGGGTATCCAGGTCTACCAGGGCGAACGGGAGATCGCCGCCTACAACAAGAAGCTCGGCGTCTTCGACCTCACCGGGCTGCCGCCGGCACCGCGCGGGGTACCGCAGATCGAGGTCGCCTTCGACATCGACGCGAACGGGATCATGCACGTCTCGGCGAAGGACCTGGCGACCGGGCGTGAGCAGAAGATGACCGTGACCGGCGGCTCCGCCCTCCCCAAGGACGACATCGACCGCATGATGCGGGAGGCCGAGCAGTACGCCGAGGAGGACCGCAACCGCCGCGAGGCCGCCGAGACCCGCAACCAGGCCGAGCAACTCGTCTACCAGACCGAGAAGTTCATCCGCGACAACGAGGACCGCGTACCGGCGGACACGAAGACCGACGTGGAATCGGCGATCACCGAGCTCAAGGCCCTGCTGGACCGCAACGCGGACACCGCGGAACTCCGCCAGGGCGTGGAGAGACTGGCGACCGTCAGCCAGCGCATGGGCCAGGCCATGTACGCGGCTGCCTCCGGCGGTTCGGCCGAAGAACAGCGGCCGCCCGAGGCCGAGGAAGAGGGAGTGGTGGACGCGGAGATCGTGGACGACGAGAGGGATGCGGCCGGGTGAGGCACCGCCGGGAGCGGCTGGGGGTCAGTGGCGGGTGGTCTCCCAGCCTCGGCGTTCCGGGCGGGGGCCCAGCTGGTGGGGGTCCCGGCTTCGGTACACCACGTAGGGGCGGAAGAGGTACTGGAGAGGGGCGCTGAACATGTGGACCAGGCGGGTGTAGGGACCAGCCCGGCGGCGAGCAGCGCGCACGCGACGTAGGGCAGGGCGCCCCATAGGAGGACGCTCATGGGCGGGCTCCGGTGCGTGCGGTCGGCAGGGCCGCGCAGACCGCGTCCAGCACGCACGCGTACGGCGTGCCGAAGTCGGTGAGCCTGCGCCGGAGCTCCGACAGGCAGTCACGGTGCTCGGTGAGCAGGTCCGTGTTGCCGGTGCGTGCCGTGAACTCCAGGACCGCGGGCAGGAAGTCCGGCAGTTCCTCGCCGGTGAACTCCATGCCGTACGCCTTGTAGACGTCCTTGAAGCGGACCAGGGACATGCCCCGGCGGCGGGTGTCGCCGTCGTGCCACCAACTGAGGTAGAGGCTGTGCCGGTTCTTGAAGTCGAAGACCTGCACATAGTGCGCGGCCAGCTCCTGCGGCGGGGTCACCGCCGCATGGTCGGTGAACTCCCGCAGTTGCGGGGCTGCTTCGCGCAGCAGCGGCAGCCGGGCGATGAAGTCGTCGTCCGGGTAGGTGAGGCAGAGCGCCGCCGCCTGGTAGAACACCGCGTCCGTGGACATCAGGCCTCCTTAGCCTCGTCCGGGGTGCCGGCGGTCTGCCGTCTGCGCAGCAGGTGGAAGTTCTCCACCGACACCAGGGGGAGCAGTTTCCGGCCCGAGTCCTGGCCGAAGGGCCCGTCGCCGCCCATGCCCGGGCCGCCGTCGTGGTCGAGGCTGCACCCGTCCGGGAGCGCGGACTCCTCCAGCCGGCGTGCGTCGCCGACCGCCGCGGTCGGGATCACGTACCGGTCCTCGTGCTTGGCGATCGCCAGCAGCCGGTACATCGCCTCGATCTCCGCCGCGGTCATCCCCACCTCGGCGCAGATCCGCGCGTCCGGTTCCTCGCCGAGGTTGAGCGCCCGCATGTGGGAGCGCATGGCGGCCAGCTTCTCCAGGGACGCCCGCACCGGAGCGGTGTCGCCCGCCGTGAACAGCTCGGCCAGGTAGGCGAGGGGGATCCGCAGGGTGTCGATCGCGGCGAAGAGGTTCTGGGCGTCCTCACCGTCGTGGCCCGTCTCGGACAGGGCCTCCACGACGGGGGACAGCGGCGGGATGTACCAGACCATCGGCATGGTGCGGTACTCCGGGTGCAGGGGCAGGGCCACCCGGTAGGTGTGGATCAGCCGGTACACGGGGGAACGGCGGGCCGCCTCCAGCCAGTCGTCCGGAATACCCGCCTCCGCGCAGGCCTGCCGCACCGCCGGATCCTCCGGGTCCAGGAAGACGCCCAGCTGGGCCTCGTACAGCGCCTTCTCGTCCTTGGTCTCGGCCGCCGCCGTCACCCGGTCGGCGTCATAGAGGATCACCCCGAGATAGCGCAGCCGGCCCACGCAGGTCTCCGAGCAGACCGTCGGCAGCCCCACCTCCAGGCGCGGAGAGCACAGGGTGCACTTCTCGGCCTTGCCGGTGGCGTGGTTGAAGTAGACCTTCTTGTACGGGCATCCGGTCACGCACATCCGCCAGCCCCGGCACGTGTCCTGGTCGACGAGGACGATGCCGTCCTCGACCCGCTTGTACATCGCCCCGGACGGGCAGGAGGCCACACACGACGGGTTGAGGCAGTGCTCGCAGATGCGCGGCAGATAGAACATGAAGCTCTGCTCGAACTCGAACCTGACCTTGTCCGAGGCCTGCTGGCGGGTGCGCTCGATCATCGGGTCCAGGTCGTCGTGGGCGCGGGCGCCGGCCAGGTTGTCGTCCCCGTTCGACGACCACTCGATCTTCATCGGCTTGCCGTCGAGCTGGGAGACCGGCCAAGCGACCGGGTAGTCGTCGCCGAGCGGGGCGTCGATGAGGTTCTTGCAGTCGTACGTCCAGGGTTCGTAGTAGTCCTTGATCTCCGGGAGCCTGGGGTTGGCGAAGATCCCGGCAAGTCTGTGCAGCCGGCCGCCCGCCTTGAGCTTCAGCGCGCCGCGCCGGTTCAGCTCCCAGCCGCCGCGCCAGGTCTCCTGGTCCTCGTAACGGCGTGGATAGCCCTGGCCGGGCCGGGTCTCGACGTTGTTGAACCAGACGTACTCCATGCCCCGCCGGTTGGTCCACGCCTGCTTGCAGGTGACCGAACAGGTGTGGCAGCCGATGCACTTGTCGAGGTTCATGACCATCGCGATCTGGGCCATGCAGCGTCCGATAGTGACTCCGTCACGGGGCATCAGTACTCGACCTCCTGGCCGCGGCGGCGGATCACCGTCACCTCGTCGCGCTGGTTGCCGGTCGGGCCCAGGTAGTTGAAGGCCCAGGACAGCTGGGCGTAGCCGCCGATCAGGTGCGAGGGCTTGAGGATCAGCCGGGTCAGCGAGTTGTGGATGCCGCCGCGCATGCCGGTGGTCTCCGTCTTGGGGACGGCCACCGTGCGTTCCTGGGCGTGGTGCATGTACACCGTGCCGGGCGGCATCCGGTGCGAGACGACCGCACGGGCCACGACCGCGCCGTTGCGGTTGACCGCCTCGATCCAGTCGTTGTCCGACACCCCGATCGCGTCCGCGTCCTGCGGGGACATCCAGATGTTCTGGCCGGACCGGGAGAGCGCGAGCATGAACAGGTCGTCCTGGTACTCGGAGTGGATCGACCACTTGCTGTGCGGGGTCAGGTAACGGACCGTCACCTCCCGCTGTCCGTCCGGACCGAGGCGCGGTTCGCCGAAGAGCCGGTTCATGTCCAGCGGCGGCCGGTACACCGGGAGCGCCTCGCCCAGTTCGTGCATCCAGTCGTGGTCGAGGAAGAAGTGCTGGCGGCCGGTGAGCGTGTGCCAGGGCTTGAGATGCTCGGTGTTGAGGGTGAACGCCGTGTAGCGACGGCCGCCGGACTCGCTGCCCGACCACTCCGGAGAGGTGATCACCGGGACCGGTGCCGCCTGGGTGTCGGCGTACGTGACCCGCTTGCCCTCGTGCTCGGCGGCCAGCTGGGCCATCTCCTGCCCGGTGCGCTGCTCCAGGGTGCGGAAGCCCTGGGTGGCGAGCCGGCCGTTGGTGGTGCCGGACAGCGCCAGGATGGTGTTCGCCGCCTTGACCGCGGTGTCGAGGGAGGGGCGGCCTTCGAAGCCGGTACCGTTCAACTCCCGCAGATGCGCGACCTCTTGGTCCGGCATGAGGGCGATGCCCTTGGCGGGCAGGCCCCGTTGCTCCACCAGGGGTCCGAGGGCCGCGAATCTGCCGCCGATCGCCGTGTAGTCCCGTTCGACCACGACCAGGTTCGGCATGGTCTGCCCGGGCACCGGTTCGCACTCCCCGCGCTTCCAGTCCCGCACCACCCCGCCGGGCTGGGCGATCTCGTCCGGGGTGTCGTGCTGGAGCGGCGCGGCCACCAGGTCCCTGCGTACCCCGAGATGGCGCACGGCCAGCTCGCTCAGCCGCTCGGCCAGCGCCTTGAAGATGTCGAAGTCGGTGCGCGCCTGCCAGGGCGGGTCCACGGCCGGGGTGAACGAGTGCACGTAGGGGTGCATGTCGGTCGACGACAGGTCGTGCTTCTCGTACCAGGTGGCGGCCGGCAGTACGACGTCCGACAGCAGGGTGGAGGAGGTCTGCCGGAAGTCCAGCGAGAGCAGCAGGTCCAGCTTGCCCTCGGGCGCCTCCTCCCGCCAGGTCACGTCCCGGGGCCGCTCGCCCGGGGCCGCCTCCTCGGCGCGCAGCGAGGAGTGCGTGCCCAGCAGATGCCTGGTGAAGTACTCGGCGCCGTTCGCCGACGAGCCCAGCAGGTTGGCCCGCCACAGGGTCAGAACCCGCGGCCAGTTCTCCGGGGCGTCCGGGTCCTCGCAGGCGAACTTCAGCGTCCCCGCCCGGAGTTCGGCCGCCGCTTTGGCCACCGGGTCGCCGAACACACCGCCCAGTTCCAGAGGGTTGCGGTCGAAGGTCGGGTACGACGGCATCCAGCCCGAACGGGCCGACAGCGCCAGGCAGTCCGCGCCCGTCATCCCGGCGAACCTGCCCTCACCGAGCGGCGAGGCCAGGACGTCGGCGCCGAAACGGTCGTAGCGCCACTGGTCGGTGTGGAGGAACCAGTAGGCCGTGCCGATCATCTGGCGCGGTGGCCGGGACCAGTCGTCGGCGGAGGCCAGAGTGGCCCAGCCGGTGACCGGGCGGCACTTCTCCTGGCCGACGTAGTGCCCCCAGCCGCCGCCGTTGCGGCCCTGGCAGCCGGTCAGCTGGAGCAGGGCCAGGAAGGTGCGGTAGATGGTCTCCGAGTGGAACCAGTGGTTGGTGCCCGCGCCCATCAGGATCATGCAGCGGCCCTTGGAGCGCTCCGCGGTCCGCGCGAACTCCCGCGCGATCTTCACGCACTTGGCGGCCGGGACCGAGGTGTGCCGCTCCTGCCAGGCGGGGGTGCCCGGGGTACCCGCGTCCTCGTAGCTCGCGGGCCAGGCGCCCGGCAGGCCGTGCCGCCACACCCCGTACTGTGCCACCAGCAGGTCGAACACCGTCGTCACGAGAGGGCCGTCGGTCCCGCCCAGCCGGGTCGCCGGCACCCCGCGCCGCAGCACCTCCCCGTGGCCCCGTCCGTGCTCGCCGCCGTCCGTGTCGAAGCGCGGGAGCAGCACCTCGACCCCGCTCGCGACCTCACTGCCGTACAGGCTCAACAACGGTTCGATGGTCCCGAGTTCGAGGTTCCAGCGGCCCCTGCCGGTCTCGGTCCAACGGAAGCCCAGGGAGCCGTTCGGGACGACCGCGCGGCCGGACGCCGCGTCCAGGACGACCGTCTTCCACTCGGCACCCTCGCCCCGCTGCCCGAGATCGGTGGCGCGCAGGAACTTGCCCGGCACGTACGCGCCGTCCCGTTCGGTGAGGGTGACCAGGAAGGGCAGGTCGGTGAACCTCCGTACGTAGTCCGCGAAGAACGGGGTCTCCCGGTCGACGAAGAACTCCTTCAGGACGACGTGTCCCATCGCCAGTGCCAGTGCGCCGTCCGTCCCCGGGTGCGGGTGCAGCCACTCGTCGGCGAACTTGGCGTTGTCCGCGTGGTCGGGGGCGACGACCACCACCTTCTGACCGCGGTAACGGGCCTCCGCGATCCAGTGTGCGTCCGGGGTGCGGGTCACCGGGACGTTCGAACCCCACATCATCAGATAGGCCGCGTCCCACCAGTCGCCCGACTCCGGGACGTCCGTCTGGTCGCCGAAGACCTGCGGTGAGGCCACCGGGAGGTCGGCGTACCAGTCGTAGAACGACAGCATCGGGGCGCCGATGAGGGAGTGGTACCGGGCGCCGGCCGCGTGGGACACCATCGACATCGCAGGGGTGGGTGAGAAGCCGGCGATCCGGTCCGGCCCGTAGGCCGCGATGGTGTGCACCTGGGCGGCGGCGACGATCTCCACCGCCTCGTCCCAAGTGGCCCGCACCAGACCGCCCTTGCCACGCGCCCGCTGGTAACGGCGGCGCCGCTCGGGGTCGTTCTGGATGTCCGCCCAGGCGGCCACCGGGTCCCGCAGCCGGCTCCTCGCCTCCCGGTACATCTCCAGCAGCACGCCCCGGACATACGGGTAGCGCACCCGGGTCGGCGAGTACGTGTACCAGGAGAACGCGGCACCGCGCGGGCAGCCGCGCGGCTCGTACTCGGGGCGGTCGGGGCCGGCCGACGGGTAGTCCGTCTCCTGGGTCTCCCAGGTGATGATCCCGTCCTTGACGTACACCTTCCAGCGGCAGGAGCCGGTGCGGTGCACGCCGTGCGTGGAGTGCACGACCTTGTCGTGGCTCCAGCGGTCCCGGTGGAACGCGTCCGCCTCCCGGCCGCCGGTCAGGGCCACGCTGTGCAGATCGGGCGCGGGCGTGCCGGGGCTGAAGAACCGGGCGGCACCGAGCAGCGCCGCACCGGGCTCCCTGGGAGGTGTCTGCGTGCCGGTCACCTGCGCTCCCTTGCTCACCCTTGGCTTCGACGCTAGGGGCGGGCGCGGGAACGCACCTGTCCAGACGATCCGAACGGGTCACCCGGCCGAGCCGTACGACCGGGTCGTCGGTCCGGGGCGACCGAACGGCTCAGGCCTTGCGGGCCACAGCTCCGTACACCGGCACGATGCCCTCCTGCTGGAGGGCCACGTCCTCGGGGTCCGGGCGCCAGCCGGAGACCGGGATCACCCCGGGGCCGAGCAGTTCCAGTCCGTCGAAGAAGCGGTGGAAACCGGTCAGCGGACGCGGGTGGAAGGGTGTTCCGCTGCGCCGGAAGTGCGCGGCCGCCTGCGCCACGGCCTCGGGACTGAGGTCCGGCGTGACCTGGGACAGGATCAGATGGCTGCCCGGGGCGAGCGCGTCGACGTACCTCTTCAGCAGCCCGTGGACGTCGTCGCCGTCCGGGTCGTCGTCGAGGTAGTGGGTCAGCGCCACCAGCGACAGGGCGATCGGCTCCGCGAAGTCCAGGGTCTCGGCGGCCTGGGCCAGCAGGGTGTCGGGGTCGCGGACGTCGGCGTGGACATAGGCGGTGCTGCCCTCGGGCGTGCCGCGCAGCAGGGCCTCCGCGTGCCGCAGCACGATCGGGTCGTTGTCCGCGTACACCACCCTCGACTCCGCTGCGACGCCCTGCGCCACCTGGTGCAGATTCGGTTCCGTGGGGATGCCGGTGCCGATGTCCAGGAACTGCC
The DNA here is from genome assembly GCF_040682795.1 of Streptomyces sp. NPDC051105. NCBI lineage: Bacteria > Bacillati > Actinomycetota > Actinomycetes > Kitasatosporales > Streptomycetaceae > Streptomyces > Streptomyces sp. NPDC051105. Next base: position 412,592 of record NZ_JBFBBR010000007.1, on the reverse strand, counting down.
GGGTCCCGGACTCGGCGACGACGCGCACCGCCCGCTGCATGAACCGGCGGTTGGCGCGCGCCCCGCGCAGCACCGTGCCGTCCACGGCGAGGATCTTCCGGGCGAGTTCCTCGTCCACCGGGTAGTTGTCCTTGCCGCCCAGCCACCAGTCGTACACTCGCGCCGGATGCGGCCGGCTGGTGTCGACGGCGGTGGGTGCGGGCTCGGATGCGGTCACGGTCTCTGCTCCTCAGAGGTTGTCACGGTACTCCCGCAGCAGTTCCTCGGTCCGCTGCGCCGACGCGGCACGGGCCGTCATGTGGTCCAGCACCTCCAGATGGGCGCCGACCTCGTCGCGGGAGTCCAGGTACAGGGCGCCGGTCAGATACTCGGTGAAGACCATGTCGGGCAGCTCCGGTTCGGCGAACCGGAACAGCGTGAACGGCGCGTACGTCCCCGGGTGCGGGCCGCTCGCGAACTCGGCGATCTGGAGCGTGATCCGGTCCCGTTCGACGAAGGCGAGGAGCTTGTCGACCTGCTCGCGCATCATCCCGCAGTCGGTGCTGACCGGGCGCCGCAGCACCGTCTCGTCCATGATCACCCACAGGTGCGGCGGATCGTCCTGCTCCAGCAGCCGCTGCCGGGTCAGGCGCAGCGACACATGCCGTTCCACGGCCGCGGGGTCGCTGTGGCCTATCGTCCCGGCCTCCAGCACGGCCCGCGCATACGCCTCGGTCTGCAACAGGCCGGGCAGGAAGTGCGGTTCGTAGGAGCGGATGACCCGGGCCGCGCCCTCCAGGCTCACGTACAGGCTGAACCAGTCCGGCAGCACGTCGTGGAACCGCTGCCACCAGCCCGGCTGGTTGGCCTCCTCGGCCAGCCGCACGAACGCGGCGTGCTCCTCCTCGGGCACCCCGTACGTCTCCAGCAGCACCTGGACGTACGGGATCTTCAGCGCGACCTCGGCCATCTCCATCCGCCGTACGGTCGCCTGCGCCACCCGCAACACCCGCGCCGCCTCGTCCCGGCCGAGGCCCGAGGCCTCCCGCAGTTCCTGCAACCGCTTGCCGAGCACGACCTGCCCTACGGTGGGCGCAGCACGCCGCTCACTCACGCCACGCCTCCCCTACGTGCACAAGTACGGGGAGCAGTGTGCCACGCGATGCCGCCTCGCACACCTGGTCGAGGCAACCTCGTCCGTCAACTCGCCAGTGAGTGCAGGTACTTGCTCGTCGCCGGATCCGCCGGCAGGAACGTCTCGATGGCCAGCTCGGCGACCGTCACGTCCATCGGGGTGTTGAACGTCGAGATCGACGACACGAACGACAGCACCCGCCCCTGGTGCTCGATCCGCATCGGCAGCGCGAACCAGGCGACGGGCTCGGCGGGTCGGCCGTCGTCCACGCCCGCCGGGGCCGGATAGCCGACGACCTCCTCGTACAACTCCCGCAGCGCGTCCGAGCGGTGCAGCGCGATCTGCCGTTGCATCTGCTCCAGCAGGTGCCCGCGCCACTCGCGCAGGTTGCGGATCCGCGGTGCCAGGCCCTGCGGATGCAGGGTCAGCCGCATCGCGTTCGGCACGGGCACCAGCAGCGACTCCGGTACGCCCTCCAGCAGCATCGAGATGCCCCGGTTGGCGGCGACCACGGTGTACGTGGCGTCCACGACCAGCGCCGGGTACGGCTCGTAGCCCTGGATCAGCCGCTCCATGCCGTCGCGCAGCGCGTCCAGCGCCGGGTCGTCCAGCGGGGTCTCCGGGTAGTGCGGGGCGTAACCGGCCGCCAGCAGCAGCGCGTTGCGCTCCCGCACCGGCACGTCCAGGTGCTCGGCCAGCCGCAGCACCATCTCCTCGCTGGGCCGCGAGCGGCCGGTCTCGACGAAGCTGATGTGCCGGGCCGAGGAGTCGGCGCGCAGGGCCAGCTCCAGCTGGCTGACCCGCCGCCGCTCCCGCCAGGCGCGCAGCAGCGGGCCGACCCCCTTCCCGTCGGGGGCGGACGGGGAGGCGGCGGGGCCGGCGGCGACAGTGGTCATGCGGACGACCGTAGTCGAGGAGGGGGCGGCCGGCCGGGCCGAGCCGGCGGTTCCCGCCGAGGACGCCGGCCGCGAGGCGACGCGCACCGCGGAGCGTACGCGCCCGGAAGGCCTGGTCGTGGCAGGCTGAACCCTCGTACGCCTCCGGGTATCCCAGGGAAGGAAGCCGCACCATGGCCGTCGCACCGCTGGCGCAGCAGGAGATCGAGGACCGGCTGGCCGAGTTGCCGGGGTGGTCGCTGGACGGCGACCGGCTCGCCCGCGCCTACCGGCTCGACTCGCACTTCGCCGCCACGGCACTGGTCGTGCACATCGCCCGCATCCAGGACGAGCTCGACCACCACTCCGACCTCACCCTCGGCTACCACACGGTCACCCTCACCGTGAACACCCACAGCGTGGGCGGCGCCGTCACCGCCTTGGACTTCGAACTCGCCCGCAGGGTGGAGGCAATCGCCCCAGGTCACGGCGCACACTGAGCCATGTGCTCGATTACGACAAGGAAGCCGGGGTCTACGACGCGACACGCGGCGGCGAACCCCGCGCCGAGGCGGCCGCGGACGCCGTCCTCGGCCTGATCCCCGACCGCCCCGGCCGCCTCCTCGACCTCGCCTGCGGCACCGGCATCGTCACCCGCCGCCTCGCCGCCGCCCGCCCCGCGTGCCAGGTGACCGGGGCGGACCGCGCGTACGGCATGGCACGGATGGCGGCGACCCGGCTGCCGGGGGCGGTCGTGCTCGCCGACGGCCGTCAACTCCCTTTCCCGGACGCCACGTTCGACGCGGTGACCACCGTCTGGCTGCTTCATCTCATAGCCGACGCCGCCGAGGTCCACACCGTTGTCGCCGAGTGCGCGCGGGTGCTGCGGCCCGGCGGGGTGTACGTCACGACCGTCGACAAGGCCGCCGCGCACGACGTCGGCAGCGACATCGACGCGGTCCTCGCCGCGCGCCCGCGCCGCCCGGCGCCGGACGCGGCCGGCCTCGTGTCGGCACACGCCGTCGCGCACGGCCTGCTCCCCGCCGGGCAGGCCGCCTTCTCCGGCCGCGGCCAGGGCCGCACCCCCCGTTCCACCATCGCCGACCTGCGGCGCGGCTGGTTCACGGTGCTGCGGCCCGACGACCCCCGCGTGGCGGAGTTCGCCGAACGGCTGGCGGCCCTGCCCGACCAGGACCGCCGCCGCCCCGACCCCCGTTTCGGCGTCCGGGCGTTCAGGAAACCGGCGGACGGCTGAAGTCCATCGTCCAGTTGGTCAGCCAGGTCGCCCCGCCGTCCACCGAGAACGCCTGCTCCCAGCGTGCACCGGTGGGGGAGATCCCCGACCACACGAACCGCACCCGTACGTTCCGGCCGTCGTACCTGTCGTCGCCGTAGAACTCCCCGCGGCCGCCCGTGAACCGCCCGACGACCGGCGGGAACAGCTTCCCGGTGCGGTTCGTCGCCCAGTTCAGCGACCACTGCCCGGTCTCCCGGTCGAAGAGCCGCAGGGTCGCGCCCTTCGCCCCCAGCCGCGGCATGTCGATCTCGTCGACGTTCGCGGCGCCGTCGAACAGCGGCCGGCAGCGGCTGACGGCGTCGAACTCCTCCCAGTCGCTGTCCGGGTCGAGGAAGTCGGTACGGCGGCGGTTGCGGACCTCCCACTCACCGTGGAGGAAGTCGAAGTCGTGCGGGCTGCTCATACGCGCTCCCCGGTGGTTCCTTCGGGCAGGGAGTCGGCCAAGTAGGCCTCCAGGTCCGGGACATCGGGCGTGAGCAGGTGCCGTACCCAGGCGTCCCGTTCGTGCCGGATCGGCGGCAGCTCCCAGACGCAGCCGATCCACGGCAGGTCGGGCCTGACGAAGTGGGTCGGGTCCGTGTCCGGACAGCCGAGGACCGGCTGGCCCGCCGAGGCGCCCCGGAAGTGGAGCACGTTGTCCCACACCCAGCTGTACGCGTTGAGGTAGGCGCCGGTGTCCGCGCCCCTGTGCAGCACGACGAAGGTCGCGGGCGGGGTGCCGTCCGGCTCCGGCAACAGTTCGGGGAGGATCGCGTACGCCGCCTTCTCGATGTCGGGCGCGATGCCCGCGGGGTCGGCGGTGACGTGGTAGCGCTTGATGTGCCGGCCGGCTACCTCGATGGGGCGCGGCACGGTCAGCAGTTTTTCCGTGAAGCTCATGTACGGGACGCTAGTTCGGCTCCACTGACACCTTCTGTCAGTGGAAACTGGGATTCTGGGCCGGTGAAGTCCAGCCGACTCGTCTCGATCCTGCTGCTGCTCCAGACCCGGGGCCGGATGACCGCCGCCCAGCTCGCCGCGGAGCTGGAGGTGTCCGTCCGCACGGTCTACCGGGACGTCGAGGCCCTGAGCGCGACCGGCGTTCCGCTGTACGGCGACGCGGGCCACGCCGGCGGTTACCGCCTCCTCGACGGCTGGCGTACCCGCCTCACCGGCCTCACCGCCCCGGAGGCCGAGGCCCTCTTCCTGGCCGGCGCCCCCGGTCCCGCCGCCGACCTCGGCCTGGGACCGATCCTGGCCGCTGCCCAGCTCAAGGTGCGCGCCGCCCTCCCGCCGGAGCTACGCGCCCACGCCGACCGGATCAGCGGCCGCTTCCACCTCGACGCCCCCGGCTGGTACGCGGACACCGGGGAGGTCCCCCATCTCCCCGCCGTCGCCGAAGCCGTCTGGAACGGCCGCGCCCTGGACGTCCGGTACCGCCGCTGGCGTGAGCCGACCGATGTACGGCGGCGCCTGGAGCCGTACGGGCTGGTCCTGAAGGCGGGCCGCTGGTACGTCGTGGCGGCCCCGGGCCCACGCACCTACCGGGTCGACCAGATCCTCGAACTGGCCTCATCGGAGGAGGGGTTCACCCGCCCGGACGGCTTCGACCTGGCCGCGTACTGGACGGCCTACCAGCGCGACTTCCACGCGAGGCTGTACGGCGGCGGCGAAACCCTGGTCCGGCTGGCGCCGGGCGTCACGTTCCCCAGAGCGGTGGGGGTGGGGACGGCCGACGCCTGGACACTGGCTCGGATCCCCATCGAGTCGGTCGACCACGCTGTCGCCGAATTCCTGCGCCTGGGCACGGACATCGAGGTCCTGGACCCGCCCGAGCTGCGCGAACGCATCGCCCGTACGGTCGCCGAACTGGCCGAAAGATACGGCAACTCCCGGGCGGACGGCGCCGACTGACGAAGGACCCCCGTCCGTCTCCCGGAAGGCATGTCCCGTGCAGCACCCGCATTCGCAGACGCCGCTCAGCCGTCCTGGCAGCGCTCACCACCACGGCCGCCCTGGTCGGCGCCGGCCTGACCGCACTCTCCGCGGGCAGCGCCCTAGCGGCCACCGCATGCCAGGTCGAGGCCCTCGACCGGGTCGTGGTCAGCGTCCACACCGACGCAGGCAACCTGGTGAGCTGGCGCTGGCTGGGCACCGACCCCGACACTCGCACGGGTCACCCCGCACACCGACTTCGGCGACGCCGACGACCTGACCCGGCTCCTCCTCGCCGACGCCCAGACCTCCGGCGGGCTCCTCCTCGCCGGCGAGGTCCCGGGCGCCCTGGTCATCGGCGAACCGGGCCCGGCGGGACCGCACCGACTGGTCGTCCGCTGATCGCACCCGCTGAACTCGCCCGCTGCCCCCCCGGCCGAGCGGCCGAAGAGGGCGCGTGCCCGGTGCGGCACACGCCCTCGGCCGGTCAGGCGACGGTGCAGGTCTGGTCGCCCAGCTTGAAGGCCGCCGGTTTGTCGTTGGCGCCGGTCCAGGTGCCCGTGAAGCCGAAGGACACCGAGGAGCCGGCGGCGACCGTGCCGTTCCAGCTGACGTTCTTCGCGGTCACGGAAGCGCCGGACTGGGTCCAGTCGGCGTTCCAGAGCTGGCCGACGGTCTGGCCGTTCGGGAAGGACCAGCCCAGGGACCAGCCGGTCCAGGACGCCGAGCCCGTGTTGGTGACTTGGACGTCCGCCTGGAAGCCGCCCGTCCACTGGTTGGTGATCCGGTAGGTGACCGCGCAGGCGCCGGTCGGGGTGGGATCCGTGCCGCCTCCGCCGTCGTCACCGCCTCCGGCCGTGTCGCCGTAGATCACGCCCCGGCCGTTCGTCGAGATGTACACCCGGCCGTACACCCGGGGGTCACCCGTGATCGCCGCGCCCGTCCAACCCCACTGGTGGGCATCGTCGTTGATACGCGTCCAGGTCGTCCCTTTGTCCGTGGAGCGGAAGATGCCGCGTACTCCGCCGATCTTCGCGCTGGTGTAGAGGGTCTGGTACGAGGCACCGGTCGCGGCCTTGCCGAAGCCGATCGTGTCGGCCTGGTCGACGTTCGCGAGTTTGGTGAAGCTCGCGCCGCCGTCCGTGGAGTGCCACAGGCCGTACGCGCCGTCCGTGGCGCCGCCCGCCAGCCACACATCGCCCTTCGTCCCGGGCAGCGCCTTGAAACGCACGCTGTCGCCGCTGGGCAGGCCGGTCGCGGCGGACGCCGTGAAGTTCGCGCCGCCGTCCGTACTGACATAGAACTTGCCGGACTTGAAGCCGTAGAAGGTCTTCGGGTCGACGCGGTCGGACTCGACGATCGCCCCGGCCGGGATCCCGCTCGACGCCGACCAGGACGCGCCGAAGCCCGTCGCGTACTGGACGCCGGTGCCCGCCGGGCTCCAGACGAACCGGCTGCCGTCGGCGGCCGCGGCGACCGTACCGCCGCCGCTCACCCCCGAAGGGTCCGCCCCGGCGAACCAGTTGGCCCCGTTGTCCGTCGAGAACGCGATGTGCGGGCCGGAGTCGAGATCGCCCACCCTGACCACGGTGTTGGGATGCGTCTCCGCGAAGTCCAGGCTCGTCGTGGTCGTGAAGGTGGGGGACGTGTACATCAGCGAGGGGACCTTGGTCAGGTCCGTGTGGCGGAAGCCGCCGATGTCACCCAGCGCGCTGAAGAGCTGGGCCCCGCCGGACGGGGGCGCGGCCAGGTCGTCGACCGCCGTCTCCTCCAGGCCCTGCACCATCGGCTTGACCGTGAACTGGCCGCCGGAGTCCCAGTTGCCCAGGTTCTCGGTGCCGTAGAGCGTGGCTCCCGTCCCGTACATCATCCGGTTCGAGTTGAACGGGTCGATCTCCAGCGCCTCCGTCATCCAGCCCAGTTTCGGGGTCTGTTCGGGCGGTGACGGGTTGGCGCCGAAGGTGAGCCACGGGGCCGACGAGACGTCCATCGTGTAGCGGTTCGAGCGGTTGGGGTACGACGTGTAGTCCCACGCCTTCGTCCAGGTCGCGCCGCTGTCCGTGGAGCGGAAGAGCTGGGTGTCCGGCCACCAGGAGCTGTACGCCGTCGCCATCACGGTGCCGGGGTGCTGACGGTCGACCGTCAGTCCCGAGAAGCCGTAGTACGTGTCGGCCTCCGCCACCGGGCTGATGTCCGTCCAGGTGGCGGTCGCGGTCGCGTACCGCCACAGCCGGCCCTTGCCGCCGTCGTACGGGCCGCCCTTGTCGCTGTAGGAGAGATACAGGTAGCCGTTGACGGCGTCCAGTACGCCCTTGTGCGCGAGGTATCCCGTCGGCTGGCCGGCGAGCCGGGTCCAGGTGGCGCCCGCGTCCGTCGAGCGGTACACCGAGTTCTGCAGGTCGGCGACCCCGACGTAGATCGTCTTCGTCGCCGTACCGGCCGTACCGGTCGACTCGTCGAAGGTGACCCAGGTGATGCCCTGGTTGTCGGAGGCGTAGCCGCTGGTGTCGGTCGGATCCTGAACGTAATCACCGACGTTGGGGAAGTCGGTCACCTGCGCCCAGGTCACCCCGGAGTCCGTCGAACGCCACAGCCCCTTGCCACTGGGCGCGCCCAGGTACAGCACGCTGTCCTTGTTCGGGTCGATCGCCAGCCGTTCGCCCATGCCCCGCCCGGGCATGTTGCCGCCCAGCTTGAACGGCAGATCGGTCTTCTGCCAGCTGGCACCGCGGTCGGAGGAGCGCAGCACGGCCCCGTTCGTCGGGTCCCAGCTGTTGGTGTACGTCCCGACGGCCGCGTACACCTTGTTCGGATCGACCGAGTCCGAGGCCAGGCTGACCACACCCGTGTGGCCCCACCGGTCCCAGCCGACCGAGTCCAGCAACGGCGTCCAGGTCTTCGTCGACTCCTGCCAGCGGTAGGCGCCGCCGATGTCGGTACGGGCGTAGGCGAGGTTCTTCTCCCTGCGGTTGAAGACGATCCCGGGGACGAAACCGCCGCCGTCGATCCGGGCGTTGTGCCAGGTGTAGCTGTCGGCGGCGAGCGTGACCTTCGCGGTCTCGTGGGCGGCGAGCGCGGGCGGCGTGCCCGCGAGTAACCCGGCGGCGAGGGCCAGGACGGCTGTGAGGATGCGGGTTCTTCGCACGGATGTCCTTCCGCAGGGGAGATGGTAAGCGCTTACTGCACGGTGTGACAGTTGCCGGGCGTCCCCCAGTGCGGGTGGGGGACGCCCGGCCGACCTGGCTGTCGCGCCCCGAAGGGGCGCGGGGAACTGCGCGACCAGCCACGACGAAACCCGCAGCCGACCACCGCATTCACCGGGACTACTCAAGAAGCTCCGCGTACGACCCCATCGCCAGCGCGATGTCCGCCTGAGCCCAGAACCGGTGATAGGTGAACGAGGGTGCGGCCCCGCCCGCCAGATAGCTCTCGATCTTCGACCACGCCGGGTCGTCCTGGTAGAAGGACCGCAGCGAGGCGAACGTCGACGACGAGTTGACCGCGTCGCCGTTCGGCATCTTCCCGGACCACCCGCTCGGCACGTACACGCTGTCGCCGAAGCGGCTGTAGTCGGCCCGCGTCTCCGGTACCGCGATCCCCAGGCTGTCCTGGTAGTGGGCCCACATGCCGTCGAGCAACGCCTTGGCCGTCGACTTCGCCGTCGCGTTGCCGGACTTGGCGGCGTAGTACGTCAACGTCTTGGCGTACGCGGCCGCCACGCCCACGTCGTTCGTGTAGTCGGCGACGGTGACGTGAAGTCCGCTGTTGCTGCCGGGACTTGAGGCGTTCCAGGTGTCGGGCTGGCCGGACCACTGGAGCGTCGAGGGGATCTGGTAGGTGCCGTCCGGGTTGATCGTGGTCTTGGACAGCGCCCACGCCACCCACTTGTCGAGGACCGCCTTGGCCGTGGCGTTCCCGGTCTGCTGGTAGTACTCGGCCACCCGTTCCATCGACCAGGCCTGGAAGCCGAACCACTGGTTGGAGGGCGGGTCGTGGTAGACCGGCTCCCAGTCGTAGTACATGCCGTAGAACGTCGACGTACCGGCCGGCGGACTCGCGTACCTGCCCTGCCAGCTGTTCGTCGCACCGCCCGCGATGGCGCCCTCGGAGGACTGCAGCCAGCGGTAGAACTCCAGCTGCCGGGTGAGGGACGTGCTCCAGTCCGCCGCGCCGGTCGCCGACTTGGGCTTCAGGTCGGCATACGAGCTGAGCGCGTACGCGGCCAGCGGGTTCTGGTAGCCGCCGTGCACATGGCTGGACCCGATGCGCCACGCCCAACCCGCGCTGGTGTCGGTCGCGCCGCCCCACGCGTAGTACCAGGACAGCAGATAGTCCGAGGCGTCCTTGCCGGTGCCGGCCGCGCAGGTCGACGGGCCGACGCAGTTGCCGATCTTCTTGAAGTACTTGTCGTACATGGCGTAGCGCAGATAGTCGCCCATCTTCGCCGCCTTGCCGACGGTGGCGGAGACATCGGCGCCCTTGCCCTGGGCCTTCGCCCACACGTCCGCCCAGTACGCGGCCTGCACCGCACGCGCGTCGGCGTCCGGGGCGTCCGTGTACTTCCACTGCTTGGCGTAGGACGAGTCACCGGTGAACAGGTCCAGGTACCCGTTCGTGCCACCGTACTTGAAGGCGTCGCAGGTCGGCTGCGGGACCGTCTCCCACACCGACTCCTGTGCCCCGCGCTGGAAGGTGTTGATGTACGACGGCCCGTCGGCCGTCGGGCCGGCCTCGCAGCCGCCGCCCGGAGTGTCGCCGTAGCCGTAGACGTTGTCGACGTCCTGCAGCCAGTGCATGCCGTAGACGTCGTCCGTGCCGTACGCGGTCTTCAGTTCGGCCGCGATCGGGTCCGAACCCACCGGCACCGAGGTGTCCAGCTTCGCCGGGTACTCGTTCGGCGTGTCCAGCTCCGGCGCGTAGGTGGCCGGCTTGGACGCGTTGTAGAAGGAGTTCGTCGGCTGGTCGGCGTGGGTCGGGATCATGTACTTCTCCATGAGGGCCCACGCGCCGTTGAACTTGGACCAGTCACCGGTGACCTTGCCGTACATGGCCTGCAGCCAGAGAAGGTAACTGTAGGCCTCCGACGTGGTCTCATGCCCCTGGTCCGGCGCCTCGACGATCAGCGTCTCGACCGAGTGGTACGGGATGCCCTCGGGGGAGAAGTAGCCGTTCGCCGGGTTGGTGATCTTCCCGTAGAGGTCCAGGAAGCGCGCGTCGTACGCCTTCGACGCGGCCAGCTCCGTCACCGTGACCGTGGCGCCGGCGTAGCCGGTCGCGGACGCGGTGAAGGTCGCCGTGCCGGTGCCGGCCGAGTCCGCGGCGACGGTCACGTTCTGCGCGGTGCTCCAGTTGGACGGGGTGAAGGTCAGCGACGATCCGGCGCTCACCGACAGCCCGGTGTTCCCGGCCGTGCGGGCCACCGACACCGTCACGTTGGCGGTCGGCTGCTTCGACAGGCGCACCCCGAAGGTGCCGGTCGCGCCCTGCTGGATGCCCAGCTGGGTGGGCGAGGCGACCACGGCGGGACCGGAGGCGACCGTGATGCCGACCGGGGTCGAGGACGCGGACGCGCCCAGGCTGTCGTACGCCTTCGCCACCAGCGAATGGCCGCCCACGGCCAGACCGGTGGCCGAGAGCGAGTACGGCGACGAGGTGTCCGTGCCCAGCAGTGTGGTGTCGTCGTAGAACTCGATCTTGCTGATCGTCGCGCCGTCGGCCGCCGCCGCGGTCGCCGCCAGCGGTACCGCGTCGCCCTGCGTGTAGACCGCGCCCGCGCTCGGGCTGGTCAGCACGGTGACCGGCGGCTGGTGCGCGCCGGCGCAGGTCGTGCCGTTGACAGCGAAGCCGGTGGGCGCCGCGTTGCTGCCGGTGTACGAGAACTGGGCGCCCGTCGACACCGCCGCGCCCGCCGCGATCGTGCCGTTGTACGACGCGTTCTGCACGGTGACCGACGTGCCGGACTGGGACCAGGTGCCGTTCCAGCCGTTCGTCAGCTTCTGGTTGCCCGTGTACGCGTACGTCAGCGTCCAGCCGTTGATCGCGTCGGTACCGCGGTTGGTGAGGGTCAGGTCGGCGGTGAAGCCGGTGCCCCAGTCGTTGGTCTTGTAGTCGACGCTGCACTGGACCGTCGCCGCGTGGGCGGGAGTCGTTCCGGTGGCGAGCATCGACAGCGGCAGGGCGAGGGCGGCGACGGCCGCCGTCCACAACCGTCGTACCGCTCTGCGTCTCCGCCCGGGGTGCGGGGGGTGGGTGGGATGCATGTGCTGGTTCCTCCTTGCGCTTGCGGCTCGGGAAGAAGTCAAGGCTTGAACCAGTGGGAGCGCTCCCATAGTGGAGACGTGGCATGGTTCGGTCAAGGCGGTTGAAGAGTCGAAAAGATTCGACGGACGCCGCTGAGGAAAAGTCAAGCAACTCCTCTGTTCTTTGCTGTCACTCGGCGCTACCTTCCTTCGCACCAGTGGGAGCGATTCCGTTCAGTCGACGCGTCCGTCACGACGTGCCCGAGCTGCAAGGAGTCGCTCATGCGACACCCCCCGCGTTCAGTTCTTTTAGCCGTCGCCGGTGCGGTCGCCCTCATAGGGTCCGCGCTGGTGCCGGTGGTGTCGGCGTCCGGAGCAACGCCGGCGTGCACGGTGCAGTACGCGGTCACCAGCCAGTGGGACACCGGCTTCCAGGCCTCCGTGACCCTCACCAACAACATGGCCGCCATGAGCGGGTGGAGCCTCGGCTTCGACTTCGCCAACGGCCAGAAGGTCACCCAGGGCTGGAGCGCCAAGTGGTCCCAGTCCGGTACGACGGTCACCGCCACGAACGAGAGCTGGAACGGCCCGCTCGCCAGCGGCGCCAGTGTCAGCGCCGGATTCCTCGGCTCCTGGTCGGGGAGCAACGCCGTGCCGACGGCGTTCAGGCTCAACGGCACCACGTGCAACGTCGATTCGGAGCCCACTCCGACCCCGACGCCGACCGGGCCGCCCGGCACCGGCACGGCGCCCGCCCTGCATGTCTCCGGCGCCAAGCTCGTGGACGCCGGCGGCACGGCCCACCGTCTCCTCGGCGTGAACCGCTCCGGCGGCGAGTTCATGTGCGTGCAGGGCTACGGGATCTGGGACGGTCCGGTGGACGACGCGGCGATCAAGGCGATCGCGGACTGGAAGGCCAACGCCGTCCGCATCCCGCTCAACGAGGAGTGCTGGCTGGGCCTGTCCAACGTCAAGCCCGAGTACCGCGGCGCCCCTTACATCAACGCGGTCAAGGACCTGGTGGCCCGCGTCGAGTCGTTCGGCATGACGCCGATCCTCGATCTGCACTGGTCCTACGGGCAGTACACCGGTAACTCCGCGGGCTGCTCCGACGTGCACGCCACCTGCCAGAAGCCGATGCCGGACGCCCAGTACACCCCGTCCTTCTGGTCCTCGGTGGCCGGCACCTTCAAGGACGACCCGGCTGCCGTGTTCGACCTGTTCAACGAGCCGTACCCGGACCGGGCGACCTCCACCACCACCCAGGCCTGGCAGTGCTGGCGGGACGGCGGCACCTGCCCGGGCATCGGGTACGAGGTCGCCGGCATGCAGGATCTGGTGGACGGCATCCGGTCGGCGGGCGCCAAGAACGTGATCATGATCGGCGGGCTCGCGTACTCCAACGACCTCGGCCAGTGGCTGGCGTACCGGCCCACCGACCCGGCCGGCAATCTCGTCGCCGCCTACCACGTCTACAACTTCAACACCTGCGCCAGTGAGAGCTGCTGGAACTCCACCCTCGCCCCGGTCGCGGCCCAGGTGCCGCTGGTCGCCGGGGAGATCGGCGAGAACACCTGCTCGCACGGCTTCGTCGACCAGGTCATGAAGTGGTTCGACGACCGCGGCCTGTCCTATCTGGGCTGGACCTGGAACACCTGGGACTGCTCCTCAGGCCCGTCCCTGATCTCCGACTACAGCGGCACGCCGACGGCGTACGGCGCCGGGCTGCGCGACCACCTCCAGGCCATCAATCCCTAGCCCACCCACCGAAGAAGAAGGAACCCGCACTCATGAGTCGTACCAGAACAGCGGTACTCGCCGCCCTGGCGCTCGTCGCCGGGGTGTCCGGGCCGGCGGTCGCCGTGACCCCCTCCTCGGAGGCGGCGATCGCCGCGATCCCCTGCACCGTCGACTACAAGATCCAGAACGACTGGGGCGCCGGCTTCACCGCCGCCGTCACCGTCACCAACAACTCGGCGGCGAAGTCGAGTTGGGCGGTGAAGTGGTCGTACGCCGGGAACCAGAAGGTGACCAGCTTCTGGAACAGCAAGATCACCCAGAGCGGCACGGCCGTCACCGCGGCCAACGAGACCTACAACGGCACGCTGGCCACCGGCGGTTCGGTGAGCTTCGGCTTCAACGGGTCCTACAGCGGCACCAACGCGCTCCCGACCGCCTTCACCCTCGACGGCGTCACCTGCAACGTCGACGACGGCAGCGGGGGAGGCGGAGGCGGGGGCAACGGGGGCGGCTCCGGGACCCGCGTCGACAACCCCTACACCGGCGCCAAGGTGTACGTGAACCCCGAGTGGTCGGCGAAGGCCGCCGCCGAGACTGGTGGCAGCCGGATCTCCAACCAGCCCACCGGCGTCTGGCTGGACCGCATCGCCGCCATCGCGGGCGTGAACGGGGGCATGGGTCTGCGCGCCCACCTGGACGCCGCCCTCGCCCAGAAGGGCAGCGGCGAGGAGGTCGTCCAGCTGGTCGTCTACGATCTGCCAGGACGGGACTGCGCAGCCCTCGCCTCCAACGGCGAACTCGGCCCGACGGAGATCGACAAGTACAAGACGCAGTTCATCGACCCGATCGCGACGATCCTCGCCGACCCCAAGTACGCCTCGCTGCGGATCGTCACCACCATCGAGATCGACTCGCTGCCCAACCTGGTCACCAACACCGGCAGCCGGGCCACCGCCACGCCCAACTGCGACACCATGCTCGCCAACGGCAACTACGTGAAGGGCGTCGGCTACGCGCTCGCCAAGCTCGGCGCGATCCCGAACGTCTACAACTACCTCGACGCCGGCCACCACGGCTGGCTCGGCTGGGACGACAACTTCGCCCCGGCGGCCACCCTGTTCAAGCAGGCGGCCACCAGCGAGGGCGCGACCGTCGACGACGTGGCCGGCTTCATCACCAACACGGCCAACTACAGCGCCCTGAAGGAGAACAACTTCACCATCAACGACACGGTGAACGGCACCTCCGTCCGCCAGTCCAAGTGGGTCGACTGGAACCGCTACGTCGACGAGCTGTCCTTCGCCCAGGCCTTCCGCACCCAGCTGGTCTCGGTCGGCTTCAACTCCGGCATCGGCATGCTGATCGACACCTCCCGCAACGGCTGGGGCGGCAGCGCCCGCCCGACCGGCCCCGGCGCGACGACCAGCGTGGACACCTACGTGGACGGCGGCCGCTACGACCGCCGGATCCACGTCGGCAACTGGTGCAACCAGTCCGGAGCCGGCCTCGGCGAACGCCCGCAGGCCAGCCCGGCCACCGGGATCGACGCCTATGTCTGGATGAAGCCCCCGGGCGAGTCCGACGGCTCCAGCACCGCCATCCCGAACGACGAGGGCAAGGGCTTCGACCGGATGTGCGACCCGACGTACACGGGCAACGCCCGCAACGGCAACAGCATGTCCGGCGCCCTGCCGAACGCGCCGCTGTCCGGGCACTGGTTCTCCGCCCAGTTCCAGCAGCTGATGGCGAACGCCTACCCGCCGCTGTCGTAGGACGGTGACCGTCCGCCGGGGTCAGCCCTCCGCAGAGTCCAGGGCCAGACCCCGGCGGACCGCACGTTCGACCGGCGAGTAGTTCCCGTCGGGGCGGTCCAGCTCCAGGGGCGCGTTGAGGTACAGGGGCGGCTGGGCCAGGAAGCGCGGACGGGTGCCGTGGTTCGGCTGGGCGGCATGGACCAGGAAGGGGTGGCACAGGTAGACGTCGCCCGGCCGGCCGGTGGCGAGGGCCACCGGGCGGTGCGCGGAGGCCGCCGCCACCCGCGGGCCGAGCTCGCCCAGCGTGGCACCCTCCGCGCCGTACGGCTCCAGGATGCGGGGCACGTCCAGGTGCGAGCCGACCCGGACGCGGGTCGGTGCGTCCGCCTCGGTCACCTCGCTGAACAGGAACAGCATCAGCAGGGCGCGCTCCCTGGACCACAGGTTGGCGTACCAGTAAGTGGCGCCCTCCGGCATGAAGCTCGTGTCGATGTGCCAGCCCGCGTCGTCCGGCTCCTCCCGGTGCGGGAACCGCAGGGGGAAGGCACCCAGCGAGTAGCGCGGGTCCCAGCGCCGCTCACCGACCAGCAGGTCGAACGCCCGGTGCAGCGCAGGGGAGTTGGGGGCGGCGGCGAAGGGGCCGTCGGCCAGGCCGGCCACCCAGACCACCGGGTCCTTCCAGGTGGCCGGGTCCTCGGGGTCGTACCCCGTCTCCTGCCACAGCCGCCGGGCGCAGCCCTCGGCGACGCGGGGTGCGACGGCCCCCTCGAGCTTCACGAAGCCGTCGGTCAGGAAACGCTCCACCAGCTCGTCGTCCATTCGCCCATCGTGGCCCGCCGGTCTTGCCATCCGCATCCTCTTTTTTGCCGCCCCGGCAACAGGACTGGCCTCCGGGTGGTGCGTCGGCGCACCCTGGCCGCACCCGGACGAGAGGCTGCTCCCATGGCGCACGATCACCACCACCAGCACACCGACACCCACGCGCACACCGACATCGACTGGGCCGAGATGGCCCCGCACCTGGAGTCGCAGGCCGAGCTGTTCGCCCCGCTCTACGAGAACGCCCTGGGCTGGCTCGGCAAGGAGGTCACCGAGCCGGGGCTGATCGTCGACGCGGGCAGCGGGCCCGGTGTGGTGTCGTGTCTGTTCGCCGAGGCATTCCCGGGCGCCCGGGTGCTGGCCGTGGACGGCAGCGAACCGCTCCTCGACCGCGCCCGGGCCCGCGCCGAGCGGCTGGGTGTGGGGGACCGGTTCGGCGTCCTCGCCGGTGAACTCCCGGGCGTCCTGGACAAGCTGGACTACCCGGCGGACCTCCTGTGGGCCGGGCACAGCCTGCACCACCTCGGCGACCAGCGGGCCGCGCTCACCGCCTTCGGCGAGCGGCTGGCCCCCGGTGGCACCCTGGCCATCCTCGAAGGCGGCCTGCCAAGCCGCTTCCTGCCCCGTGACATCGGCATCGGCCGGGCCGGGCTCCAGGCACGGCTGGACGCGCTGCAGGAGGAGTGGTTCGCGCGGATGCGCACCGACCTGCCCGGAGCCGTCGCCGAGGCCGAGGACTGGCCCGCGCTGCTCAGCTCCGCCGGACTCAAGTACGCCCGCAGCCGCAGCTTCCTCATCGACCTGCCCGCCCCGGCCTCCGACCGGGCCCGCGCCTACGTGACCGAGATCCTCTCCCGGCTGCGCGACACCGTGGGCGAGGGGCTGGACGCCGACGACCGCACCACCCTGGACCGCCTCCTCGATCCGGCCGACCCGGCGAGCGTGCACCGCAGGGCCGACGTGTTCGTCCTCGGCGCCCGGACGGTGCACACCGCCGTACGGCCCGTCTAGTGCTGTGACCGGAAAGCTTCACCGGCTCGCGACGCCCGGCACGGCACCTCGCCGCGTTGTCGCACCAACCGAGTACATCCCGTACGCGGGTGATGCTCCGCCCTGCGACGCACCGCACCGGACGCCGCGAGCTTCCCGGCAAACCTTCCCGGTCACAGCACTAGCAGCCGCGCGCGTACACGCTCACCCGTGCTCCCCGCACCGCCCGTGTCCCGCACTCCTCGAACCGCTCGGCGAGCGTCCTGCGCTTCATGACCTCCCCGGGCGCGGTGTCCGGCGGCTGTCCCACCGGATCCCGCAGTACGACGACCCGGTGCGCGGTGAGCAGCCGGGCCCGGATCACGGACGGGCCGGCCTCCGTGCCGTACAGCGTTCCGGAGGCCGCGGGGGCGCGGTCCAGGGCGAGGTCGCGCAGTCCCCGCACGGTGTCCGGGTCGGCGAGCGACCAGACCCGGCGGCGGGCGGGCAGATAGAGGATCCCGTCGGCGCCCGCGCCCGCCGTACGCACGGCCGCGCCGATGGCGGTGACGTCGTCCAGGCGGCTGCCCGGGGTGCGCAGGTACGTGGTGACGGGGAGCAGTGCGGCGACGGCCGCGCCCGCGGCGAGCAGCGCGCCCGCCCGGCGCGGACCGCCGGCCCGGATCAGCCGGTCCAGGGCGGCACCGGCCAGCAGCGCGGTGCCCGCCTGTCCGTAGAGGACGTACCGGTCGACGTACAACGGCTTGGCCGGCGACATCAGCATCAGCAGCCCGGCGGGCAGCACGGTGAGCGGCAGGGCCAGCCGGACCAGAGGCCTCGGCAGCACCGTCGCGCAGGCGCAGCCGAGCAGCGCGACCCCGCCGAAGCCCAGCAGCGCCCCGGCCCCGAGCCCGCCGATCCACGCCACCTGCGCCGACTGCCGCATGCTCAGGACGGCGAGGGGCGCCAGCGCGGCGACGACCGCGCCGGCCACCCTCAGCCATGCACGCCGGGCCTCGCGGGGTACGGCCACGGCGTGCGCGGCGAGTGCCAGTACCGCGAACTCGTGCAGCAGACAGGCGGTCAGCAGCACCGCGCCGTAGCCGGCCCAGGCCCGGGCGGTGCCGGCGTCCACCGCCCGTACCAGCAGACACGTCGCCCAGACGACGAGAGCGCAGACCAGCGCGTACGACCTCCCCTCCTGCGCATAGCGCTGGACCGGCGGCAGCACCGCGAACACCAGCCCGGCGAGCAGCCCCGCGCGCGGGCCCGCGTACCGGGCGCCGAGCAGGGCGAGCAGGCCGGCCGTGACGGCGACGGCCAGCACGGAGGGCAGCCGCAGCACGAGCAGCGGGTCGGCCCCGGGGAGGAGCCGGAACAGGGCGTGGACGAGGAGGTAGTAGAGGCCGTGCACGGCGTCGGCTCGCTCCAACGTGCGCGCCAGATCCGGGAGTGCGCGTCGGGACAGGTCGTAGCTGACCACCTCGTCCCGCCACAGGGCGCCGTCGCGTCTGATCCCCCACAGACCGAGGGCGAGGGAGAGGACGACCGGGGCGAGAGCGGGTACGGGTCGGTGCCGTGCCCGGGCCGGAACGGACGGGGGCGCGGTGCGGTCGGCGTGCAGGGTGGCGATGGCGGGCTCCGGTGCAGGTCGGGGGCTTGTGCACCGGCGAGTTCAGCGGCCGGCGGCTTGATGGGCAGCCCCGAACCGGCTCTCCTGTCAATTCCGGTTAGGTTGGGGAGAGTTGCTGTCGACGGGGGAGACGTGGATGGGGCGCCGGGAGAAACCGCTGGATCCCGCGGCGGGGGCGGTGGAGCGGTTCGCTTTCGAGCTGCGCAAGCTGCGGGACGAGGCGGGTACGCCGACCTACCGGGCGATGGGGCTGCGGGCCGGTTACTCGGGGCCCACGCTCTCGGCGGCGGCCGCCGGGGCGCGGCTGCCCACACTCGCCGTGGTCACGGCCTACGTCGTCGCGTGTGGCGGCGACCCCGAGGAGTGGGAGCGGCGCTGGCGGACGGCCGCCGCCGAGGCCGCAGGCACCCGGCTCGCCGAGGACGACGAGCCCTGTCCCTATCCGGGCCTCGCCCGGTTCGAGGCCGGTGACCGGGACCACTTCCACGGTCGCGGCGAACTGATCGCCGAACTGGTCGCGCACACCCGTCGCAGCCGTGTCGGGGCGGTGGTCGGCGCCTCGGGCAGCGGCAAGTCGTCCCTTCTGCGGGCCGGGCTCGTCCCCGCCCTGCGGGAGGACGGGGACCCGGAGCGGCGCCCCGCCGTCATCCGGATCCTCACCCCGGGCGCCCACCCCGCCCGCACCCACCCGGCACTCCTCACCCCGCACGACGCCCCCGGAGACACCCTGCTCGTCGTCGACCAGTTCGAGGAGGTCTTCGCGCTCTGTGCCGACCCGGCCGAACGCGAGCTGTTCATCGGCCGGTTGCTGCGGCCGGACCCCCGGCTGCGCGTACTGCTCGCCGTGCGCGCCGACTTCTACCGGCACTGCGCCGAACATCCCCGGCTCGCCGAGGCGTTGCGGGACTCCACCCTGCTCGTCGGCCCGTTGGCGCCGCAGCGGCTCCGGGAGGCGGTGGTCCGGCCCGCGGCAGCCCGGCAGCACATCGTCGAACGTGCCCTGACCGCCCGGATCGTCGCCGACGTCGCCGGTCAACCCGGCGGACTGCCGCTCATGGCCCACGCCCTGCGCGAGGTCTGGCGACGGCGCTCCGCCAAGACCCTGACCCTCGCCGCCTACGAGGCGGTCGGCGGCGTCCGGGGCGCCGTCGCCCACACCGCCGAGGAACTCCACGCCCGCTGCACCCCCGCCGAGGCGGCGGCCGTCCGCGCCCTGCTGCTGCGCCTGGTCACCCCGGGCGACGGCACCGGCGACACCCGGCGCCCGGCACAGCGCGCCGAACTCGGCACCGACCCCACCACCGCCCATGTCCTCGAACGCCTGGTCAAGGCACGCCTGTTGACCGTCGACGGCGACACGGTCGACCTCGCCCACGAGGCCCTGCTCGGCGCCTGGCCCCGGCTGCGCGGCTGGATCGACGCCGACCGCGAACGCCTGCGTGCCCACCGCCGGCTCACCGAGGCGGCGGCCGCCTGGGTCGGGCTGGAGCGGGACGCGGGGGCGCTGTACCGGGGCGCGCGCCTGACCGAGGCGCGGGAGGCCTTCGCCGAAGAAGGGTCCTACCAGGGGGAGTTGAGCCTGCTTGAGCAGGAGTTCCTGACGGCGAGCGTAGAGTCGTACGAACGCGGGCACCGGGCCTCCGTGCGGGCCGGGCGCCGGCTGCGGGCGCTGACCGGTGCGCTCGCCGTCCTGCTGTGTCTGGCCCTGGCCGCGGGCGCCGTCGCCTGGCGGCAGAGCGGGGTCAGCGCGCGGCAGCGGGACCAGGCCGAGGCCCGCCGGGTGGCCGCCCTCGCCGACGGCCTGCGTACCGCCGAACCGCGCACCGCGATGCGCCTCGCCCTGGCCGCCTGGCGTACCGCCGACCTGCCGGAGACCCGGCAGGCGCTGCGGACGGCGGCCGCGCAGAGCGAACAGGACCTGTTCGTCCAGCCCGAGGAGGGCGGCCGGGCCCTGAACGCACCCGTGTGGCTCAGCACGGACGGGCGGATCCTGACGGCGGTGGCGCACGACCGGGCCGTGCAGTGGGACGTCCGCTCCCACCGGCGCATCCACTCCCTCAGCCGACCCGGCCTGTCCGACGGGGTGATCGCGGTCAGCGACGACGGCCGGCTGATCGCTTCCCGGGCGCCCGGCGGCACCGGCACGGTGATCCGCTCGCTCGCCGACGGCCGCCCCCGGCGGCTGGCGACCGGCCCCTGGCAGGACGCCGACGGGACGTTCGGGCCGAACGGACACACCTTCCTTGTACGACGCCTCGCCCACGACTCGGGAAGCGACCGGGCGACCCTGGACCTGTGGGACGCGGACGACGCCCATGACACCGCCGGCACCGACGACACCGATCGGCAACGCCCGCTCCACCGGTACGCCCACGGCGAGGACGACGGCCCGCTGCCCCTGCCGAGTCCGGACGAGCGGTACCTCGCCTGGTGCGGTCAGGACGGCACCCGGCTGCGTGTCCTCGACCTCGTGGCGGGGCGCCTGCTGTCCGCCCGGCCGCCCCGGTCAACCGAGAAGCTGCTCTGCCAGGGGCAGGAGGTCCTCTTCACCCCGGACGGTCACGCCGTCGCGGCCGCCACCCGAGTGGGCGTGGTGACCTGGGACTTCCGCACCGGCCGGGAACGCCCCCGGCTGCCGCTCGCCGGCGGCGCGAACACCGTCGTCTTCCACGGCGCCTACGCCCTGACCTGGACCCCGGGCTCCCTCGCCCTGTGGCGCACGGACCTCCCGGCCCCCGCCGCCGGCGGCCCGCGCACGCCCCTGCTCACCTATCCGGTGGCCGGCTCGGCCGTCGGCGGGCTCCGGCTGAACCCGTCGGCGGGCGTCCTGCGCTATCTGCAGGACGGCAGGACCAGCGCCGTGCACACCGTCTCCCTGCACGGGCTGACGGGCTCGGCCTGGCGGCGGAAGGCGGCGGTCCGGGCTGCGTTCGACACGCGCGGCAGGCCCGTAGCGGCCGCCGCCCCGCCGGTCGTGAACCGGGAGCACACCGTCGCCGCCGACCCCACCGGCCGCACCGCGCTGACCTACGACGGCGGGCTCGTGGACGTCACGACCGGCAGGCGGCGAACGGGCGGAGTGACGGGGGAGGACCTGCTGCGCACCGCAGCGTTCAGCCCCGACGCCCGCTATCTGGCCGCCGAGGATCTGGTCGGCAGGGTCACCCTGTGGGACGCGCACACCTGGCGCAGGCTCGCGGTGCTCAGAGCGGCCGGTGCCACCGTGGTCCCGTCGGCCCTGGCGTTCTCCGCCGACGGGACACTGCTCGCGGCGAGCACCGCCGACGGTTTCGCACAGGTGTGGGAGACGGCCCGCACCCGGCTGGACCCGGCGACCGTGCCGGCCGGTGACGGACCGGTCCTCGCCCTCGGATTCACCCCGGACGCGCGGGAGTTGCACATCGCCACGCCTCATCTCGCCGTCCGGAGCGTTCCGTTGCGGGCCGAGGAGAGTGCGAGCGAGCTGTGCGCCCGGGCGGACGGGGGTCCGACGCGGGCGCAGTGGCGGCGGTACCTGCCCTCCGTGCCGTACCGCCCCACCTGCGGTGGTTGACATCGAGAGCGCTCGAAGTGATGGACTCCGGTCGATCACCAACCACAGGGGGAAACCATGAACGACTCTCCGGTCGCGCTCATCACCGGTGGCGGCAGCGGTATCGGTGCCGCCGTCGGGCGCCAACTGCTGGACGCGGGCCACCGGGTGGCCGTCACCGGGCGGGGCGAGCAGCGGCTGCGCGCCTTCGCCAGTGAACTCGGCGACCCGGACGGCCTGTTGACCATCGTGGGTGACAGCGCCGAGTACGCCGACGTGCAGGCGGCGGTCGACAGCACGCTCAAGGCGTACGGCCGGCTCGACACCGTCGTCGCCAACGCCGGCTTCGCCACCCACGACACCGTCGCCGACGGCGACCCGGCGGGCTGGGCCCAGATGGTGCTCACCAACGTCCTCGGCCCCGCCCTGCTGATCCGCGCCGCCGTCGACGCACTGAAGGCGAGCCGGGGGCGGATCGTCCTGGTCGGCAGCGTCGCCGGGTTCGTGAACACGCCCGGCAACCTGTACGGCGCGACCAAGTGGGCGGTCACCGGGCTCGCGGAGAACACACGCCGCCAGGTCACCGAGTTCGGCATCGGCGTCACGCTGGTCGCGCCGGGCCGGGTGGAGACCCCGTTCTGGGACGCCAACGGCAGCCTGCCGCCCGGCCTTCTGCTGACCGCCGACCAGATCGCCGACTCGGTGGTGTGGGCGATCCGGCAGCCGGATGGCGTGGACGTCAACACCATCGTCGTACGGCCGCTGGGGCAGCCCAACTGACGTACCGGGACGGCCCGGTACCGTGCGGTACCGGGCCGCCCGCCCTCCCCGGTTCAGTTGCTGGCGAGGAACTGCTTCGCCAGCTGGTCGCCCAGGGACACCGCCGCGCTGTGGCTCTCGATGGGGGAGACAGTGGAGTTCTTGAACAATATGTAGGTGACGCCGGAGTCGGCACCGCCGGTCGCCGGGTCGGGGTCGATGCCGAGCGCCTTGGCGGTGGCGTACGACGCCTCGCCGATGATCTTCGTGGGGCCGGTGTCGCCGACCACCGCGTACTCGACCTTGTTGTTGTAGATGACGGCGACCACGCCGCCGCCCTTGATGCCGGCACTGGAGTAGTTCCAGATGCTGCTGGAGCTCGGCACCACGACGTACGGAAGCGACTCGGCCTTGAGCGGCTTGCCGTCGGACTGGTGGAACGCCGTGTCGTCCTGGTACCAGGGGTCGCGGTCCTCGTTGCAGTTGGTGGTGCGCTGGCCGTCGCAGTCGATGTCCATGTCGGACTTCCAGAACACCGCGCCGTTCTTGCCGCACACGGGGATCGTGGCCGAGGTCTCGTCGTCGGTCTTGTACTTGCCGCTGGAGATCTGGGAGCAGGAGGTCACCTTGGCGAGCAGGTTGGCCGCGCTGACCGAGCCCTCCTGGGCGGACTTCGGGACGGTGGTGCCGGACGCGCTCGCGGGGAGCACTCCGGCGGCCAGCAGTGCGGCCCCGGAGGCCGCGGCGAGGGTCAGTGTTCGGATGCGCACTGTGGGGGGCGCCCTTCTGTTAGGAAAGTTTCCTGACCGGGTGCCGTACAAGGTGGCCCCGCCTGCATGTCCGCGTCAACCCCTGGATGCGAACTCGGGGAATTGTCATGCATTGCGCCGATATGAAGCCCGGGGAACACTGGTGGGGCAGGACATTCCGAACATTTATGCAGGAGCCGTGCGGGGGTTGAGCAGTGGCTCCGGTGGCTCCTGGGAGGCGAGGGGTCATGTTCGTACGCACGGTGTACGCCACCGGTGATCCGGCGCAGATCGAGTCCGCCATCCGGGCGCTGAACAGCGAAGGGCGCAGTCTGCTGGAGGAACGTCCCGAGTACCGGGGCGCGGGCGTCTTCGTCGACCGGGATCTGGGCAAACTGCTCGCGGTGAGCTGGTGGGGCTCCGAGGAGGCCCGGCGCAACAGCGACCAGGTGATGCGCGAGCGGCGCGGGCCGATGCTGGAGCCGTTCGCGGGCACCGTCGCCGTCGAGAACTACGAGGTGGCCGTCTTCCATTCGGTGCAGCTGCCGAGGGTGGGCGGCGGGGTGCGGATGACCAGGGTGGAGTTCGACCCGGCCGACACGGACCTGTTCGTCGAGACGTTCCGGTCCTCGGGGGTGCCCCGCCTGGAGACCCTGCCCGGGTTCTCGCGATGTGCCCTGTTCGTAGACCGGCAGCGGGGCCGGGGCACGGTCGGTGTGCTGTTCGTCGACCGCGCCTCGATGGCCGCGTCCCGCGGCGCCCAGGCGGCCGCCCGGCGCCAGGACGTCGCCAAGGCCCATGTGACCGTGGTCGCCCTGGAGGAGTTCGAGGTCGTCCACGCGGACGTGCACTCCGACTGACGCGCCCCGCACGGGAGTCGGGGTGCGAGCCGGGGAACGCGAACGGCCGTCCCGCCGTGTGTGTTCACGGCGGGACGGCCGGTGTGCGACGGGCCGCCGCTCACTCCATGTCGGTTGCCCGGCCCATATGCGCTCGACCCACGGGCGCTCGATGCGTGTGCGCTCGACCCACGGGCGCTCGATGCGTGTGCGCTCGGCCCACGTGTGCTCGGCCCACGTGTGCTCGGCCCACGTGTGCTCGCCCCATGTGGGTTCGGCCCATGTGCGCTCAGCCCATGTCGAAGGTGGCCGGGTCCGGGCCGATGCGGCGGTCCTCGTTGAGCGCGCTGATCGCCGCGAGGTCCTCGGTGTCCAGGCTGAAGTCGAACACCTCGATGTTCTCCTTGATCCGGGACGGCGTGACCGACTTCGGGATCACCACGTTGCCCAGCTGGATGTGCCAGCGCAGCACGACCTGGGCCGGGGTGCGGTTGTGCTTCTGCGCGATGGCGACGATCGCCGGCACCTCCAGCAGGCCCTTGCCCTGGCCGAGCGGGGACCAGGCCTCGGTGGCGATGCCCTGCTCGGCATGGAACTCCCGGGCCGCGTGCTGCTGCAGGTGCGGGTGCAGTTCGATCTGGTTGACCGCCGGGATGACCGACGTCTCCTCGATCAGCCGCTCCAGGTGCTCCGGGAGGAAGTTGGAGACGCCGATCGCCTTGACGAGGCCGTCGGTCAGCAGCTGCTCGAACGCCTTGTAGGAGTCGATGTACTTGCCCCGGGCCGGCAGCGGCCAGTGGATGAGGTACAGGTCCAGGTAGTCCAGACCCAGCTTCGCCAGCGACGCGTCGAAGGCGCGCAGCGTGGCGTCGTACCCCTGGTCGGCGTTCCAGAGCTTGGTGGTGACGAACAAGTCCTCGCGGGGGACGCCGGAGGCGGCGATGGCCTTGCCGGTGCCCTCTTCGTTGCCGTAGATCGCCGCTGTGTCGATGCTGCGGTACCCGGCCTCCAGTGCCGTGGCGACGGCCCGCTCGGCCTCGTCGTCCGGCACCTGCCACACACCGAAGCCCAGCTGGGGCATCTCGACGCCGTTGTTGAGGATTTTCGGGGGGACCTTGCTGCTCACGCGCTCTCGATCCTTAGGGTTGTCGACAGGTGACACTCCTATCGTCAACGATCAACGGCCGTGATGCATTCCTGAGCCCGGAATCCGCCGGAACCGAGCGGTGAGTCGGCCTCTGGAACGGAGATTGGCCGGAAATGCATCCGACCTTATGGGTCCGGACCATTGACCGCGGCCCGTTCCTGCCGAGACTCTGGTTCGCATCGTCGGACGTATCGCTGAACCCGGTACAGGGATGTGAACCATCCTGTGGGTTTTCCAGCGGATCCCTGTGAACGCGACTCCCTGTCTGCGCTCTGAGAGCCCCCCAACCTCAGGAAAGCAGGTATGCACCCATGAACGAGACGACCACCGAAGACCTCCAGGCAGAACCCACCGTTCTGCAGACATCCGATGAAAAGGTCTGGCGAAGCCCTGGTTATCAGGTCGTGGAGACCGCCCTGGAAGTGACCGGCTACGCCCTCGGCGACCGCTGACCCGCCCCGTGACCGTCACGAGCGTCCACGCCGGGACGACCGCCGGCCCCTGGCCGGTCACGGAGTTCACCGAACGGCTGCGGGCCGTCACCGCCGACCGCTACCACGACCGCCACCCCTTCAACCAGCGCATGCACCGGGGCGAACTGACCCCGGCCGAACTGCGCCGCTGGATCACCAACCGCTTCCACTACCAGCGGCACATCCCCGTCAAAGACGCCCTGATCCTCGCCAAACTGGACCGGCCGGCGCTGCGCCGCTCCTGGCTGCGCCGCATCCGCGACCACGACGGCACCGCGGTGGGTGAGGGCGGTATCGAAGGCTGGCTGCGCCTCGGCGAGGCGGCCGGCCTCACCCGTGACCAAGTGTGGGACAGCTCCCGGGTGCTGCCCGGGGTGCGCTTCGCGGTCGAGGGGTACGTCACCTTCTGCCGGGTAAGCCCCGCGCTGGACGCGGTCGCCGCCTCCCTCACGGAGCTGTCCGCGCCCGGCCTGATGCGCACCCGCGTCGCCGCCTTCGAACGCCACTACCCGTGGATCGACCCGGCCGGACTCGCCTACTTCCGCGGCCGCGTCGACCAGGGTGCCCGGGACGGCGAGGAGGCGCTCGGCCTGGTCCTGGGCTGGGCCCGCACCCGTGAGCAGCAGCAGCGCGCCGTCGCCGCGCTCGCCTACAAGTGCGAGGTGCTGTGGGCGCTGCTCGACGCCGTGGACCACGGGGACACCGGGGGCTGGGGCGGGTCATGACCTGGCGACCCGTACTCGCCCGCGCGGTCGTGCTGCGCCACGACCGGGTGCGCGGCACCGGCCTGTTGCTGCTGCCCGAGCGGGTGGTGGTCCTGCACGGCCGGGCCGCGGGGGTGCTGCGCCTGTGCGACGGCAGCCGGGCGGTGGCGGACATCGTCACCGAACTGTCCGCGAGGTTCCCGAACGCCCCGGTCGCCACCGAAGTCCCCGAGTTCCTCACCGCGTTACGGAGAGAGGGGTGGCTGAAATGACCACGGCCCGCCCGGACAGGGATCCACCTGCGGCGAACACCGCCGAGCGGGGTGCGGGCCGGCACCCACCGATCCCGGTCGATCCGGGCGGGGGGCGAGCTTCGCCGGCCCTCGTCAGGTCGGGTGGGGGACCCGTTCCGTCGGCTTTCGTCGAGTCGGCCGGAGGGTGGGTCTCGCCGGCTCCCGGCGGGTCGGGTGGCGCGCCGGAGTCACGGATCCCCGTCGAACCCGGCGGAGGAGCAGGCTCGCCCGCTTCCGGCGCGTCCGGCGGCGGACCGGCCGATCCACCCCCTGTCGCCCCGCCCTGGGCGTTGCTGGCCGAGCTCACACATGCCTGTCCCTTGCGCTGCGGGTACTGTTCCAACCCGGTCAGACTGACCGGTCGGTCAGCTGAGTTGGGGACCGGACAGTGGGCGGAGGTGTTCCGGCAGGCCGGTGAGCTGGGCGTGGTGCAGACCCATCTGTCCGGCGGTGAGCCGCTGTTGAGGCGGGATCTGCCCGAGCTGGTCGCCGCCGCCGACACCGCCGGCCTCTACACCCAGCTCGTCACCAGCGGGCTCGGACTGAGCGAGCGCCGGCTGGCCGGGCTGGTGGGCGCCGGGCTGCGCAGTGTGCAGCTGTCCGTGCAGCACCCGGAACCGACGGCCGCCGAACGCATCGCCGGCGCCCGCTCGTTCGCGGCCAAGGAGCGCGCGGCCCGGCTGGTCCGGGCGGCGAGCCTGCCCCTCGGTCTCAACGTCGTCCTGCACCGGGGCAACCTGGACGCCGTCGAGGATCTGATCGCACTCGCGGTGGCGTGGGGCGCGGACCGGATCGAGCTGGCCAACACCCAGTACCACGGGTGGGCGGCCCGCAACCGCGCCGCCCTGCTGCCACTGCCCGGCCAGGTCGAGCGGGCCCGGGAGACGGTCCTTCGCTGGCGCCGGCGCCTGGACGAACCCGAGCTGGTCTGGGTCGCCCCCGATCTGGCGGGCGGCACGGCGAAGCCCTGCATGGGTGGCTGGGGCCGGATCTCGCTCACCGTGGCCCCCGACGGCACGGTCCTGCCCTGCCCGGCCGCGGCCATCCTGCCCGGCCTGGACCCGCCGAACGTCCGGGAGCGCGAACTCGCCTGGATCTGGCGGGAGTCGAAGGCCTTCAACGCCTACCGGGGGGAGTCCTGGATGCGCGAGCCCTGCCGGGGCTGCGCCCTGCGCACCGCCGACTTCGGCGGCTGCCGCTGCCAGGCGTACGCGCTCACCGGAGACGCCCGCAACACCGACCCGGCCTGCCGCCACGCACCGGGCCACCGTGCCGTACCCCTCCGGCGGACCACCGCGGCCGCCTACCGAGAAGGAGGACCATGAAACGCCTACGAGCCGTCCTGGCGGCCGTCGCACTCACCACCGCCACGGCGGCCACGCTCCCCGCCGCCGTATCCCCGCCCGCCACAGCGGCCACCGCGGTCAGGCCCGCCACCGCCCCCGACTGGTCCACCGCGGTCGTCGACTCCACCATGGCCCGCTACACCCCGAGCACCATCGGCGGCTGGTCCTACCCGGTCGGCCTCTACCTCTACGGCCAGTACCTCACCTACCAGCGCACCCACGACCCCCGCTACCTCGCCTACCTCAAGAGCTACGTCGACCGGTTCGTGAGGAGCGACGGCTCGATCGACCAGTCGTTCAACAGCCTGGACGGCATGCAGGCGGGCCGGCTCCTGGTCATCCTCCACCACGAGACCGGCCAGGACCGCTACCGCAAGGCCGCCAAGAAGATCCGCGACCGCCTGAACACCTACCCGCGCACCGGCGACGGAGGCTTCTGGCACGCGGACAACTCCAGCCGCGCGCACCAACTGTGGGCGGACGGCGTCTACATGGTGAACCCGTTCCTCGTCGAGTACGGCAAGGAGTTCGGGGACAGCGCGTACGCCGACGACGAGGCGGCGAAGCAGCTCGCCGTCTACGGCGGCCACCTCCAGGTCGCGAACGGACTGCTCAAGCACGCCTACGACGAGTCGAAGAGCGCGAGTTGGGCGGATCCGGCGACCGGGCTCGCGCCCGAGCACTGGTGCCGTGCCGTCGGCTGGTACGCGATGGCGATCGTCAACGTGCTGGACGCCGTCCCGGCGGACCAGTCGCGCCGACCCCAACTCCTCGCCATCTTCCGGAAACTGGCGGCGGGTCTGGAGAAGTACCAAGATCCGGCGACCGGGCGCTGGTTCCAGGTGATGGACAAGGGTGGGCGCGGCGACAACTGGACCGAGACCTCCTGCTCCAGCATGTTCACCTACGCCCTGTCCCGCGGCGTCCAGCAGCACTACCTCGACCCGCACTACGCGGATGTCGCCCGCCGCGGCTACCAAGGCGTGCTCGCCGAGCTGTCCGTCGGCGCGGACGGCCGCACCGACCTGGCCGGCATCTCCATCGGCACGAACGTCGGCGACTACGCGTACTACGTCGCCCGCACCCGGGCCACGAACGACTTCCACGGCCTCGGGGCCTTCCTGATCATGAATGAGCAACTGCGAGGTGATTCAGTGTCATGATCACGACATTCAGTCGGCCGGTCCTCGGAGCCGCCCTCGCCCGTGCCGCCGTCGGGCTGCCCGCGACCACCGCACACGCCGCGGGCGTCCACCGCTCCCTCGTCGACACCTCGGGCTCCCCGCAGGACGCCTACCTCCCGCTCACCGATCTCCACGGCCACCAGCTGGTGTGAGGAACCGTCACCGTGAAACCCCCCACTGTCGCGCGGCACAGGGCTGCCGCGATCGTCCTCTCCGTCCTTGCCGTCGTCCTCGGGCTCTCCCGTCCAGCGGCCCTGGCATCCCCGCACACCGCGCCCCGCGCCGCCGTCTACGACGTACGTGATTACGGTGCCAGGGGTGACGGCTCGGCCAACGACACCCCGGCCATCGACAAGGCCGTCGACGCGGCCGCTTCGGCGGGCGGCGGCACCGTCCGTTTCACCGCCGGCACCTACAAGTCCAAGAACACCATCCACATGAAGAGCCATGTGACGCTCCAGCTCGACCGGGGCGCCACCCTCCAGGGCTCCAGCGCCGACAC
The DNA here is from genome assembly GCF_040682795.1 of Streptomyces sp. NPDC051105. Lineage (NCBI taxonomy): Bacteria > Bacillati > Actinomycetota > Actinomycetes > Kitasatosporales > Streptomycetaceae > Streptomyces > Streptomyces sp. NPDC051105. The sequence goes on along the minus strand of NZ_JBFBBR010000007.1, from coordinate 382,710 downwards.
CTACGACAAGGCCGAGCCCAACCCGAACGACGCCTACCAGGACTACGGCCACAGCCACTTCCACGACGCGATGATCTACGGCGACAAGCTCACCGACATCGGTTTGGTCGGCCAGGGCGTCATCGACGGCGCCGGCAACCTGATCACCGGCAACCCGAAGTCCGGCGAGGCCGACAAGATCATCTCGCTGACCCGGTGCGACGGACTCAGGATCGGCGACGGCCTCACCCTGCGTCGCGGCGGCCACTTCGCGGCCCTGATCAACGGCTGCACGAACGTCACGTCCGACCACCTGACCATCGACACCGCGAGCGACCGCGACGGCTGGAACATCATCTCCACCACGAACGTCACGGTCACCGACGCGAACATCAAGGCCAACGACGACGCCCTGGTCTTCAAGAGCGACTACGCCCTGGGCGCGAAACTTCCCAACGGACACGTCCGGGTGCGCGATTCCTCCCTGTCGGCCAAGTGCTGCAACGCCCTGATGTTCGGCTCCGAGACCTGCGGGGACTTCGCGGACTACCAGTTCGAGAACATCCGTATCGAGGGCGCCGACAAGTCCGGGCTCGGCATGGTCTCCATGGACGGCGCGAAGATCTCCGACGTCCACTACAAGGACATCACCATGACCGGAGTGCACTCCCCGATCATGGAGAAGATAGGCACCCGCAGGCGCTGCGGAAACAGCCCGGGCATCGGCTCGATCAGCGATGTGACGTACGAGAACATCACGGCCACCGGCAACAGCCCCTCCTTCAGCCCGACCCTGTGGGGCGAGAACGGCCACCGCATCAGCGACGTGACCTTCGACAACGTCGACCTCACCGTCCCCGGCGGCAACGGCTCCATGTCCACCGGAGTGCCGAGCAACGACCCGAACGACTACAACCCCAAGACCATCGGCACCCGCCCGGCCTACGGCTGGTACCTGCACAACGCCGACCACGTCCGGTTCACCGACAGCAGCGTGAAGTTCGCGGCGAACGACGGCCGTCCCGCGGTCATCGCCAACGCGGCGAGCGACCTCCGCCTCACCCGCTTCACCGCCCAGAAGGGCAGCAACTCTCCGTACGACGTAGTCCTCCAGGACGTCACGGGCGCATGCCTGACGGACAGTCACAACACCTCGGGCGGAGCGCTCCGCGTCTCCGGCAGCCAGGACTGCGGTGCGGCGACGCGGCCGCTCGACCTGGAGAACCCGCGCCAGGACTTCCTCCGCAACTCCGTCGGCGGGCTCTTCCTGCACTGGGGCGAGCGCACCGCGCCCGCCCATACCGGCTGCAGCGCCTGGGAGAACGACGTCACGAACGGCGGCTGGACCCCGGACTACTGGGTGAACGAGGCCCAGAAGCTGCACACCCGGTACCTGGTCCTCGCCACCTTCCACAGCCGCCTCGGCTACGCTCGCCCCTGGCCGTCGAAGATCCCCGGCTCCTGCTCCACCCGCCGGGACTTCCTCGGCGAGCTGATCACCGCCGCCAAGGCCAAGGGCATGAAGGTCATCCTCTACATGACCGATGACCCCCAGTGGCACGACGAGGGCGGCCACGAGTGGCTCGACTCGGCCGCCTACTCCGCCTACAAGGGCAAGGACGTAGACCTCACCACCCGCGACGGCTTCGGCCAGTTCAGCTACGACAACTTCTTCGAAATCATGGACCGCTACCCCGACCTCGGCGGCTTCTGGATCGACAACGACAACGCGTACTGGGAGAGCCACGACCTCTACCGGCAGATCTACGAGAAGCGCCCGAACTACACGCTCAGCAACAACAACGAGGACACGCCGATCATGGACATGATCAGCAATGAGCAGAAGACGGGGATGACCCCGGCCTACGACTACCCGCAGGCCGTCTACACCGCCCCACCTCGCCTGACCGAGGCCGACTTCAAGCTGCCCTCGACCGGCGCCTGGTGGTACGACGGCTCCGACCCGGCCGTCGACCGGAAGCTCACCCTCGGCCGCCTCGTCACCAACGCGGGCTCCTCGGTGAAGGCCCTGATGGCCGAAACCGCCCAGGTCAACGGCAAGTTCCCGGCGAACCAGGCCGCCTTCAACAACTTCGCGAACTCCTACCTCGACCCCATCTGGGAATCCCTGCACGGCACCGAGGGCGGCGGCTATATGTACGGCGGCCTCAAACCCGGCTTCTGGAACGACGGCGCCCACGGTGTGACGACGATCGCCAAGGACGACCCGGACCGCCAGTACGTCCACGTCCTGACCCCGCCGTCGACCAGCACCCTGCGCATCCGCGACAACGGCTACCGCATCGCCTCCGTGACGAACCTCCGCACCGGCAAGGCGGTCTCCTGGTCGCAGTCCGGCGGCGTGCTGACCCTGACCGGGCTCGGCGACTGGGACCCGTACGACACCGTCTTCAAGGTCACCACCGCCGGCCGCCAGGACATCCTCTCCGGCGTCAAGGTGACCGCGAGCGCGGCGGCGAGCGGCCACGCCGGCTCGGCCGCCGGGGACGGGGACCAACTCACCTACTGGGACAACGGCAAGACCCTGCCCGTCAACCTCACCTTCGACCTCGGCTCGGCCAAGAAGGTGCAGTACCTCGGCCTCAACCAGCGCGAGGACTCGGTCGCCTACGCCCGCTCGGACACCGAGCAGTCGGCGCGGATCAAGGACTACAAGGTGTACGTCAGCAACGACGGCACCACCTGGGGGAGCGCGGTCAAGTCCGGGCAGCTGCCCAGCCGGCGCGGCATCCAGGGCATCGACCTCACCGCCACCACGGCCCGCTACGTCCGCCTGGAGGTGGACTCCACCTGGGCCGCCGCCACCGACACCACCCGCTACCAGCGACTGAGGGTCGACGAGGCGTGGATCGGCACCGCCTACGCGACACCCGTCACCGGAGGACGCCCGTGACCAGGACCAGAAACCTCACCGTGGCGGCCGCCGCGCTGCTGCTCGCGGCGGCGGTGCCGCTGCTGCGCCCCGGCCACCCGGCCCCCGCCTCCGACAACGGCCAGGCGGTGCGCCCCGCGATGGGCTGGAGCAGCTGGAGCTATGTGCGCCGGTGGCCCACCCAGGCCAAGATCGAGGCCCAGGCCGACGCGCTCGCCGCGAGCGGCCTGAAGGACCACGGCTTCGTCCAGGTCAACCTCGACGACTTCTGGCAGAAGTGCGACGCGAACGGCTTCACCGTCGACTCCTATGGCCGCTGGGCCGTCGACACCGCCAAGTTCCCCGACGGCATCAAGGCCCTCGCGGACTACGTCCACGCCAAGGGCCTGAAGTTCGGTTTCTACGTCACGCCCGGCATCGCCAAGAACGCCGTCACCCGAAACACCCCGATCGAGGGCACGTCGTACCACGCGAAGGATATCGCGGACACCTCGAAGACCGAGAAGAACTACAACTGCAAGAACATGTACTACATCGACTACTCCAAGCCGGGCGCCCAGGAGTTCGTGAACTCCTGGGCGAAGCAGTTCGCCTCCTGGGGAGTCGACTACCTGAAGATCGACGGGGTGGGCAGCCAGGACATCCCCGACGTCCAGGCCTGGTCCAAGGCCTTGCGCGTCACCGGCCGCCCCATCACCTTCGCGCTCTCCAACAACCTGGCGATCGCCGACGCCCCGACCTGGCGGTCCCTGGCCAACAGCTGGCGCACCCAGGGCGACGTCGAGTGCTACTGCGGGCCCGGCGACAACGGCAGCGGCTACCCGCTCACCGACTGGTCGCACGTCGCCGCCCGCTTCAACACGGCGGCGAGCTGGCAGCAGTACGCAGGACCCGGCGGCTGGAACGACCTGGACTCGCTGGAGATCGGCAACGGCGATCAGGTGGGCCTCACCGCGGACCAGCGGCGCTCCCACTTCACCCTCTGGGCGATGGCCGCCGCCCCGCTGCTCCTCGGCACCGACCTCACCCACCTCGACACGGTCGACAAGGCCATGCTCACCAACGACCGGCTCATCGGCGTCGACCAGGACGGGGTGGCCGCGAAACGGATCGTGAACAGCGGGGCCAAGCAGGTCTGGAGCAAGAAGGAGAGCGACGGCCAGTACGTCGTGGCCCTCTTCAACACCGGCACCTCCGGTAACTCCACGGTCAGCGTGGACTGGTCCCAGGTGGGCTTCACCGGCTCCGGGGACGTCACCGACCTGTGGTCCGGCTCCCACAAGGGCACCGTCGCCACCACCTACAGCGCGACCCTGCGTCCGGGCGAGACCCGGCTGATCCGCGTCCGGCCGCTCGGTTGAGGAGGACCCTCATGACATCGAGAACCCTACTGTCCCGCGCCCTGCCGCTGGCCCTCGCCGTCCCGCTGGTCACCCTGCTGCCGGGGACCGCGCGGGCGGCCACCGACTACCAGGCCGAGGACGCGGCGATCTCCCAGGGCGCGGTCGCCAGCAACCACACCGGATACACGGGCACCGGCTTCGTCGACTACACCAACGTCAAGGGCTCGTACGTGGAGTTCACGGTGAGCGCGACCGCCGCGGGCACTTCGGCGCTCACCCTCCGCTTCGCCAACGGCACCGCCGTCGACCGGCCGATGGACATCTCCGTGGGCGGCACGGTCGTCGCGTCCGGCGTCTCCTTCCCGGCCACCGCCGACTGGAACACCTGGGCGACCAAGACGGTGAACGTCCCGCTGACCGCGGGCAGCAACAAGATCCGCGCCACCGCCAACACCGCGAACGGCGGCCCCAACCTGGACCGGATCGGCATCGGCACGGCGGCCGACACCCAGGCCCCGACCCGCCCGGGCCAGCCGTCCTGCTCCGACATCGGCGAGGACGCGCTCACCCTCGTCTGGGGCGCCGCCACCGACAACGTGGGCGTGACGGCGTACGACCTCTACGAGCACGGGAACAAGATCGGTGAGGCGTCCGGGAGTTCGACCTCGAAAACCCTCACCGGGCTCGCCCCGAACACCACCTACGACCTCACCGTCATCGCCCGCGACGCGGCCGGCAACACCTCGCCGGCCAGTCCCGTCGTCGACTGCACGACCAAGCCGAGCAGCGACAGCACCCCGCCCACCGCCCCCGGCACCCTGTCCGCGACCGGCATCACCGCGAACACCGCCGACCTCTCCTGGGGCGCGTCCACCGACGACCGGGCGGTGACCGCGTACGACATCCGCAGCGGGACCACCGTCTACAAGACGGTCACGAGCGGCACGACCACGACCCTCACCGGCCTCGCCTGCGACAGCCCGTACACCCTGGACGTCGTCGCCAGGGACGCGGCCGGAAACGTCTCCCCGCCGAGCAACGCCGTCACCTTCACCACCAAGGCCTGCGCCACCGACGGTGGGGTCCCCTCCTCCATCGCCACGCTCTCCAGCGGCTGGACCATCCCCTGGGGCACCTACTGGATGCCCGACGGCAAGACCGCGCTGGTCACCGAGCGGGACGACTTCCGGGTCTGGAAGGTGACCAAGGACGGTACCCGGACCCAGGTCGGGACCGTCCCGAACGCCGTCACCACCAACGGCGAGGGCGGCCTGCTCGGCGTCGCCGTCGACCCCAAGTGGGAGACGAACCACTACGTCTACTTCATGCACACCGCGGACGAGGGCAACCGGGTCGTGCGCATGACCTACGACGGCAGCACGCTCGGCGACTACAAGATCCTGCTCCAGGGCATCAAGAAGAACCGCTACCACAACGGCGGCCGGCTCCTCTTCGGCCCCGACGGCTACCTCTACGTCTCGACAGGGGAGGCCCAGACACCGGACCTGGCGCAGGACAGGAACTCCCTCAACGGCAAGGTCCTGCGGATGACGACCGACGGGAAACCGGCCCCCGGCAACCCCTTCGGCAACTACGTCTACAGCCTCGGCCACCGCAATCCGCAGGGCCTCGCCTTCGACCGCAACGGGCGGCTCTGGGAAGCCGAGTTCGGCAACAGCTCCAAGGACGAGCTCAACCTGATCAAGCCGGGCGCCAACTACGGCTGGCCGACCTGCGAGGGCCCCTGCTCGGTCGCCGGGATGACCAACCCCAAGGCCACCTGGAACGTCTCCGAGGCCTCCCCGAGCGGCATCGCCATCGTCCGCAACGTCGTCTACATGGCCTCGCTCCGCGGCGAACGGCTCTGGCGCATCCCGATCAACGGCGACACCGAGAACGTCGGCACCCCGACGGCGTACTACGTGGGAACCTACGGCCGGCTGCGGACCGTGACCAAGGTGCCGGGCGCCGACCAGCTGTGGCTGTCCACCACCAACTGCGACAACAACGGCAACGAGCCGGACGGATCGGACAAGATCTTCCGGGTCGGCATCAGTTGACGGGACATCAGGCCCGGTAGAGGGCCTCGACCTCGTTGGCGTAGGCGTTCTCGATCGCCTTGCGCTTGAGCTTCAGCGACGGGGTCAGCAAGCCGTGTTCCTCGGTGAACGGCTGGGCGAGGATACGGAAGGTACGGATCGACTCGGCCTGTGAGACCAGGGTGTTGGCGGCCACCACCGCGCGCCGCACCTCGGTCTCCAGGTCGGCGTCGCGCACCAGCTGTGCCTCGGACATCCGGGGCTTGCCGCGCATCTGCAGCCAGTGCTCGACGGCCTCGGTGTCCAGCGTGACCAGGGCCGCGATGTAGGGGCGGTCGTTGCCGACGACGATGCACTGGTTGACCAGCGGATGGTCGCGCACCCGCTCCTCCAGGACACCGGGGGAGACGCTCTTGCCGCCGGAGGTCACCAGGATCTCCTTCTTGCGGCCGGTGATGGTGAGATAGCCGTCCTCGTCCAGGGAGCCCAGGTCGCCGGTGGCCAGCCAGCCGTCGTGCAGGGTGGCGTCGGTGGCCTTCTGGTTGTTGAGATAGCCCTGGAAGACATGGCCGCCGTGCAGCCAGACCTCGCCGTCGTCCGCGATGTGCACGGTGGTGCCCGGGACGGCCTGGCCGACCGTGCCGTAGCGGGTGCGCTCGGGCGGGTTGGCGGTGGCGGCCGCTGTCGACTCGGTCAGGCCGTAGCCCTCGTAGATCTGCACGCCCGCGCCGGCGAAGAACAGGCCGAGCCTGCGGTCCATCCCCGAGCCGCCGGACATGGCGTTGCGGATCCGGCCGCCCATCGCCGCCCGCACCTTGGAGTAGACGAGCTTGTCGAAGAGCTGGTGCTGCATGCGCAGGGACGCCGACGGGCCGGGTCCGGTATCCCACGCCTTCGCCTCGACGGCGTCCGCGTACTTCACCGCGATCTCCACCGCCTTCTCGAACGGGCCGCCCTTGCCCTCCTTCTCCGCCTTCCGCCGGGCCGCGTTGAACACCTTCTCGAAGATGTACGGCACGGCCAGGATGAACGTGGGCCGGAACGCGGCCAGATCGGGCAGCAGCGCGGCCGCGTTCAGCTGCGGCTGGTGGCCGAAGCGCACGCCGTGCCGGATCGCGGCCACCTCCACCATGCGGCCGAAGACGTGCGCGAGCGGCAGGAAGAGCAGGGTGGAGACCTCCTCGCCCTTCTTCGCACGGAACACCGACTCCCAGCGGCCGACGACCGTGTCCGCCTCGAACATGAAGTTTCCGTGCGAGAGCACACAGCCCTTCGGGCGGCCGGTGGTGCCCGAGGTGTAGATGATCGTGGCGACCGAGTCCGGGGTGACCGCCTGCCGATGCCGGTGCACGACCTCGTCCTCCAGGTGCGCGCCCGCGTCGTACAGCTCCTGCACCGCGCCCGAGTCCAGCTGCCACAGCTGGCGCAGCTGCGGCAGCCGGTCGATGACGGTGGCGATCGTCATCGCGTGGTCCTCGTGCTCCACGATCGCGGCCGTGCACTCGGCGTCGTACAGCATCCAGAAGCACTGCTCGGCCGACGACGTGGGGTAGACCGGCACCACCTGGGCACCGATCGTCCACAGGGCGAAGTCGAACAGGGTCCACTCGTAGCGGGTGCGGGACATGATCGCGACCCGGTCGCCGAACCGGATGCCGCGCGCCAGCAGCCCCTTGGCGAGGGCCAGGACCTCGTCGCGGAACTCGGCCGAGGTCACGTCACGCCACTGGCCGAGATCGTCCTTGCGGCCCAGGGCGATGTGCAGCGGGTCCGTCAGGGCATGCTCGAACACACAGTCGGCCAGACCGCCGACCGGCGGTGCCGACGCCAACGGCGGGTTGGTGAACTCGCGCAAACCCCGCTCCCGCTTCTCGCTCCCCAGTCACGCTCCGCACAGCGCCGTGAAAGCTACCCCACCGGCAGACCGTTCGGGAGGGGGTGCGAAAACGAGCATTGCTCTCGTATGTGCCCGCCGGTGCCTGGAAAATACCCTCACATGGGGAAGGGTCGGACAGAATCCTTACGGTTGAGTAAGTTCCGCCTCCGTAATCTCCACTGAATCTGTACGACCCGATTACCGCCCCCGGCCGGTTACCGGCCGGTCAGGCACGCGGCAGTGCCGTGTCCTCCGAGGACTGCGCCGCCGGCGCCGTTTTTGTCACTGGGCCGTCCACGCGCGGGGCCCGGACCAGCACCAGGACCAGCGCGCCCGCCACCACCGAGGCACCCCCCAGCACCAGCAGGGCACCGTTCAGCCCCGAGGCGAAGGCCGAGCGCAGGGTGTGCTCGGCGAAGGTCCCGCGCAGTGCTCCGGCGCCGCCGCCCGCCAGTGTGTGCGCGGCGTCGTGCGGGAGGGCGCCGGTCATCCTGGAGGTCACCACGGTCCCGGAGACGGCGACCCCGAGCGCGTACCCCAGCTGCCGGACCGTGTTCACCGCACCGCCCGCCATCCCGGCCCGCTCCGCGGGCACCGCGGCCAGCGCCGCGCCCGCGACCGTCGGCGACACGAGCCCCGTGCCCACACCCACCAGCACGAACCCCGGTATCAGCGCGGTCCAGGAGGAGCCCGCGCCCAGCACCGCCTGGCAGAGGTCGCCCGCGCCGATCAGCAGCAGCCCGCCGCCGACCGTCAGCCGGGCCGGCGCCCCGTGCAGCAGCCGCCCCACCAGCACCGCGACCACCATCGCCGCCACCGTCATCGGCAGCAGTGTCAGGCCGCCCCGCACCGGGGTCATCCCGAGCAGGGTCTGCATCCAGATCGACACGTACGGCAGCGCCCCGAACGCGACCCCGCTGAACGCGAACGCCCCCACCATGACTCCGGTGAACGACCGCCCGCGCAGCAGCGACAGCTCCAGCAGCGGATGCGCGGCCCGCCGTTCCGCCAGCACGAACATCAGCAGCCCCAGGGCCGCGGCGGCGAACGCGCCGAGCGCCGCCGAGGCCGTCCAGCCGTCCTCCCCGGCCCGTACGACCCCGTAGGTCACGCCACCGGCGAACAGCGCGAACGCGGCCGTACCCGCCCAGTCCACGCGCATCCCCCGCGGTCCCCGCGACTCCGGTACGACCCGCAGCGTCAGCCACACCGCGGCCACACTGACCGGCAGGTTCACCAGGAAGATCCACCGCCAGCCGGGCCCCGCCGTCAGCAGCCCGCCGACCACAGGACCGACCGCCGCGGCCCCGCCGCTCACCGCACCCCACACGCCGAGCGCCGCCGATCGCTGCCGCCCCTGGTAGACCGAGCCGAGCAGCGGCAGTGTCGTCGCGAACATCGCGGCCGCGCCCACCCCCTGCACGGCCCGCGCCGCCACCAGGGTCCCCGGCCCCGGCGCCAGCCCGCACAGCAGGCTGGCCGCGGCGAACAGCACGACACCGGCCACGTGCACCCGGCGGCGGCCGAGGATGTCGGCCGCCGCCCCCGCCCCCAGCAGCAGCGCGGCCAGCGCCAGGGCGTACCCGTCCACCACCCACTGCAGGTCGCTCAGTGACGCGTGCAGTGACGCCGCCATGTCCGGCAGCGCCACCACCACGATCGTCACGTCGAGCAACAACATGAACGTTCCCAGACATACCGCGGTCAGCGGCCCCCACCTGCGCATCTCTTCACTCCTCGGCCGAATGGCTTGCTGTCGCTCCGTACCATGGGGTCAGTCCGGCCGATCAGGTCGGTGCAGCCGGGGTGATCGGCCGAATCCGATGGGAGAGACCATGCTGACGCTGGAATCCGACACGTTCGACGACCTGGACCTGCGGCTGCTCAGCGCGCTGGAGGCCGACGGCCGGGCCTCCTTCAGCCGGATCGGGGCGGTGCTCGGCGTCTCCGACCAGACGATCGCCCGCCGCTACCGCAGACTGTGCGCCGAGGCCGGGCTGCGGGTGGTCGCCGTCCGGGACCCCGAACGGCTCGGCCAGGACCAGTGGATGCTCCGGCTGCGCTGCGCGCCCGACGGCGCCACCGTCATCGCCGAGGCCCTCGCCAAGCGCCCCGACACCGCCTGGATCGGGCTGGCCTCCGGCGGCACCGAGATCGCTTGCATGACCCGGCCGCGCCACCCCGGCGACCACGACGACCTGCTGCTCGGCAAACTGCCGCGCACCCCCAGCGTGGTGGAGATCCGCGCCCAGCAGCTACTGCACCGGTTCTACGGCGGGCCGTCCGGGTGGGTGCTGAAGTTCCGGGCGCTGACGGACGACCAGGTCGCCGCGTTGCGCCCGGCGGCCCCGGAGTCCGACGGGCCGGTGCGGCTGGAACCCGAGGACGCTCCGCTGCTCGCCGCGCTGGAGCGGGACGGGCGCGCGACCTACCCGGAGTTGCAACGGGCGACGGGACGGTCCGAGTCGTCGGTGAAGCGCCGGCTGGCCGCGCTGCTCGCCTCCGGGGCGGTGTACATCGACGTCGAGTACCGGTCCGAGGTGCTGGGGTTCTCGAAGTGCGCGCTGCTGTGGATCACCACCACGCCGGCCACGATGCACTCCGTCGGCCAGGCGCTGGCAGGGCATGACGAGGTGGCGTTCGCCGCGGCCACCGCCGGGCCGTCGCACGTCGTGGTGACGGCGGTGCTGCGAGATACGGCGCATCTGTACGCGTATCTGAGCGGCCCGGTGGGGCAACTGGAGGGGGTGCAGCATGTGGAGGCCATGCCGTTTTTGCGGAGGGTGAAGCAGTTGACGTATCAGGGGCCGTGGTGAGTCCGCGGGGCGGTGGCGGCCGGTCTCGTCCACGCGGCGGCAGCCGCACTTCCGATTCAGCCTCGCGCCCGTGCGGGCCGCAACCGCGCGCCTCCTTTCAGGATCGCGGCCGCCAGTGCGTCCGCCGCCGCCTGTGCCGGTGTGCGTCTCGGGCCGTGTACGACGACGAAGTCGACCTTGCCCAGTTCCGGGAGGCCCGCCCGGTCCGGGACACGGAACAGCCCCGGCGGGACCAGGCCCTTCGAGTGGGCCATCACGCCCAGGCCCGCCCTCGCCGCCGCGATCAGCCCGTTGAGGCTGCCGCTGGTGCACACGATGCGCCACTCGCGGCCCTGGCGTTCCAGCGCCTCCAGGGCCAGGGCGCGGGTGATGCCCGGCGGGGGGTAGACGATCAGCGGGACCGGGCGGTCGGGGTCCAGCCGGAGCCGCTCCGCACCGATCCACACCAGGTCGTCGTGCCAGACCAGCTCGCCCAGCGGATCCTCCGCGCGCCGCTTCGCCAGCACCAGGTCCAGCTTCCCGGCGGCCAGCTGCTCGTGCAGGGTGCCCGACAGCTCCACCGTCAGCTCCAGGTCGACCTCGGGGTGGTCGGAGCGGAAGCCCTCCAGGATCTCCGGCAGCCGGGTGAGGACGAAGTCCTCGGACGCGCCGAACCGGAGCCGGCCGCGCACCCTGGTCCCGGTGAAGAAGGCCGCCGCCTGCTCGTGCACCTCCAGGATCCGGCGGGCGAAGCCGAGCATCGCCTCGCCGTCCTCGGTCAGCTCCACCGAGTGGGTGTCCCGGGAGAACAGCTGGCGGCCGACCGCGTCCTCCAGACGGCGTACGTGCTGGCTGACCGTCGACTGGCGCAGTCCCAGGCGGCGGGCGGCCTGGGTGAAGCTGAGTGTCTGGGCCACCGCGAGGAAGGTCCGCAACTGCGAAGGGTCATACACTCGACCATGTTATCGCGGAACGCGATGGCAGTCAGAGTGGTATGCCGGATTCCCGATCACCTGCCGGAGGAGGACGATGGAGGGGGGCCTTCCGGCCACCGGCGAGAGCCCGGCACGCGCCGGCCCGACACCATTGACCGACCGCAAGTGGAGCACCGTGAACCGCCTGAGCTGGCCCCGTTGGATGCCGATCGACCCGTACGTCCTGCTGTTGCTCGGGACGGTAGGCATCGCCGCGCTCCTCCCGGCCCGGGACACCGCCGCCGACGTGGCCTCGGGTGCGTCCACGGCCGCGATCGCCTTTCTCTTCTTCCTCTACGGCGCCCGGCTCTCCACCCGCGAGGCCGTCGACGGACTGCGGCACTGGCGGCTCCATGTCACGGTCCTGGTCTGCACTTTCGTGATCTTCCCGGTGCTCGGCCTGGCCGCCCGCGGCCTGGTGCCCGTGCTGCTCACCCATCCGCTCTACCAAGGGCTCCTCTTTCTCACCCTGGTGCCCTCGACCATCCAGTCGTCGATCGCCTTCACCTCGATCGCCCGGGGCAACGTGCCCGCCGCGATCTGCGCCGGCTCCTTCTCCTCGCTGATCGGCATCGTCCTGACCCCGCTGCTCGCCGCCGCCCTGCTCGGCAGCAACGGGGGCGGCTTCTCCGCCGACTCGATCGTCAAGATCGTCCTCCAGCTGCTGGTGCCGTTCGTCGCCGGACAGCTGCTGCGCCGGTGGATCGGCGAGTTCATCGCCCGGCACAAGAGAGTCCTCGGCCTGGTCGACCGCGGCTCGATCCTGCTCGTCGTCTACACCGCGTTCAGCGAGGGCATGGTCCGGGGCATCTGGCACCAGGTGAGCGCCGTCCGGCTGGCCGGGCTCCTCGCCGTCGAGGCGGTACTGCTCGCCGTGATGCTCGTCCTGACCTGGTACGGCGCCAAGGCGCTCGGCTTCGGCCGCGGCGACCGCATCGCCATCCAGTTCGCCGGGTCGAAGAAGTCCCTCGCTTCCGGACTGCCCATGGCCAGCGTCCTGTTCGGCGCCCATGCCTCGCTGGCCGTGCTGCCCCTGATGCTCTTCCACCAGATGCAGCTCATGGTGTGCGCGGTCATCGCCAAGCGCCGCGCCCACGACCCGGAGGCCCAGGAGGATCCCGTGCCCCCGCCCGCCGCCGCGGCGGAGTCACGGTCGGCCGTCGGTACCGGGACCTCGGGCCGCTGAGCGGCCGGCCCGGGGCGCGGCCGCTCCGAGGCCGCCCCGGAACCCGGTCACCGCTGTCGTCGGCTGCCGAACGCGACCCGTTCACGGGCCTGTTGATCCGGATTTCCGGTACGGACGGCTGATGACGGCTAACGTTCCGTCATGACCGCACCCCTGGCGCTCGACCCGGCGCGCACCGCTCTCGTCCTCGTCGACCTGATGGACCGCATCGTCGCGCTGCCCCTGGAGCCCCGCAAGGGCACCGAAGTCCTGCACACCGCCGAGGAGCTGGCCCACGCCTTCCGCGCGGCCGGCGCACCCGTGGTGCTCGTCCGCGTCGAACGGCCCTCCCTCGCCGAACAGCCGCCGGGCAGCGGACTCGTCGCCGGACTCAGGAAGGAGGGTGACGTGGAGATCGTCAAGCAGACGATCGGCGGCTTCCAGGGCACGGAACTCGACGCCCGGCTGCGCCGGCTCGGCGTCACCCGGCTGGTGTTCGGCGGCATCGCCACCAACCTCGGCGTCGAGTCCACCGCCCGCGCCGCCGCCGACCTCGGCTACGACCTGGTCTTCGTCGAGGACGCCATGGCCGCCCTCACCGGCGCCGAGCACGAGGCGTCCGTCCGGCTCGACTTCCCGCGCCTCGGCACGGTCGTGACCGCCGCCGCCGTCCGCCTCACCCCCGCCTGACCGCCTGATCGCTCAGACCAGCGTCCCGCCGCCGTCCACGACCACCACCGACCCGGTGCTGTACCCCCCACGCATCAGGTATAGGTACGCCTCCGCCACATCCGCCGGCTCGCCCATCCGCCCCACCGGCAGCGACTCGGCGGACGACCGGAACAGCTCCTCCCGGACCGCCTCCGGCAGCTTCCGCCACAGCTCCGTCCGCACCACCCCCGGCGAGACCACGTTGACCCGCACCGGCGCCAGCTCCACGGCCAGCGCCCGGGTCAGCGACTCCATCGCCCCGCACAGCGCCGACGCGACGCTCGAACCGGGCAACGGCCGCTGTCCCGCCGTACCCGTGGTCAGCACCACCGAACCCCCGGGGCGGATCGACCCGGCGCCGTACTTCACCGCCGCGTACGCACCCCACAGCCGGGTGTCCAGGAAGGTCCGGGCGGCCGCGATCTCCGTGTCGGCCACGGTCTCCAGCAGGAGCGAGTCACCGGCCGTGTACACCAGGTGGTCGTAGGCTCCGACCCGCGCGAAGAAACCGCGCACCGCGTCCTCGTCCGTGGCGTCCAGTACCCGCCCCTCGGCGCCCTCCGGCAGCACCTTCAGCGCCGCGTCGACACTCTCCTGCCGTCGCGAGGCGACGACCACCCGCGCGCCCTCCCGTGCCGCGCCCTCGGCGACCGCGAGCCCGATACCCGAGGTACCCCCGATGACGACGACACGCTGTCCCTGCAGACTCATGGCTGATCCCTTTCCACGCCGGTGTTCCGTCCCGTTCGGACACCTCCAGCCTGTGGTCCCGCTGCATCGGCCGTCCAAGACCTCTTTCGACGGTGGCGATACCCTGAAGACATCGCCACCCGGGAAGGAGCCGCGGTCATGGACCTGGATCTGCGCAAGGTCCGCTACTTCACGGCGGTCGCCGAGCTCCTCCACTTCGGCCGGGCGGCGGACCGGCTGCACATCGCCCAGCCCGTGCTGAGCCGTCAGATCCGCGCCCTGGAGAAGGACTTGGGGGCCGAGCTGTTCGTACGGGACAGCCACGGCGTGACCCTGACCGACGCGGGCCGCCAACTCCTCGAAGACGCACGGCAGTTGCTGGCCGTCGCCGACGGAACCCGGCGCCGGGTCGTGCAGGCCGCGCGGGGCCGGCGGCGCCTCGTCGTCGGTTTCCGGGCCGGTGTCGTGGTCACCGAGGCGCTGCGGGCCTTCACCGCCGGCCACCCGGACGTCGAGGCGCGCGCCCGCCGGGTCGAGTGGGACGACCAGGAGCAGCTGATCCTCGACGGCACCGTCGACATCGCCTACGTACGGCTTCCGGTCCGGGAGGAGGGGCTCGAACTGCGGCCCCTGTACAGCGAGCCCCGCGTGGCCATGCTCCCGGACCGGCACCGGCTCGCCGGAAAGCAGGAGATCTCCCTCTCGGACCTCGACGGCGAGCAGTGGCTGCGCTACAACGACCCCCGGCCCGGCGACCTGCCGCTGCGCACCATCGAGGAGAAGTTCGAGTGCGTGGCCGCCGGCACCGCCATCACGATGGTGCCCCGCTCGGCCGCCGAGCAGTACTCCCGCCCGGACATCGTCTACGTCCCGGTCGTCGACGCCGAACCCGACCGGGTGCTGCTGGCCTGGGCGGCCGGCCGCCGCTCCCCGCTGGTCGCCGCGTTCGCCGAGGCCGCGGCGGGCGTCGGGGCGCCCGGCTCCGACTGAGGCGGGGCCCCTGCGGCGCAGGGGGCGCTCCCCGCCGGTCGGGGCCCCGCCGCCGTGCCGCGGGGAACCTCGTCAGCCCTGGGCGGCCGCGGTCCGCAGGGCGATGCGGTCCTCGCCCGCGTACACGTTCATGTTGGGGCCCCGCAGGAAACCGACCAGGGTCAGCCCGGTCTCCGCCGCCAGGTCCACCGCCAGCGAGGACGGCGCGGAGACCGCCGCGAGCACCGGGATGCCCGCCATCACGGCCTTCTGCGCCAGCTCGAAGGAGGCCCGCCCGGAGACCAGCAGGATCGTCCGGGACAGCGGCAGGTCACCGTTCTGAAGGGCCCGGCCGACCAGCTTGTCCACCGCGTTGTGCCGGCCCACGTCCTCGCGGATGTCCAGCAGCTCGCCGTCCTCCGTGAACAGGGCCGCCGCGTGCAGCCCCCCGGTCCGGTCGAACACCCGCTGGGCCGCACGGAGCCGGTCGGGGAGGCTCGCGAGCAGCTCGGGTCCGACCCGGACCGGGGGAGTGTCGGCGATCGGCCAGCGAGCCGTCGTACGCACCGCGTCCAGGCTCGCCTTGCCGCACAGCCCGCAGGACGAGGAGGTGTAGACGTTCCGCTCCAGGGTGAAGTCGGGGAGCTCGACGCCCGGCGAGGTCCGTACGTCGACGACGTTGTAGGTGTTGGAGCCGTCGACCGTGGCGCCCGCGCAGTAGACGATGTTCTGGAGGTCGGCGGCGGCCGCCAGCACCCCCTCGCTCACCAGGAAACCCGCCGCCAGCGCGAAGTCGTCGCCGGGTGTGCGCATGGTGATGGCCAGGGGTTTCCCGTTGAGTCTGATCTCCAGCGGTTCCTCGGCGACGAGCGTGTCCGGCCGGGCGGAGACCGCTCCGTCGCGGATGCGGATGACCTTGCGTCGTTCCGTGACTCGTCCCATGGTCTGATCAGCCCCGGTTCTGTACGTGCTGGTAGCCGAAACGGCCCTTGATGCAGAGATTGCCGTGGGTCACCGGGTTGTCGTGCGGCGAGGTGACCTTGACTATCTCATTGTCCTGCACGTGGAGCGTGAGGTTGCAGCCCACACCGCAGTACGCGCACACGGTGGTCGTTTCCGTCTGCTTCGACTCGTCCCAGGTACCCGCCGCCCGCATGTCGAACTCCGACTTGAACGACAGCGCCCCGGTCGGACACACCTCCACGCAGTTCCCGCAGTAGACGCAGGCAGAGTCGGTCAGCGGGGCGTCGTGCTCCACGGCGATCCGGGCGCCGAAGCCCCGCCCGGCGACCGAGATCGCGAAACTGTTCTGCCACTGGTCGCCGCAGGCGTCGACGCACTTGTAGCAGAGGATGCACTTGTCGTAGTCGCGTACGTACAGATCGTTGTCGACCCTCGGCTCCTCGTTCAGGCGGGCCGCGTCGGGGCCGAAGCGGTCCGGTTTCGCCTCGTACTCCTTGATCCACTCGGCGACCCGCGGGGTCGTCGACAGGTCCACCGAGGACGCCAGCAGCTCCAGGACGATCCTGCGGCTGTGCCGGACGCGCTCGGTACCGGTGCGTACCACCATTCCCGCCTCGGCCTTCCGGGAGCAGGCCGGCACCAGGGTCCTCGACCCCTCCACCTCGACCACGCACACCCGGCAGGCGTTCTTCGGGCGCAGGGTGTCGCCCTCGCACAGCGTCGGGACGTCCTCCCCGGCCGCCCGGCAGGCGTCCAGGATCGTCGAGCCCTCCGGGACCCGGGCCTCCCGGCCGTCGAGCGTGAACTCCAGCAGCCGGCGCGGGATCCCCAGCGGTGTCACGGTCATGCGTACGCCCCCAGACGGTCGATGGCGGATTCCACGGCGTTCCACGCGGTCTGGCCGAGACCGCAGATCGAGGCGTCCCGCATCGCCCGGCCGACCTCGCGCAGCAGCGCGATGTCGTCGGCCGCGCCGGCGCCGGTGCGCTCGGCGATCCGGTGCAGCGCCTCCTCCTGCCGGACCGTCCCCACCCGGCACGGCACACACTGCCCGCAGGACTCGTCCCGGAAGAACTCCGCGATGCGGAGCAGGAGCCGGGGCAGCGGCACGGTGCCGTCGAAGGCCATGACCACACCCGAGCCGAGCGTGGTGCCCGCCTCCCGGGTGCCCTCGAAGGTCAACGGGATGCCCAGTTCGTCCGGCCGTACGAAGCCGCCGGCGGCCCCGCCGAGCAGCACCGCCCGCAAGTCGTCCCGGACTCCGGCGAGTTGCAGCAGCTCGCCGAGCGTGGCGCCGAAGGGGAGCTCGTAGACACCGGGGCGGGCCACGCTCCCCGACACGCAGAACAGCTTGGGTCCGGTGGACCTGGCGGTCCCGATCGCCGCGTAGGCCGGGGCCCCCATGGTCAGGATCGGCAGGACGTTGACCAGCGTCTCCACGTTGTTCTCGACCGTCGGCCTGCCGAACAGTCCCTTCTCCACCGGGAACGGCGGCTTCGAGCGCGGCTCGCCCCGGTACCCCTCGATGGAGTTGAACAGGGCCGTCTCCTCACCGCAGATGTACGCCCCGGCACCGCGCCGGATCTCGATGTCGAAGGCGAAGCCCTGACCGAGGACGTCGTCACCGAGCAGACCGCGGGCGCGGGCCTGGCCGATCGCGTGCCGCATACGGTGCACCGCTCGCGGATACTCACCGCGGATGTACAGGAAACCCCGGTGCGCGCCGATCGCGTACGCCGCGACGGTCATCGCCTCCACCAGCGCGTATGGGTCGCCCTCCAGGAGCACGCGGTCCTTGAAGGTGCCCGGCTCGGATTCGTCGGCGTTGCAGACGAGGTAGTGCGGGCGGTCCGGCTGGGACGCCGTGGCCTGCCACTTGCGGCCGGTGGGGAAGGCGGCGCCACCGCGTCCGACCAGGCCGGAGTCGGTGACCTCGCGGATGACCCCGGCGGGCCCGAGGGCGAAGGCGTGACGCAGGGCGGTGTAGCCGCCGTGGGCGCGGTAGTCGTCGAGCGAGGACGGGTCGACCACGCCCACCCGCTTCAACAGGGTCAGACCCTCCTGTCCCGCCTGCGGTACGGCCGTCGCGGCCGGCGGCTCCTCGGGGGCCGAGTCGGGCGCGGTGGCCGCGAGGACGGCCGTCCTGACCGTCGCCGGGGCCGCAACCGCCGTACGCACCGGGTCCCCGGCCCGGATCGCGAGGGCGGCCGGGGCCCGCTCGCACAGGCCCAGACAGGGGCTGCGCTCGACGTGCACTCCGGGACCGAGACCCGCCGCCACCCCGGCGCACAGTTCCGGCGCCCCGGCCGCCGTGCACGCCAGGTCCGTGCAGACGTGCAGGACGGTCGCCGGGCGGGGTCTGACGGAGAACATCGCGTAGAAGGTGGCCACGCCGTAGGCCTCGGCCGGCGGGACCGTCAGGCGGCGGCACAGATAGTCGATGGCGCCCTCGCTGATCCAGCCGACGCGGTCGTTGATCGCGTGCAACCCCGGCAACAGTAGGTCGCGGCGGTCCCGGGCGGGGCGCCCGCCGCGTGCCCACCGCAGATCCGCGTCGGAACGGTCGGCGCCCTCCCAGGAGGACTCCGGAGGGCCGAGCAGGGCGTCGACGGCGGCTCGTTCCTCGTCCGTCGGTTTGCTGTCGCCGAAGTGCAGGTCCACCTGCATCACCTCACGATGGTCGCGACCGGAAGCTTGTCGATACGGATCGCCGACGCCTTGAACTCCGCCGTCCCCGCGATCGGGCAATTCGCCTCGATCGTCAGCTGGTTGGTGTCCACCTCGTCGGGAAAGTGCATGGTCATGAAGGCGAGACCGGGGCGCAGGGCGGTGTCGATCCAGACGGGGGCCACCACCGAGCCCCGCCGCGAGGACACCTGAACCTCCTCGCCGACGACGACGCCGTACCGCTCGGCGTCCTCCGGGCACAGCTCGATGTACTCGCCGCGCCGCAGCGGGGAGGCGTAACCGCCGCTCTGCACGCCGGTGTTGTAGGAGTCGAGCCGCCGCCCGGTGGTGAGCCGGACGGGGTACTCCTCGTCGGTGAGGTCGACCGGCGGATCGTGCCGGACCAGCCCGAAGGGGGCCGGCGCCCCGCGTCGCGCCGGGTCCTTCTCCCACAACCTCCCGTGCAGATAGGCCGGTTCGAGGCGCTCGGTGCTCGGGCACGGCCACTGGATGCCCTGGTGCTCGACGAGCCGGTCGTACGTCATCCCGTAGTGGTCCGGGGAGACCGACCTCAGCTCGTTCCAGACGGCCTGGGCGTCGGCGTACTTCCAGTCGTGGCCGAGGCGGGTGGCGAGGTCGCAGAGGATGTCGATGTCCTCGCGCGCCTCGCCGGGCGGGGTCACGGCCCGGCGCACCCGCTGCACCCGCCGTTCGCTGTTGGTGGTGGTGCCCTCGGTCTCCGCCCAGCCGGCGGTCGCGGGCAGTACGACGTCCGCCAGTTCGGCGGTTTTGGTGAGGAAGATGTCCTGCACGATCAGGAAGTCGAGGGCGCTCAGCCGGCGGATCGCCTGCTCGCTGTCGGCCTCCGACTGGGCCGGGTTCTCGCCGATGCAGTAGACCGCCTTGAGCGTGCCCTCCTCCATCGCCTCGAACATCTCGGTGAGGTTCAGCCCGTAGTGCGGCTGGATGACCGTGTCCCAGGCCGACTCGAACTTCAGCCGGGCGTCCGGGTCGAGGATGTCCTGGAAGCCGGGGAGGCGGTTGGGGATCGCGCCCATGTCGCCGCCGCCCTGCACGTTGTTCTGGCCGCGCAGTGGCTGCAACCCGGCGCCGTAGCGGCCCACCTGGCCGGTGAGCAGGGAGAGGTTGATCAGGGCGCGGACGTTGTCGGTGCCGTTGTGGTGCTCGGTGATGCCGAGGGTCCAGCACAGCTGGGCGCGCTCGGCGCGGGCGTAGGCGTGCGCCAGCTCCCGTATCGCGGCGGCGGGGACGCCGGTCACCTTCTCCGCCAGCGACAGCGTCCACGGTTCGACGAGCGCCCGGTACTCCTCGAAGCCGGTCGTCGCCCGCTCGACGAACGCCTCGTTGGCCAGCCCCGCGTGGATGATCTCCCGGCCGATCGCGTGCGCCATCGGGATGTCCGTGCCGACGTTCAGCCCGAGCCAGCTCTCCGCCCACTCGGCGGTGGAGGTGCGGCGCGGGTCGACGGCGTACATCCGGGCGCCGTTCCTGATGCCCTTCAGCACGTGCTGGAAGAAGATCGGGTGCGCGAAGCGGGCGTTGGAACCCCACATCACGATGACGTCGGTGTACTCGATCTCCTCGTACGAGGACGTACCGCCGCCGGAGCCGAAGGCGGCGCTCAGGCCGGCCACGCTCGGGGCGTGACAGGTCCGGTTGCAGGAGTCGACGTTGTTGGTGCCCATCACCACCCGGGCGAACTTCTGGGCCACGTAGTTCATCTCGTTGGTGGCACGGGCGCAGGAGAACAGCCCGAACGCCCCACGGTTGCGGTCCAGGCCGCGGGCCGCGCGGTCCAGGGCCTCCTGCCAGCTCGCCCGCCGGAACGGCTCGTCACGGGAGTCCCGCACCAGGGGGTGGGTGAGCCGGGTGTAGGTCTTCTGCTGCCGTTTCCTCATGCGGCGCTCCTCAGCGCGAGCAGGTCCGAGATGGCGTGCACGGTGCGCAGGGTGGGCACCTGCACGCCGGTGATCTCCGCCAGCTCGACGACGGCCGCGAGGAGCACGTCGAGTTCCAGCGGCTTGCCGCGCTCCAGGTCCTGGAGCGTGGAGGTGCGGTGGTCGCCGACCTTCTCGGCGCCCGCGAGCCGGCGTTCGATGGAGACACCGACCTCGCAGCCGAGCGCCTCGGCGACCGAGAGGGTCTCGCGCATCATGATCTCGATGACCCGGCGGGTGCCGCCGTGCAGGCACATCTGCCGCATGGTGGCCCGGGCCAGCGCGCTGATCGGGTTGAAGGAGATGTTCCCGAGCAGCTTGAGCCAGATGTCGTTGCGCAGGTCGGGCTCGACCGGGCACTTCAGCCCGCCGGTCTGCATGGCCTCGCTGAACCGCAGACAGCGTTTGGACACGCTGCGGTCGGGCTCGCCGACCGAGAACCTGGTGCCCTCCAAGTGCCGTACCACGCCCGGGGCTTCGAGCTCGGTGGCCGCGTACACCACGCAGCCGATGGCGCGTTCGGGGGCGAGTACGGCGCTGACCGCGCCGTCCGGGTCGACGCTCTCGACGCGGTGGCCGTCGTAGGGGCCGCCGTGCCGGTGGAAGTACCACCAGGGGATGCCGTTCTGGGCCGCGACCACCGCCGTGCGCTCGTGCAGCAGCGGCTCGATCAGCGGCCCGCACGCCGCGTACGAGTTGGCCTTCAGGCCCAGGAAGACGTAGTCGACCGGGCCGACCTCGGCCGGGTCGTCGGTGGCGTGGGCGTGCGCGGTGAAGTCGCCGCGCGGGCTGAGCACCCGTACTCCGTACTGCCTCATGGCCGCCAGATGGGGTCCACGGGCGACGAGATGCACATCGGCGCCCGCGCGGTGGAGCGCGGCACCGACATAGGCGCCGATCGCACCGGCGCCGAGGACTGCGACTTTCACGGAACACTCCGTTCGGTTTGAGGGATACCGCGGAGGTGGCCTCGGGGAAGACCGGGTCGTGGGTCGTCGTGTGAAGCGGTCCGGCCGTGTGAAGCCGGTCCGCCGTGTGAAGCGGTCCGGTCGTCGGCCGAATCATGTCGACGAAATATTGTCTACAGTATGGAGTCGGGCCGGGCAAGGGTTCGGACAGTGACCGTTCGGCGCATTCTGGATACCGCTCATCGCATACGATCGAGCCGTCGGGTTCTCAACCACCCTGGCCTGGCCCTACCGTTCGGGACTCATGAGCAGCCCCCCTGTAGCACCGCCGGGCTGGAGCCGCTGGCTCGTCCCGCCCGCCGCCCTCTCCGTCCATCTCTCCATCGGCCAGGCCTACGCCTGGAGTGTCTTCAAGCCGCCCCTCGAATCCGCGCTGAACCTCAGCGGCACCGAGAGCGCGCTGCCCTTCCAGCTCGCGATCGTGATGCTCGGTCTGTCGGCCGCGTTCGGCGGCACCCTCGTCGAGCGCAACGGACCGCGCTGGGCCATGACGGTCGCCCTGGTCTGCTTCTCCACCGGCTTCCTGATCTCCGCGCTCGGCGCCGAGACCGAGCAGTACTGGCTGATCGTCCTCGGCTACGGCTTCGTCGGCGGCATCGGCCTCGGTATCGGCTACATCTCGCCCGTCTCCACGCTGATCAAGTGGTTCCCGGACCGGCCCGGCATGGCCACCGGCATCGCCATCATGGGCTTCGGCGGCGGTGCGCTGATCGCCTCGCCCTGGTCCGCGCAGATGCTCTCGTCCTTCGGCAGTGACAACGATGGCATCGCCCTCGCCTTCCTGGTGCACGGGCTGGCGTACGCCGTCTTCATGACCCTCGGCGTGCTGCTGATCCGGGTGCCGCGCAGCGAGGACCGCGAAAACACAGCGGACGCGCCGAGCGCCTTCGAGGGCGTGCAGGTCTCGGCGAACACCGCGATCCGCACCCCGCAGTTCTGGTGCCTGTGGGTCGTGCTCTGCATGAACGTGACCGCGGGCATCGGCATCCTGGAGAAGGCCGCCCCGATGATCACGGACTTCTTCGCCGACAGTTCCACCCCGGTGACGGTGTCCGCGGCGGCCGGGTTCGTCGCCCTGCTGTCCGCCGCCAACATGGCGGGCCGGATCGGCTGGTCGTCCACCTCCGACGTGATCGGGCGCAAGAACATCTACCGCGTCTACCTCGGCGTCGGCGCGCTGATGTACCTACTCATCACGTTGTTCGGGGACTCGTCCAAGCCGCTGTTCATCCTCTGCGCGCTGGTGATCCTGTCCTTCTACGGCGGCGGCTTCGCCACCGTCCCCGCGTATCTGAAGGACCTGTTCGGCACCTACCAGGTCGGTGCGATCCACGGCCGGCTGCTCACCGCCTGGTCCCTCGCCGGTGTGCTCGGACCGCTGATCGTCAACTGGATCGCCGACCACCAGAAGGACGCCGGCAAGCACGGCGGCGACCTGTACACGCTGTCCTTCGGCATCATGATCGGACTGCTCGTCATCGGGTTCGTCGCCAACGAGCTGATCCGGCCCGTCAACGTCCGCCACCACATCCCCGCCCCGAGGGAGGCAGTCGATGTCGAACGACAGCAGCCGGCCTGAGCCCGACCGCCGCTGGCTGATCGCCGCCGCCTGGCTCTGGGTGGGCGCGCCCTTCGCCTACGGAGTGTATGAACTCGTACAGAAAGCGACACAGCTGTTCAACGGGTGAACCGGGAGAGTGCTCGGGCGTCCGAAGGTCTGCAAGAAGCCGACAACTCGGGCGCCCGTTTCCTGTGGCCTTACGTGCCGTCGTACCCGTGAGTCACTGAACAGACTGGTGGGCCCACACCGAGGCAACGAGGGGGACCCACCACCCATGAACGGCTCGCGCATCGCCGCCGTCGGCCACTACCAGCCCGCCAAGGTGCTCACCAACGAGGACCTGGCGGGTCTGGTGGACACCAGTGACGAGTGGATCCGCAGCCGGGTGGGCATCCGCACCCGGCACATCGCAGGGCCCGACGAACCCGTCGACGAACTCGCCGCGCACGCCGCGGCCAAGGCCCTCGCCGCGGCCGGCCTCACCCCCGCGGACATCGACCTGGTCCTGGTCGCCACCTCGACCGCGATCGACCGCTCCCCGAACATGGCCGCTCGCGTCGCCGCCCGGCTCGGGATCCCGCAGCCCGCCGCGATGGACGTCAACGTCGTGTGCGCCGGCTTCACCCACGCGCTCGCCACCGCCGACCACACCGTCCGCGCGGGTGCCGCCACCCGTGCGCTCGTCATCGGCGCCGACAAGATGTCCGAGGTGACGGACTGGACCGACCGCACGACGTGTGTCCTGGTCGGCGACGGGGCGGGCGCGGCCGTGGTCGAGGCGTGCGGGCCCGGCGAGGAGCCCGGGATCGGGCCGGTGCTGTGGGGATCCGTCCCCGAGATGAGCCACGCCGTACGCATCGAGGGCACCCCGCCCCGGTTCGCGCAGGAGGGGCAGAGCGTCTACCGCTGGGCCACCACCCAGCTGCCGCCCATCGCCCGGCGCGCCTGCGAGAAGGCCGGGGTCACCCCCGCCGACCTCGCGGCCGTCGTGCTGCACCAGGCGAACCTGCGGATCATCGAGCCGCTCGCGCAGAAGATCGGCGCGGTCAACGCGGTGGTCGCCAGGGACGTCACCGAATCGGGCAACACCTCGGCCGCGAGCATCCCGCTCGCACTGTCCAAGCTGGTCGAGCAGGGGAGCGTCTCCAGCGGCGACTCGGTCCTGCTGTTCGGCTTCGGCGGCAACCTGTCGTACGCGGGGCAGGTCGTGCGATGTCCCTGAGGGGCGCGTCCCGTGGGTGACGTGGTCAACTCCCGCTTCCCCTGGCAGTTGTGCGCCGTAGACTGTAGACGAAAGACAATCGATACTGAGTGTCCGCTCGTAACGGGTGTCTGCCGAAGGGGGAACCGATGTTGTCAGCCGGACTGCCGCAGGGCGCGGTGCCCAAGCTCGAACGCCCCGGCCCGCTCCGCGACCGCGTCTACGAGGCACTGCTGGAACTCATCACCACCCGCGCCCTCCAGCCCGGCCAGCACCTGGTCGAGAGCGAACTCGCCGGTCACCTGGGCGTCTCCCGGCAGCCGGTGCGCGAGGCGCTGCAGCGGCTGAACACCGAGGGCTGGGTCGACCTCAGGCCCGCCCAGGGCGCGTTCGTCCACGAGCCCACGGAGGACGAGGCCGACCAACTCCTCACGGTCCGCACCCTGTTGGAGGCGGAGGCGGCACGGCTGGCGGCGGCCGAGGCGGGCAGTGCGGGAGTGGCCGCACTGGAATCCCTGTGCGCCGAGGGCGAGAAGGCCGTCGCAGCGGACGACGTGGACGGGGCCGTCGCCCTGAACGCCGCGTTCCACGCCAAGATCATGGACCTGGCCGGCAACGCGGTCCTCGCCGAACTCGCCGCCCAGGTCGACCGCCGGGTCCGCTGGTACTACACGCCGGTGGCCCGGCAGCGCGGCCACCAGTCCTGGATCGAACACCGCGAACTGATCGCGGCGATCACGGCTCGCGACGAACAACTGGCGACCCGCCTGATGCGCGAACACACCGAGCACACCCGGCGGTCGTACCACGAGCGCGCGAAGTCCTGACCGGGCCGCCGGCGCGATCCCCCCGCCGTCGGCGGTGATCCTGTTGATCGGCGGGGCCGAGAGCGTACGTGGACCGCGATGGCGCCTGGGTGCGGCGCGTACCAGGTGACGATGATCGTGTAATCCCATGTACGAGCAAGATCACTATCCGCTAAGCTCAACGTGATCATCAGGAGCCCGCCAGGGTCCTTTCAAAGAAGGAACGGGCGGGCTCAGACAACGAAGAGGGGGAAACCGCGTGAGATTGAGCAAGGCGCGAGCCGCTTCCGTCACGCTGTGCGCGTTCGCTCTGGGGCTGGTCACGGCCAACTCCGCGTCTGCCGCAGGGTGGACCTACGGCGCCTACGAAGGCGGCGGGTACGGCGTCTGGAACTACGACCCGGGCCCCGACCCGATCGGCTACGGCGACGCACCCGGAGACGCCATCGCGGCCTGTGACATCTCCGCAGACGGCTGGGGCATCGAGGTCCGGCTCGACATCGGCCGTGACGGGGACATCGACCGCACGGTCAGCACCCGCGGGCATTCCTCCCCGTACTGCTCGGACTACAAGACCGGCGACATCTCCCCCGAGGGAACTCCCGTCCGCGTGTGGGTCGTGAAGGTCAACGGTTCGACGGACTACCACCCCGTCTACAAGGACGGAAACGCGTAGGTCCCCACCGCTCCGAGCGGAATGACTGTCAAGTGGGCGGCGGTCCGTACCCAGCGTACGGGCCGCCGCTCACGTGTGCACTCGGCTGCATGCGGCCCGGAGTCAGGAAACGGTTGAGTCCCGGACGTCGATCCGGGACTCGATCCGGCCGCTTCGACGTGAGAGGAGAGCCTCCAGTAGCGCACTGGAGGGAGCGGACCCGTCAGGTGGCCGCTTGTGGCTGTACCGCCCCCACCTTCGCCGTCGTGCCCGGACCGCGGCCCGGCTGCCGGAGCAGCAGCGCCACCCCCGCCGCCAGCATCGAGATGCCGCCGGCCAGGGCGTACGCGCCGTCGTAGCCCCAGGCGCCGACCACCATGGAGCCGAGACCGCCGCCGAACAGGCCGCTGACGAGCTTGCCGCTGTAGACCAGGCCGTAGTTGGTGGCGTTGTAGTTCTCGCCGAAGTAGTCCGGGGTGAGGGCGGCGAACAGGGGGTAAAAGGCGCCGCCGCCGAAGCCGGAGAGGAAGGCGAAGAACAGGAACAGCCACTCGCTCTTGACGTCACCGGCCCAGATCACGCCGAACTGGGCCAGGCCAAGCACGACGATGACGAAGACGAGGGTCGGTTTGCGGCCGAGGCGGTCGGAGAGCCAGCCGACCACGCCCCGCCCGATGCCGTTGATGACCGCCATCACACCCATCGAGGAGGCCGCGACCAGCGGGCCGAAGCCGACGTCCTTGGCGAAGTCCACCTGGAAGGAGATACCGAAGATCGAGACGCCGGCCGTCATCACGATGGAGATCCACATCAACGGGAGCATGCCGGTGCGGATCGCCTCCTTCGGCGTGAACTGCCGTACCGCGGGCGGATTCTTGGCGAGAGCCGTGGCGCTCTTGGCGTCCCCGGACTGGGAGAGCGGGTCGATGTCGGCCGGCCACCAGTTCTTCGGCGGGTCCTTGAAGAAGAACGCGGCGACCAGGACGACCACCATCACGTACACGCCGATCAGGTCCAGGACCCGGTGGTAGTTGGCCGTGTCGAAGGCGTAGTTGAAGATGAAGATGAAGGGGAGCGAGCCGTAGGCGAAGCCGCCGTTCACGAACCCCGTGCGGGCGCCCCGGCGTTCGGGGAACCACTTGCCGACCATGTTGATGCAGGTCGCGTAGACCAGGCCGGAACCGAGACCGCCGATCACCCCGAAGCCGATGATCGCCAGCCATATCTCGCTGATGTGCGACAGCGCCAGGAAGCCGAGCAGGCACATGAACGATCCGGTGTACATGGCGCGCCGTGCGGTCAGGATGCCCTTCTCGCGCAGCCAGCCCGCCGGGAAGGCGATGCCGGCCTGGAAGAACACCCAGACGCTCAGGATCCAGAAGGTGTTGGACTGCGTCCAGCCGTGCGCGTGGGACAGGGTGTCCTCCGCGGAGCCGTACGCGTACTCGAAGACGCTGATGGCCATCATGGCTATCCAGGGGAGGTACACCATGATGTTGCGGGAGTGGCCGAGGATGTCCCGGTCGGTCTCGCCGATCCGGTAGACGCGGCCGCGGGCGTCCGTGACCTCGCGGTACGGGCGGCGTCCGGTGTCCGTGCTGTTCGTGGCTACAGGGTCTGCCGTCATGTCACGCCATCTCCTCGCCGAGCGGCTGCGGGTTGGGGACGATGCGCCGGGCGCTGGGCCTGCCCGGTGCCTTGAGGAAGAGCGCCAGCACCGCGGAGGCCAGGCCGACGGAGCCCGCCAGGACGAACGCGCCGTGGTAGTCCCACTCACCCACGACGACCGCGCCCAGACCGGAGCCCACCAAGCCGGAGATCAGCTTGGAGCTGTAGACCATCCCGTAGTTGGTGGCGTTGTTGTTCTCACCGAAGTAGTCCGCCGTCATGGCCGCGAACAGCGGGAAGATCGCCCCGCCGCCGAACCCGGAGACCATGGAGCAGAACAGGAAGAACGGCATGCTGCCCATCTGGCCGGAGACCAGCACACCGAACTGCGCGCTGCCGAGCACGATGCAGACGATGATCAGGGTGTTGCGGCGGCCGTACCGGTCGGAGATCCAGCCGATGACCCCGCGCCCGGTGCCGTTGACGATCGCCTTCAACGACATCGCCGTGGCCACGATCCCGCCCGCGAACCCCATGTCCTTGCCGAACGGCACCTGGAAGGCGATGCCGAAGATGTTGATCCCGGCCGTGCACAGCAGGCAGAACCACATCATCCACAGCACGGGCGTACGGGCCGCCTCCTTCGGGGTGTACTGCTTGACCGCCGGCGGGTTCTTCTCCAACGCCCGCCTTATCCGCGGATCCTGAGTGGCCTTCAGGGGATCGACGTGCGGCGGCCACCAGTTCTTCGGCGGATCCCTGAAGAACCAGCCCGCCGACGCCACCACCAGACACAGTCCGACGCCGACCGAGGTGAGCAGGACCCGGTAGTTGCTCAGGTCGAGGACGGAGGTGAAGAGGAACACGAACGGCACGGACCCATAGGCGAAACCGCCGTTCACGAAGCCCGTCTTGCCGCCCTTGCGCTCCGGATACCACTTGCCGACCATGTTCACGCAGGTCGCGTAGACGAGACCGGCGCCGATACCGCTGCACATGCCGAAGCCGAGATAGGCGACGACCACGTTCGGCGCGAACGCCAGCGCCACATAGCCGAGCAGGGTGCCGACCGCGCCGATCAGCATGGCCGTACGCGCGGGAAGCCGCCCGCTCTCCCGCAGTTGCCCGGCCGGGAAGGCCACGGCCGCCTGGAAGAACACCCAGACGCCCATCA
The DNA here is from genome assembly GCF_040682795.1 of Streptomyces sp. NPDC051105. Lineage (NCBI taxonomy): Bacteria > Bacillati > Actinomycetota > Actinomycetes > Kitasatosporales > Streptomycetaceae > Streptomyces > Streptomyces sp. NPDC051105. The sequence goes on along the minus strand of NZ_JBFBBR010000007.1, from coordinate 353,715 downwards.
GCCAGAAGATGTGTCCGCTGCTCCACAGATGTGCCTCGTGGAGCGTGTCCTCCGCCGACGTGAACGCGTACTCGGCGGAACTGATGCCCATCATGCCCACCCAGGGCAGGATGACCATCCACTTGCGTGTCCGGCCCATCAGATCGACGTCGGTCTCGCCGATCCGGTATGTGCGGCCGTTGCGGTCCGTCACCTCCCTGAAGGGGACGGATGTCGTTAGATCGATGGATGACATGTTCGTTCAGCACCCCTTGCGTCGAAAGCTCTGGCCAGCGCCCCCTGTCCAATGCCTTTCGTGCGCGCACGGGTCCCGGGGCCGGCCGCAGCGCACCGCCGGCCGGCCCCCTCCACGGCTAGGTCATGAGCCGCCCCCCAGCAGTCCGGCCGCCCGCGCCCAGCGGTACTTGGCGCCGAGCACGGCCACCGGCCGTTCGGTCGTGTACGGGTACGCCACGACCCCCCGCTCGTACAGGTACTGGCAGGCCTCCTCGACCTCGACGTCCCCCGCGAGCGAGGCGACGACCGGCTTCTCGATGCCCCGCTCCCGGAACTCCGCGACCACGCGCGCGGTCAGCTCCGCGAACACCATCGGCGGGGTGACGATGGTGTGCCAGTAGCCGAGGACCAGGGCGTGGATGCGCGGGTCCTCGAGACCGAGCCGGATCGTCGCCTCGTACGTCGACGGCGGCTCGCCGCCCGTGATGTCCACCGGGTTGCCCGCGGCTCCGAACGGCGGGATGAAGCGGCGGAACGCCTCGTCCAGGTCCGGCGGTATCTCCATCAGGGACAGGCCGTTGTCGGTGATGGCGTCGGACAGCAGCACACCGCTGCCGCCCGCGCCGGTGATGATCACGACGTTGTCGCCCTGCGGGGCCGGCAGCACCGGCAGGCCCCGCGCGTACTCCAGCATGTCGTTCAGGCCCGGTGCCCGGATCACCCCGGCCTGCCGCAGGATGTCGTCGTACACCGCGTCGTCACCCGCGAGAGCCCCGGTATGCGAACCGGCCGCCTTGGCACCGGCCGCCGTACGGCCCGCCTTGAGGACCACGACAGGCTTCCTCGGAACGGTGTTCCGCGCCGCCTCGACGAAGGCGCGGCCGTCCTTGAGGTCCTCCAGGTGCATCGCGATGCACTCGGTGTGCGGGTCCTCGCCGAACCAGGTCAGCAGGTCGTCCTCGTCCAGGTCCGACTTGTTGCCGAGGCCCACGATCGCCGACACACCGGTCTTCGTGGTCCGCGCGAAGCCGAGGATCGCCATCCCGATGCCGCCCGACTGGGACGTCAGCGCCACCCCGCCCTTCACGTCGTACGGCGTGCAGAACGTGGCGCACAGGTCCTGCCAGGTGGAGTAGTAGCCGTAGATGTTCGGACCGAGGATGCGGACGCCGTACCGTTCGCCGATCGCGACGATCTCCTCCTGGAGTTCGTGTTCGCCGGTCTCCGCGAAACCGGAGGGGATCAGGACGGCGTTGGGGATCTTCTTCCGGCCCACCTCCTCCAGTGCCGCTGCCACGAACTTGGCGGGAATGGCGAAGACGGCCACATCCACCTCTCCGGGAACGTCCGTGACACTCTTGTACGCCTTGCGGCCCAGAATGTCATCGGCCTTGGGGTTCACCGGATGGATCTCCCCGGCGAAGCCGCCGTCGACGAGGTTGCGCATCACCGAGTTGCCGATCTTGCCCTGCTCGTTGGAGGCGCCGATCACGGCGACCGAGCGGGGCTGCATCAGCCGGCGCATGGAGGTGAGGATCTCCTCGCGGGAGTACTTCCTGCGCGGCGCCGGCTGCTTCTCGGCGAGGATGATCCGGATGTCGGCGGCGACCGCGCCCTGGGGGGTGGCGATCACCGGGTTGAGGTCCACCTCGGCGATCTCCGGGAAGTCCGCGACCAGTTGGGAGACCCGCCGGATCTGCTCGGCGACCGCCCACCGGTCCACGCCGGCCTGCCCGCGCACCCCCCGCAGCACCTCGGCGGCCTGGATGGAGTCGAGCATGGACAGCGCCTCGTCGGCGGAGACGGGCGCGAGCCGGAAGGTCACGTCCTTCAGCACCTCGACCAGCACCCCGCCGAGCCCGAAGGCGACCACCTTCCCGAAGGTCGGGTCGGTGACCGCGCCGACGATGACCTCCTGCCCCTTCGGGAGCAGCTCCTGCACCTGCACGCCCTCGATCCGGGCGTCGGCGTCGTAGGCCTTCGCGTTCTCGACGATCCGGTGGAAGGCCGCGCGCACGTCCGCCGCGCCCTCGACCCCGACGATCACCCCGCCCGCGTCGGTCTTGTGCAGGATGTCCGGCGAGACGATCTTCATCACCACCGGCCCGGCGAAGCGCGCCGCGTACGCCACCGCCTCGTCGACATCGGTCGCCAGTTCCTCGCCCGGTACGGCGATCCCGTACGCGTCGGCGATCACCTTGCCCTCGGGCGCGGTGAGCGCGTTGCGGCCCGCCGCGCGCACGGAGTCGAGGAGCGCGCGGACCCGCAGCTCCCGGTCCTCTGCCATCACGTCAGATCACTCCGTTCGACTTGAGCAGGCGCAACTCTTCGTCGCCCAGACCGAGTTCGCCGATGTAGACCTCTGCGTTGTGCTCGCCCAGGAGCGGTGAACTGGTCACGTCCACGGGGGAGTCGGAGAGCTTGAGCGGGCTGCCGACGGTGACGAACTCGCCCCGCTCGGGGTGCGGGACGGTGACCACCATCTCGTTGGCGACCAGCGACTCGTCCTCGATGATCTCCTTGGTGGAGAGGATCGGCCCACACGGGATGTTGTGGGCGTTGAGCTTCTCCAGCACCTCCCACTTGGGGAGCGTCGAGGACCACTCCTCGATCAGCTGGAACATCTTGCCGAGCTTGGGCAGCCGGGCCTCCGGGGTCGCCCACTCCTGGTCGTCCGCGAGCTCCGGCCGGCCGATCAGCCGGGTGATCGGCTGCCAGCCGACGGGCTGCACGATGACGTACACGTAGTCGTTCGGGCCGCCCGGCGCGCACTGGACCGCCCAGCCGGGCTGGCCGCCGCCGGAGGCGTTGCCGGAGCGGGGCACCTCGGTGCCGAAGTCCTCGTTGGGGTACTCGGCGAGCGGCCCGTGCACCAGGCGCTGCTGGTCGCGCAGCTTCACCCGGCAGAGGTTGAGCACGGCGTGCTGCATGGCGACGTTGACCCGCTGGCCGCGGCCGGTCCGCTCACGCTGGAAGAGTGCCGCCAGTATCCCGGCGACTGTATGCACTCCGGTGCCCGAGTCACCGATCTGCGCGCCCGTGGCCAGCGGCGGCCCGTCCTCGAAACCGGTGGTCGCCATCGAGCCGCCCATCGCCTGGGCGACCACCTCGTACGCCTTGAAGTCGGTGTACGGGCCTTCCCCGAACCCCTTGATGGATGCGTACACGATCCGGGGGTTGATCTCCTTGATGCGGTCCCAGGTGAACCCCATCCGGTCGACCGCGCCCGGGCCGAAGTTCTCCACCATGACGTCCGAGCGGCGTATCAGCTCGGTGAGGAGCTGCTTGCCGCGCTCGGTCTTGGTGTTGAGGGTGATGCTCCGTTTGTTGCAGTTGAGCATCGTGAAGTAGAGGGAGTCGACGTCCGGGAGGTCACGCAGCTGCTTGCGCGTGATGTCACCGGTCGGCGCCTCCAGTTTCACGACGTCCGCGCCGAGCCAGGCGAGCAGCTGGGTGGCGGACGGCCCCGACTGGACGTGCGTCATGTCGAGGACGCGGATACCTTCGAGTGCCTTGGCGGTCATCGGCGTTCACCTCACTTGTACATGGTCTGGTTCATGGTTCCGGGGGCGTACGCGTCCGGGTCGACCCAGACGTTGATCAGCGACGGCTTGCCCGACTCCCGGGCCCGGCGCAGGGCGGGGCCGATGTCGGCGGGGTCGCGGACCTCCTCGCCGTAACCGCCCAGCATCTGGGCGAACTTGTCGTAGTGGACGTCGCCGAGGGTGTTGCCGACCCGCTCGCGCTCCTTGCCGTACTTGGCGGCCTGGCCGTAACGGATCTGGTTCATCGAGGAGTTGTTGCCGACGATCCCGACGAAGGGGAGGTCGTAGCGGACCAGCGTCTCGAAGTCCCAGCCGGTGAGCGAGAACGCGCCGTCCCCGAAGAGGGCGACGACCTCCTTGTCGGGGCGGGCCTGCTTGGCGGCGAGCACGAAGGGGACGCCGACACCGAGGGTGCCGAGCGGGCCCGGGTCCATCCAGTGGCCGGGGGACTTGGGCTGTACCACCTGCCCGGAGAAGGTGACGATGTCGCCGCCGTCGCCGATGTAGATCGAGTCCTCGGTGAGGAAGTCGTTGATCTCGCTGACCAGGCGGTAGGGGTGGATGGGCGAGGCGTCCGACCGCAGTTGGGGCAGCCGCTTCTCGAGCGCGGTGTGCTCGGCGGCCCGGAGCTCGTCGAGCCACTCCTTGCGCCGGGAGGCGCCACCGTTGACGCGGCCCGAGGCGGCCTCGGTCACCGACTTCAGGACGAGCCCCGCGTCGCCGACGATCCCGAGGTCGATGTCGCGGTTCTTGCCGACCGTGCGGTAGTCGAGGTCGATCTGCACGACGGTCGCGGCGGGGGAGAGGCGCTTGCCGTAGCCCATCCGGAAGTCGAAGGGGGTGCCGACGATCACGATGACGTCGGCGTTGGAGAACGCGTACCGCCGGGAGAGCTGGAAGTGGTGCGGGTCGCCGGGCGGCAGGGTGCCGCGTCCGGCGCCGTTCATGTACGCCGGGATGTTGAGGGTGCGGACCAGCTCGATGGCGGCCGCGGTGCCCCGGGTCGTCCAGACCTGGCTGCCCAGCAGGATGGCCGGTTTCTCCGCGTGCACGAGGAGGTCGGCGAGCTTCTCGATCGCCTCCGGGTCGCCGGCCGAGCGGGTGGAGGCCCGGTAGGCGCCGGACCTGGGGACGCGCGCCTTCTCCGCCGGGACCTTGGCGTCCAGGACGTCGCGCGGTATCTCCAGGAAGGAGGGGCCGGGGGCGCCGTGGTAGCACTCGCGGAACGCCATGGAGACCATGTCGGCGGCGCGGGCGGTGTCCGGGACGGTCGCCGCGAACTTGGTGATCGGCGTCATCATGTCGACGTGCGGCAGGTCCTGCAGGGACCCCATCTTGTGCTGGGTGAGCGCCCCCTGGCCGCCGATCAGCAGCATCGGGGACTCCGCGCGGAAGGCGTTGGCGACCCCGGTGACGGCGTCGGTCGTCCCCGGGCCGGCGGTGACGACCGCGCAGCCGGGCTTGCCGGTGATCCGTGCGTAGCCGTCGGCGGCGTGGGCCGCCACCTGCTCGTGGCGGACGTCGACGACTTCTATGCCCTCGTCTACGCAGCCGTCGTAGATGTCGATGATGTGGCCGCCGCAGAGGGTGTAGACGCGGTCGACCCCCTCGGCCTTCAGTGCCTTGGCAACGAGATGACCACCGGAAATCACGTCCTGGGTGTCGTGGGGCATGGCGAAGTCCTGTCCCTTCGTAGGGGTGGGATGCCGTCTTCGTACATTGCATACAGTCGACGAATACTGTATGAAGCTTGTTATCCCGCATCCGGTGGGTGGTGTCCAGGGGGCGTGCGGCACTTTTCAGTCATCGGAGTTCGGCCTCTCGATGACTTCTGGATGACTTCGCAGACAGGAGCCGGAATGGACCTGTACGAACACCAGGCAAGGGAACTCTTCGAGGAACACGGCATCGTGGTGCCGAGGGCCGAGGTCACCGACTCGCCCAAGGAGGCCCGCGAGATCGCCCGCCGACTCGGCGGCCGGGTCGTCGTGAAGGCGCAGGTCAAGACCGGTGGCCGGGGCAAGGCGGGCGGCGTCAAGCTGGCCGCCGACCCGGCCGCCGCGGAACTGACGGCCCGGCAGATCCTCGGCATGGACATCAAGGGGCACCCGGTCGGCAAGGTGATGCTGGCCCAACCCGTGGAGATCGAGAGCGAGTTCTACGTCTCCTACGTCCTGGACCGCGCGGCGGGTACCTTCCTCGCGATCGCCTCCGCCGAGGGTGGCATGGAGATCGAGGAGGTGGCCGCGACCCGTCCCGAGGCGGTGGCCCGGGTGCCCGTCGATCCCGCGGTGGGCGTCACCTCCGCCAAGGCCCAGGAGATCGCCGGGGCCGCCGGACTGCCACCGCAGACGGTGGACGTCCTGGTACGGCTCTGGGAGGTGCTGGTCCGCGAGGACGCCCTGCTCGTGGAGGTGAACCCGCTCGTGCGGACCAAGGAGGGCCGGATCCTGGCGCTCGACGGCAAGGTCAGCCTTGACGACAACGCCCGCTTCCGGCAGGCACGTTGGGGCGCCGACGAGGACGGGCACCACGACCCGCTGGAGGCGACGGCCGCCGCCAAGGGCCTCAACTACGTCAAGCTGGACGGCGAGGTCGGCATCATCGGCAACGGAGCCGGCCTGGTGATGTCCACCCTGGACGTGGTGGCCGGCTGCGGCGCGAGCCCCGCCAACTTCCTGGACATCGGCGGCGGAGCCTCCGCCCAGGTCATGGCCGACGGACTCTCGGTCATCCTGTCCGACCCGTCGGTGAAGTCGGTCTTCGTCAACGTCTTCGGCGGGATCACGGCGTGCGACGCGGTCGCCGACGGGATCGTGCAGGCCCTGGAGACCGTCCGGCTGACCAAGCCGCTGGTGGTCCGCCTCGACGGCAACAACGCGGCGCGCGGCCGGGCGATCCTCGACGGACGTGCGCACCCCCTGGTCGAACAGGCCACCACGATGGACGGCGCCGCCCGCCGCGCCGCCGAACTCGCCACCACGGCCTGAGGAGTTCTGTCATGGCGATCTACCTCACCAAGGAGAGCAAGGTCCTCGTCCAGGGCATGACCGGCGGCGAGGGCATGAAGCACACCCGGCGGATGCTCGCCGCAGGGACCGATGTCGTCGGCGGGGTCAACCCGCGAAAGGCCGGGCAGAGCGTCGACTTCGACGAGCGTGCGGTCCCGGTCTTCGGCACGGTCGCCGAGGGCATGGCCGCGACCGGCGCCGATGTCACGGTCGTCTTCGTGCCGCCCGCGTTCGCCAAGGCGGCGGTGCTGGAGGCGGCCGACGCCGGCATCGGCCTCGCGGTGGTGATCACCGAGGGCATCCCGGTCCACGACTCGGTGTCCTTCACCTCGTACGCGAAGCGGAACGGCACCCGGGTCATCGGCCCCAACTGCCCCGGCCTGATCACCCCCGGCCAGTCCAACGCGGGCATCATCCCCGCCGACATCACCAAGCCGGGCCGGATCGGTCTCGTCTCCAAGTCGGGCACGCTGACCTACCAACTCATGTACGAGCTGCGGGACATCGGCTTCTCCACCTGCGTGGGCATCGGCGGCGACCCGGTCGTCGGCACGAACCACATCGACTGCCTGGCCGCCTTCCAGGAGGACCCCGACACCGAACTCGTCGTCCTCATCGGGGAGATCGGCGGCGACGCGGAGGAACGGGCCGCCGCCTACATCCGGGAGCACGTCACCAAGCCGGTCGTCGGCTACATCGCCGGGTTCACCGCGCCCGAGGGCCGCACCATGGGCCACGCGGGCGCCATCGTCTCCGGTTCGGCCGGCACCGCGCGGGCCAAGCAGGAGGCGCTGGAAGCGGTCGGGGTGCGGGTGGGGAGCACACCGACCGAGACCGCCCGGCTGGTGCTGGAGCTCCTGGAAGCCGGGGGTTGATCATGGTCCTTGTCCGCAAGCCCGGCACCGGCTGGGACGACGCCTGGGCACGCTGTCTCGCCCTCGCCCCCGAGGCGTTCCGGGACGACCGGATCCTCAACCTCTGGGCGGGCACCTGGCGGCCCGACGGCCGCCCGCTGCCCGCGACCAGCCCCGTCGACGGCAGCCCCATCGCCGGACCCCCACGGCTCGACCGCGGCACCGCCCACCGGGCCGTACGCGCCTGCCTCGACCAGCATCGCGCCTGGCGGCACGTCCCGCTGGACGAGCGCCGGGCCAGGGTGGCCGCCACCCTGGACGCCCTGACCGAACACCGCGAACTGCTCGCCCTGCTGCTCGTCTGGGAGATCGGCAAGCCCTGGCGGCTGGCCCAGGCGGACGTGGACCGGGCGATCGACGGGGTGCGCTGGTACGTCGACGGCATCGAGCCGATGCTCGCGGGGCGTGCCCCGCTGGACGGGCCGGTGTCCAACATCGCCAGCTGGAACTACCCGATGAGCGTGCTCGTTCACGCGGTACTGGTCCAGGCCCTGGCGGGCAACGCGGTGGTGGCGAAGACCCCGACCGACGGTGGGGTCGCCTGTCTCACCCTGGCCTGCGCGCTGGCCGCCCGGGAGGGCCTGCCGGTGACCCTGCTGAGCGGCAGCGGGGGCGAGCTGTCCGAGGTGCTGGTGCGGGCGCCGGAGATCGGCTGTGTCTCCTTCGTCGGCGGCCGGGACACGGGGGCCGCGGTGGCCACCGCCGTCGCCGACCTCGGCAAGCGGCACGTCCTCGAACAGGAGGGGCTCAACACCTGGGGCATCTGGAACTTCACCGGCTGGGAGGCGTTCACCGCCGTCGTCCCCAAGCTCTTCGACTACGGCAAGCAGCGATGCACCGCCTACCCGCGCTTCGTCGTCCAGCGCGAGCTGTTCGACGAGTTCCTGACCGCCTACCTCCCGGCGGTCCGGGGGCTGCGTGTGGGCCACCCTCTCGCGGTCCGCGACCCCGCCGATCCGCCGCCCGAGCTGGACTTCGGGCCGGTGATCAACGCGGCCAAGGCCAAGGACCTGACCGACCAGGTGGCCGAGGCCGTCGACCGCGGCGCCGTCCCGCTGCACCGCGGCCGCCCGGCGGACGCGCGCTTCCTGCCCGGCCAGGACACCTCGGCGTACGTCCACCCGGTCACTTTGCTCAACCCGCCCCGGTCCTCCCCGCTCCACCACGCGGAACCGTTCGGCCCGGTCGACACGATCGTCCTGGTCGACACCGAGGCCGAACTGCTGGCCGCCATGAACGCGTCCAACGGCGCGCTGGTCGCCACCCTCTCCACCGACGACGAGGCCACCTTCGCGCGGCTGGCCCCGCAGATCCGCGCCTTCAAGGTCGGTCACGGCACACCGCGTTCACGCGGCGACCGGGACGAACTGTTCGGCGGCTTCGGCGCGTCCTGGCGGGGCGCCTTCGTCGGCGGCGAACTGCTGGTGCGCGCGGTGACACAGGGGCCGGTGGGGGAGCGGCTGCCGGGGAACTTCCCGGAGTACCAGCTCATGCCGTGAGGGCGAGCCCCGGGGCCATGACCTCCTCGGCACGATGCGGTTCGCCCCGGCGCGGACCAGGGGGAGGTCTGTGGCACCGGTCGCCGCCGGGTCGTCGTACGACACCGGGACCCGGACCGGGTGGACGGTCGCCGCCGGATTCCGGCCGGTTCGGCGCCGTGCGCGTCCAGCACCCGGGCGTGCTCGGCGACGGACTCCACGGTGCTGTGCGGCGGCCCCGCTCCGAGCCCGCGCGTGCCGCCCGCCCCGGCCGGTAGCAAACCGGACACGCTCGGTGAGGTGGCGCCCACCTGCGGATATGCCGACGGAAACGCAGGTGAAGGGCACTCCGAAAGCTTGGTATTGTTGTCCATGTCGCCGCGGGGAACATCCCCGGTCAGGCGGCAGACACCTGGTCCGGGTGGCGGAATGGCAGACGCGCTAGCTTGAGGTGCTAGTGCCCTTTATCGGGCGTGGGGGTTCAAGTCCCCCCTCGGACACCAACTGAGACCCCTGTTCATCAGGGGTTTTCTGCTTTTCCGGGCTATGGCGTGACCAACAGCCTGGAGAGTCCCCAGGTCAGACCAGTCGGGGCCCGACCCTACGGTGGGCGTCAGGTGCGCGCTATCGGGTGTATTCGGGGTCAGGGGCCTTCGCCGGTGCTCCGCAGAAGTGGGCAGTCGACGGGTCGGTGCCCGCTGATGACGCTGAACGGAAAATCAATGCTCAGGTGGGCAGGCGGCAGCATCCGGTCGGCGAAGCCGGCCGGATGAGTCTGTGGTGCGCGGTCACGCAACAGTCGGGGCGAGGGTGACGGTGTGGCCGAGGTGTTCGAGCTGCCGGACGAGATCGCGTGTCCTGCGCTGCGGGTTGAGGTGCTTGTGGTGCCAGTCTGGTCCGAGTTCCTGGTAGCAGGCCTGCGGGTCGTTGATGAGGTGCCAAGTGATGATCAGGATCGAGCGGGCGACGGCGACCAGGGCCTTGGCGTGGCCCCGGCGTTTGACCAGGCGGCGGTAGCGGGCGCCGAGGAAGGTGTCGGTTCGTGCGGCGGCGCTGGCCGCTTCGCCGAGAGCGCCCTTGAGCCATGGGTTGCCCTTGCCCGCCGGGCCCGTGGTGCTCTTGGCTCCGGACTGGATGGTGCGGGGGCAGAGTTTCGCCCAGGACGCGAGGTGATCCGGTGAGGGGAAAACGCTCATGTCCGGGCCGATGTACGGGTGAAGTCCCTCAGCTGCCGGACCGGCTTGGGCGGCACGAAGGAAGGGCGGACCCTGATCGTGCGGGAGCCGCATGCAGACGACCCCGCTGTTCTTGGCAATGTCGATCGCGGCGACCCGGGCTACCGCTTCCTCCTGCAGTTCTTCTCGCGACTCATCCACCCTGCCTCCCATGGCCTGTTGCTGGGCGGAGGCTGCCCGGAGAACCGGAGGGGAACGGAAAGGCTGATCGGCGTGCACGAGGCAACAGTCGGCGACCCCTGGCTGGCTCCCGCCTCAGACTCTTTCTCGGGCGCACCAGCCCAAACCTCATCGACGTGCGCGGACAGCCCCTACGTTCATGGTCAAGGCGCACACATCTCGATCGGCAGGGCGCCTGGAAGCACACAACTCAAGGAGTCCGGCGCACGCCGATTTTCACGCCGCCAGGCGTGACGGGAGTTACGCGTCCGTCAGGACGGTGATGCCCCACGGGTTCCCGGCGTGTCCGCTGTCCATCGCGCAGTCCGTGTACGGGTTGTCCGTGTTCGGCGGCCTGCTCGTGCCGCTGAGGTGATAGAAGTCCCCGGTCGTCACAGGAGCGCTTGATCCACTATAGGCGCCGCTGAGGTCGACGGTCATGTCCGCAGGTCACCTGGTCTCATGGGCTCGGGCGCGGGATTCCCGCCGCCTTCTGCGCGCCCGTTCCGCGAGCCCGGTCGCTTCGACGAGCGCTCTGAGCGACGAGGTGATCACGGATGCCTCGAAGAAGTCGCCGACCATGTAGTGAAGGTCGCGGAACTCCACCGCGCCGACCGCGCCCAGCACACCACAGTAGAGCGCGGCCCAGAAACCCCGCCATCGGCGCATGGGGTAGACGACCAGCGGCACGAGGGGCCAGCCGTAGGCCACGGCCCCGAGTACCGCCGCCAGTGCGACGACTATGACGGTCACGACTCTTCGGCCTTTCGGTTCACAGGACGCCGGTTCCCACGAGGATCCAGCCCGCGGCTAGCGCGGCGGGGAGGAATATGAGGACGCTCGCGAAGACGAGCCCCATTTTCCACGAGGTCCGATCGGCGATCTTCACGCACAGCAACGTCATAGGCGTCAGGTACAGGAAAAGCGGGACGAACACGAAAAGGAATCCTGCCCCCATGACGCGCCTCTCTGTCTTCCTTGTCGTCTCTGTGTTTTTCCTACGGCAACCGGGTGTCGGGCCCTGGGCCCGACACCCGGTCATTCAATCATCCGCGCCTACGGCGTCAGGTTGGTCAGGAACTCTGTCCCCGGGTCGTCGCAGTGCAAGACCTTCGAGGGCCGGTTTCCGGGACCGTCCCCGAAGAGCGGGACGGGAGGGTCCACGCCCCACGGGTTGCCGCCGCTGCCCCGGCCGGAGGCGTCGCAGCTGCCGAACGCGTTGCCGTTGGGCGCGGTGACCGGGAAGTTGGAGAAGTCCTTCCAGTCCCCTGCGTGCACCCGTGTGCTGGACGGACGTCCGAGGTCGTCGGTCATCGTTCCGTCGATGTAGACGTAGAGGTCGGGCATGTAGCTCTGCCACACGAGACCATTGCTGGGGTCCGCGTCCCCGTTCCCCTCCTTGTGTGTGGGCTTCACGGAACCGTCGGCGCAGAACGCGGCCGCGATGTCGTGCCAGATCGGCGGGGCGTTGCCGATCATGGTGCCCCACATGTTGTTGTTCCAGTCGCCGGAGTTCTTGAAGAACATCGAGTAGATGTCCTCCGCCACCCGGCGCACCGAGAAGTTGGTGTCGGGGCTGTTGTCGACCTTGTCGACCCAGGCCTTGACGTTGTCGTTGACGGAAGTGTGGCCGATCATGGCGCGGTACCCGTGGACACCGCCGCCCACGGCACGGAAGTCCACGCAGGTGTTGTCCGAGTTCAGCCGCGCGCCCCGGAAGTGCGGGAAGTACGCCTGCCCCGGGGTGTCGCCGTCCTGGAGGGGGTCGGCGGTGTAGGTCCGTCCGTACTCCAGCGCGTCAGGGGTCGTGTAGGTCAGGTCGGGGGTGGCGATGCCGTAGTCCGACGAGATCGCCTTGATCAGCTGGGTGACGAAGACGGGCAGGTGGGCGTTACCGACCCGCACGTCGTAGCTCGCGCTCTGGCTGCCCGAGATGATGTGTCCGGTGTCGTCCTTCACGAACGTCACGCTGACATCGCTCTTGATCTTGTAGCTGTTCGGGTCCTTGAACGCCTGGTCAGGAGAGGCCGACGGGTTCGGGCGTACGTTGGACATGCCCATCCACTTCGGGATGGACATGGTCGGCACCGAGCCGTCGGCCTTCACCGTGTAGCCGCCGGCCTTGATGTCCTGGTACCACTGTTCACCCGCGTTGTAGGTCTGGGGACCTACGCACTCGTCCTTGTTGGCTTCGGTCGTGCACTTGGGCCACGACGTCAGACCGCTGGCCGTCACCACATTGCTCGGGCTGCCGTCCCACAGCGGGCCCCCATCCGTGCCGTACGACAGCTCGGTGGCCCAGTTGTAGAGGTCCTTCATCGCCCGGATGGGCGTGTTGAGCTCGGAGACCGGCCAGTTGGAGTTGAGCTCCTGGTTGGGGTCGAAGACCGAGGCCGCCGTCAGCGTGCGGTGCACGAACGTGCCCTGTACCGGCTGGAAGGCCACGGCACCGAAGGCGATGTCGTCGTCCGCGCTACCCGTGGGCGTGTAGTTCGACAGGCTCACACTCGGCGTGCCGTCGAACTTGAAGGCGCCCAGCGAGACCCACTTGTTGTTGTTGCCGTCCTGGTCGACGTACCGGTCGTACGGACCGCCGACGGCCCCGCTGATCTCGTAGTGAGCCTGATGCGCCTGCGCCCCGGTGTCCGGAACGTACACGTAGACCTCGGCGAGGTCCAAGGTGCGGCTGGGGGTCCACGTGCCGCGGATCGTCATCGAGCCGGACGTCTTACCGCCCAGATAGTCCTCGTTGCGGGTGTGCGTGTACCAGAAGTGGCCGCCGTAGCCGCCGCCGATCTGGTGCAGGTCGGCTTTCGCGTCGTACTGCCCGAGGCCCGGTCCGGTGGCCTTGGGATCGGCGTAGAAGGTGAACTGGAATGATCCGTCGGTCGTGGTGGTGCCGCAGCCGCCCCAGGTGTCGGTTCCGGCCGGTACGGACTCGACGACCTGCGCGCCCGAGGGTGCGCCGGTGCAGACGGGCGTGCCGTACTGGAGGCGGTAACCGCGGCCGGGCTCGCTGACCAAGGTGAGGTACTTGATGTGCTCGTTGCCGCAGCTGGTGGCGCAGTCGGATTTCCAGGTGACGTTGGATTCGTGCCACCAGTACTGGGCGTAGCAGGCGGCGGTGGGGCAGTTGGGCGGGTTGGCCGTGTTGCAGTTGTTCTTGGTGTTGCAGAACGCGTCGAGCGGCGGCGACACATGGGCCCGGCGGTATTTCCCGCTGGCCGGGTCGATGACGGTCCCGGCGGTGCCGTTCCAGGAGGCGGGGTAGAAGCCGGCGGAGGAGAAGCCGGACTCGCCGGGCCAGTCCTGGCGGCCGGAGGTGGCGTAGGAGTGGCCGGTGTCCTGGGACCATGCGGCCCAGCCCATCACCTTCTCCTCGTAGGGCCAGTTCTGGGGATGTGCGGCGTCCTTGGCGGCCAGCGGGTCGAGGTCCGTGTTCAGGAAGGCCAGCCGGGAGGCGGGGTAGACGGGGTTGGCGGGGTTGTTGTACCAGCCCAGGCCCCAGTTGCCGTTGGTTCCCGCGTCCGCCTTCTTGTTGAAGCCGAGGTTGTAGTTCCACACGGCGGTGAACCAGTTCTCGGGCTTGGACGGGTCGTCGTTGTTGACGGTGATCGTCTGACCGGACTGGTGCACCTCGTTCCACTTGTCGGCGAGGATGTAGAGCGAGGCGGCGATGTTGGTGGCGTAGTCAAGGGCGATCGCGCGCTGTGTGGTGACGTCCTTGGACTTCTCACCCGGCTTCTCGTGTCCGGCCTTGCGCATGCCGTCGGTGACCTGGCCGACGCCGTAGCCGCAGTCGGACTTGTCCCAGTGGATGACCCAGAAGTCGGCGAGGGAGCCGCCGGACTGGTGGCCGTAGTAGCCGTCGACGGCAGCGAGGGGGCTGCCCATCTGGCCGGGGACGGCGCCGGATTCGGCCTGCCACAGGTTGGACTCCTGGGCGAGGATACCCAGTTCGACCTGGGCGGGTATGCGTTGTCCGCTGCCGGTGTTCAGCGGCGGGTCGGGAAACATACCCTGGGGGTCGATGGTGGCGAGCCCGGTCTGCGAGCGCCAGCCGCCCTGGGTGAGGTAGCTGGAGCGCAGATCGTTCCGGACGGCCATGTCCACGGCCCATTCGACCTGGTTCGGGGTCGGCTGGAGGGCCTGGGACTTGACGTCGTTGCGGGGCACGGAGCACCAGGCGTCGGTGTCGACCGGGTCATGCGCCCTGGCGTCGTCGGCCGTGGTCAGCATGCTCATCGTGGACAGCTGCGGCTTGGAGGAGCCGGTCAGCGCCGGCGACGGCGTACCGCCCGCGGTGGTGTCGGGTTCGGCGGTCTGCTGCTTCGTGTGCCGACCCGTGCCCGCCACCGTGCCGGTGACCGTCAGGGCATGGTCGGTGTGGCCCGTCGTCTTCTCGGCCGCGGGTTCCTTGGTCGAGGTCTTGGTGAAGTCGCGGCCGGCGTTCGCGACGTTGTCGACACCCGCCTGTACGGCCGGGGAGACCACCGGGTCGACAGCGAGGCGGCCACGGGTGGAGAGCTCCGCATCGGGTGACACGTTCAACTGCTTGATACCGCTGGCCGCGAAGCTCTTGCCGTGGCTGGCGCTGCCGGTGAGGTAGACGGTGCCGTCCGTGCCCTGGCGCAGGTTCATCGCGGTGAGTCTGCCGCTGGCGACGGTCGTCTTCCTGCCGTGCGCGTAGGTCTGCACGTTGGCGTCGGTGTCACCGGTGCGGTCGATGTAGCTGACCGTGCCGTCACCGCTCACACGGATGCCGTACGGCGCGTGTTTCGTGGCGGCGAGCTGGGCTGTCCGGCCCTTGCGGTCGACGTGGACGAGCCGGTTCCCGGCGGCGGCGATCACACCGTCCCTGGTGGGGACGGCGGAGGTTATCTCGCCCTTCGCGGTGGTGTCCGCGACCGTGGCACCCTTGATGTTCACCGTGATCAGACGGGTCTTGGTGTCGCGCAGCGCGGTGAAGACGGCGGTGTGCGTGGCCGGGCTGCACGTGGGGTCGAAGTAGGCCAGGGACGCGGTGAACGGCAGCTTGGTGACGCTGCCGTCGTCCAGGTTCACGATCGCCGCGAACCCGCCGCCCATCATCAGGTCGGGCTTGTTGGCGAAGGTACGGGGAGCGTAGACGACAGCAGCGTGATGGTCGTCCATGACGCATTGGTTGCCGATCCAGGTGTCGGCCGGCAGCTGAGGCTCACTCAGCACCGCAGCCGTCTTCCAGCTGTAGCCGTTCCTGCTGTCGGCGACCATCAGATGGAGGCCGTCGCTGTCGGCGACGGCGGTCACAGCCCGGTCCGCGGAGGTCTTCCAGCCCTTCCCGAGAACGGTGTCACGATCTTTCAGCGGGACCGCCGACGCGGGCTTCTTCTCCGGTGTGACGGCCTGCTTTTGCGCCGACTTCTTCGGAGAGTTCGGTATCGCTGCTTGTGCGGCGGTCGTGGTGAAGGTCGAAGCAATCAACGCGGTCGCTGCAGAGACAACGAGCACGGATGACTGTCTCCTCCTTCTTCTTTGTGATGGATAGCGCATGATCTGCCGGTTTATCCTTCCAGTAAGTGGCCAGCCAGCTAATGCGGTTGCTGGCTTCTGGGGAGTGGGTCAGTAGTCACGGCGCCGTACGCCTACCGTGCTGGCCTGGCTCTTGACGCCATGGGCGGGCACGCCTTCGCTGCGCAGCCTGTTCGAGGCGACGCGGCAAGCTCCGTCGCCGATAGGTCGTAATTGACAGTTCGCTGGATGCAGACGAGGGCAATGGCGCACTCGGCTGTGCGGGTTCCGTTACCGGATGCGGAACTCCACATGGGTGGAGTGCCCGTGGCAGCCCGCACCAGGTGCGAGGCGGGCATGACAAGTCATGGAGTGTTGCCGAACGCCGCGCCCTGTACGAGGCCGGTCATGATCGCCATGGCCGCCAGGCACGCGACCACCGCGTGGCTCTGACGGGCTGGTCTGGGTACGTTCAACACACTCGTCCCCTCCCTGGTGCAACGCAATAATGGGCATGACAAAACGCCGCGCCCCTCCTTCGACTACATACAGGGGAGATCGGAAGAAAGGGGGCGGCGGTCGACGGGGGAAAGGGTCGGTTACGACCCGTCAAGAACCTTCTGGACGTCGCGGACGCGGACTCCCGTGAAGGCGTCCTGTTTGTCCCACGGCACGGTGGTGGTCCCGGTGTAGGTGCCACCAGGGAGGACGTGCTGCCGGACCGTCTTGTCAGGTCCGCCGAAGTCGAACGAGATCACGTAGGTGGCGGGGGCGTGCCCGGTGTTGTGGACGACGTATTCGGCGATTGCCGTGAGCTGCCCGTGGCGGGTTTCGGTGTCGTACTGGGTGACCTCGACCTCCGCCTTCTGGGAGACGGGTGCCGGGTCGGTGTTGATCTGGGTCCTGGCATACCAGGCGGTTCCGCCGACGACGACGGCGGCGGCCAGCAGCCAGCCAAGAACCGTCCTTTTGCTCGGTATCACGGTATGTCCCAGTGGGCGTCAGCGAGTGGCGGCGGCGGCGAGGACGGCATGAGCCTTCTGGACCAGCCTCTGGTTGTGGGCCCTCTCCGCCTGCAGCTCCTTCAGATGGGAGGTGATCTGTTTCTTCTGGTAGGCGGATTCGGCCTGGTACCAGGCCGGCACGAGGTCCGCGGCCTGCTTGCAGTCCACGTCGACGGTGGCCATCGCAAATTCGTCCCTGGCCGGCTTCAGACCGTGCAGCTTCGGTGTGGCGAACCGGCCCTCGGCGTCGTCGATGCTCTTGACCTGATAGCCATGCTTCTTCATGCACGAGGACCATGACGTGAGCGCGGCCTTGACGGCGGGCCGGGTGCTGGTCGCCTCGTAGGACTGCGACGCCAGATCCCCGGAAAGGTCGGTCTCGAACAGGACGCCGACCTTGTTGTTCGCCTCCGGGATGCAGGTGTCGTTCATCGCCGTGTCCCACCCCGAAACGGAAGACTCCGCGTCCTCCTTGGCCAACTCGGCGTCCTCGGACTGGGTGTCGTCCTCGGGGTCCTGCGGTGCGGCGAAGCCGAGCCGGGCGGCCTCGGTGCGGTCGCTTATGCCGTAGCGGCGCTTCATGTTCATCGCGTCGTACGCGCTTGCGGGATTCAGACCGGACGGCTCGGGAGTGAAGCTGAGGCCGAGGTGCTGCATGCACTGCTGCTTGACCAGGTCCCTGGCGTTCTCCACGTCCACGACGTCGGAGGAGGCCATCATGTAGTCCTGAAGCGGGAGCCGCATCCCCTTCGCCAGGCCCCGATCCACCTGGGCCTTCGGCCACGTGGCGCGGACCTTCGCGTCCGGCAGCACCATCGCCTGCGCCACCAACTGCCGGCTCTTGCCTCCGGTTGAGTCGTCGTGTGAGGCGCTGCACGCAGAGGTGAACACGGCCGCGGTGGCGGCAGCGGCGATGGTGAGGGTGGCCGCCCTCATTCGTGTGGTCGGCATGATCCTCAACTCCTCTTGTGTGAGCTATTGCTGTTCTGCAGGCCAGACCCGAGGTTGCGGGCGTAGCCGTCCGCCTTCGGGTAGTACTTGCTCGTGCCGCTGTAACCGGTCTTGGCGTACACCGTGTACGCGGCGTAGGGGTCCTGGTTCCACGCCGAGGCCGCGTTGTGGTAGACGGCCTGCCCTGCTCCTCTGTCGTCGCAGGGATGCGGCATGCCGTGATATGCGTCCGAGGGGAAGGCGCCGAACTCGAACCGGACAACGGACGCCCCATTGGGCGAGTAGCTGTCCTCGTTCGATCGGGAATGACGGGTCGCGAGGCAGCCGCTGAGGGACTGCAGAGTTGTTTCCGACCGTGAGTTGAAGTTGATGCGGAAGCAGTGGGTCGGATTGCTGGTGTCACTGGCGGTGCAGTCGTTGTGGACGTATGACGTGGCGGCTGACGCGGGCAGCGCCGTACAGACCACTACTGCGGTAGAGGCGACGGCAGCAGCGAGAGCGGCGGCTGATGTGGACCGGCGCAAGGATTCCCCCTCCGTGAACGAACGCAGCAGGGAAGGGGCGTGCCGGTACAGACGCTCCCCCCGGTGCGTGTGGCCAGCCGTGACGCGGAATGGTTGGTCTGATCCAATCGCCCACGGCCACGCCACCTTACCCATGGTCTGAACCAGTGGGGCAAGAGGTGACCGCAGGGATGGCGCGAAGGCGCCCTGTCGCCGGGGATTCAGGGATCCGGGGACCAGCCGCGCCGATCGCAAGATCTGTGGTTTTTCTGTGAATCAGATCTGGAAGCAGGGCGGCTGTCAGTTGATCAGGCTGGCTCAATCCCGTCCCATGCCTCGCCGCCCAGGACCTTCGCCGGAAGGTGGCCAACCCGGTCGCCGTAGGGATCGTCCCATTGTCGACGCAACGGACCATGTGGCCCATGCCCACCTCCACGATCTTCGACGACACCAGAGTGCACGCGGACACGCTGGACGCTGCCGCCACCCTCACGCAGCCCAGCCAGGTCGAGCTGTACGCCCGAGCCTTTGACCGACTCTCTCAGGGGGCCGCGCGGGGAGCTGCGGCACGTTCCCTGATAGCAGGTGCATTGGCATCCCTGGACTGAGTGGGCGTGGTTCTCGAACGGGTTGGCCACGTGACCAACGCATGACCAACAGCGGTCGGGAACGGGCAGAAACAGCAGGTGAGCATGACCAACCCGCACAGCCTCGAAGGGCGCCGAGAGGGTACGTTTTCGCAGGTCAGTCAGCTAGTGGGCGGATGCCCGAGTGGAGAGTTCAAGTGCCCCCTCGGACACCAGCTGAGACACCACTTCATGTGGGGTTTTCTGCTTGTCAGGAGGCCCTCAGCCCCGGCAGGAACTCCTTTGCCCCGAACGCCGGGCGCAGGTCGGTGAACCAGGTCGCCGTGGGGTCGTACGCGGCGAAGAAGGGTCTGCCGACCAGGTCCGGGTCACGTGCCTGGACCAGGTGGAGGGCGAGGAGCCGGGTACCCGTGACGTCCGCGACGCCGTCGACGCAGACCTTGCCCGCGGTCGTCGACATCACCGGTCCGCGGACCGTCCGGGCCAGCCCTGACACCTGGGCGTAGGCGTCACGGAAGATCTCGTGGGCACGGACCAGCGGCACCGCGAAGTAGTCCCGGGGGCCGGTGTCGCGCTCCACGAACTGGTAGTAGGGCACCGCGCCCCACCGGGTCACCGTGTTCCACAGCTCGGCCCACACGGCCGGGTCGTCGTTGATGCCGCGCACCACCGGGCCCTGGCAGCGCACGACGGCACCGGTGTCGAGGATCCGGCGCAGCGCGGTGTGCGCGATCCGCGGCCGCAGCTCCTGCGGATGGGTGAGATGCACCACCACCGCCAGGTGCCGCCCCCGCTGGACCACCTTGGCGAACAGCCGCAGCAGGGCGTCGGCGTCCGGATCGGTGACGAAACGGTACGGCCAGAAGGTCAGCACCCGGGTGCCCACCCGCACCGACTGCACCGAGTCGATCTCCAGCAGCGGCTCGATGTACCGCCGCAGCACCTCGGCCGTCATCACCAGAGGGTCGCCGCCGGTCAGCAACACGCTGGTGATCTCGGGATGGGCCCGTACGTAGGCGAGCGCGTCGTCGGCATCGTCGGTCGCGATCCGCAGCTCCGGCTCGCCGACGAACTGCGGCCAGCGGAAGCAGTACGTGCAGTAGGCGTGGCAGGTCTGCCCCTGCCGGGGGAACACCAGCGCGGTCTCGGCGTACTTGTGCTGCACCCCCGGCACCGGCCTGCCGTCCAACGTGGCGCTGTTGAGGTCGAGTTGTCCGGCGGGGTGCGGATTCAGCCCGGCCCGGACCGTGTTCGCGGCCCGCCGCACCTCGGCCGGCGGGGCCTGCCCGGCCACCAGCCGTGTCATCCGGGCCAGCTCGGGTGCGGAGAGCATGCCGGGCTGCGGGAAGGTCAGGCGGAAGACCGGGTCGGCGAGTGGCCGCGACCAGTCGATCAGCTCGTCCACGACATAGGAGTTGGTGCGGAAGGGCAGTACCGCGGCCACTGCCCGCAGGGACAGCCGGTCCATGGCGGACAGCCCGGCGCGCTTCGCCAGCGCGTCGAGATCCCGGGCCGTGAAGGCCCGGAACCGCGGCGCGGGGGGCCGCCCGCGTCCGGCCGGTCGGGTACCGGCGGACACGGAGGCAATCGGCTCGCTCATCCGGTCCGCCCCCTCCGCCACGTGACCACCCACACCCCGGCGGCGACCCCCAGCGCCGCCGGCACGCTCACCCCCGGCGGAGCCACCCCGTACCCCGCCAGCCGGGCGGCCAGTGTGACCGCCGTCCAGGTGGCCGTGGCCCCCAGCGCGCCGCCCGCCAGCGCGTCCACCCACCGGTACGGGGCACCGGCCGGCACCCCGCCGATCCAGCGCAGCAGCACCAGCGGGAGAGCGAACGCCAATGCCGCCGACAGGGCGACGAGGCAGGTCTGCAACGCGGCCGGCACGGGCAGCCGGTAGGTGAAGGCCTGCACGGTGGTCAGGGCGGTGACGACCGCGCTCAGCACGGACGTCTGGATCAGGGTGATGCGTTCGCGGTGCTCGCGGACGGCACGGTCGACAGCCTCCGCCACCACCGCGCGCGCCGCGTCCGCCCGCTCCCGCGCTGCCTCCAAATGGACCAGGTCTCCGTCCACTTGGCGGGCCAGGGCCTGCGCGGCCCCGCTGTCGCGGGCGAACAGCGTGGGCCCTTCGCCGTACCGGCGGACCTCGGGGACATGGCGCCTCATGTTCTCCAGTGCCGTGTCGACGTTCCGCCGCAGCTGACGCAGCCGGGTGATCCGCCAGAGCAGGCCCGTCGGAAGCAGGCGGTCGGCGTCCAGCCGCTGTTGGGCCCGGGACAGGTCCGGCAGTGACGGCGCCCAGCCGGCGTCCTGCGGGCGTACGGCGGTCAGCACGGAGCGCACCGCCTCGTCGGAGGACGCGACGAGTTCGTCGGCGGCGGCCGACGCCCGGTGCACCCGCGCCGCGTGCCGGACCTTCGCCGCGTGCAACAGGTACCGGGCGAACGGCATCAGCCCGCTGTGCCCGGCCGTCGCCCACACCCACCGGTCCAGCGCCCGTTCCGCCGTGTCCGGGGCGAGCACCGCCAGGGTTCGGTGGACGGCGACGGCATCGGTGTCCGCGGCCTCCCAGAGATAGAAGCCGTCCCGAGTACGGTCGTGCCCCGCACGCAGGGAGCCCGGAGCGACCGGCAGCGCCGCACGCACCGCCGCGTCCAGACGGCCCGCCGTCGTCTCGCGGCCCCGCCGGAACAGCGCCTGGTAGAGCAGGACTTCACCGAGTTCCTCGTTTGAGGGCGTCGTGGGATCCGGCACCGCGCTCCGCCACTGCTCACCCAGGGCGGTCCAGCCGTCGGCCAGTGTGCCGCCGTCGGCGTTCGGCGCCAGCATCGCGACCAGGCCCAGCACATCGTGCTCGACGAACACGAACGCCACGTACACCTCGCCGCCGCCGAGCGGCCGGCACGCCGTGGCGACGAGCCGGAACCCCGAGTCGGCGTACGGCCCCGGGGGCAGTTCGGGGCCGACGGCCGCGCCGGGCAGCGCCCCTGTCATGCCGAGGGCGCGGCAGCCCCGCCACAGCGTGCCGAGGCGGGCATGCGCCGCCTCCGACCCGGCGCGAGCGGGCGCGAAGCAGACCACGAGCAGTGCCGGCTTACTGGTTGTCGGGACTCGACGTATCACCGGTTCCGGACCCCCGTCCCGGCTCCAGCACCAGATCCAGGCCGGTGACGAGCGTGTTGCGCTCCTCGACGAGCTCCGGCGGGGCGGGCAGCTCCGCCGGACCGGGCACCTCCGAGACGCGCCGGGACAGCACCTCGATCCTGCCCAGGTGGAAGCGGAACCCGGAGGTGTCGCCCCGCTCCCCGGCCTTCCGCAACTCCGCGAGATGGTTGCCGAGCCGACGCCACTGCTCGGCGGTCAGGGTGAGCCGTTCCCCGGTGTCCGGGTCCGGCTCGGTCAAGCTGTTCAGAGCCTGCTGGGCCTGGTCCTTGTCCTCGGCGTCGAGCGGGGCCATCGATTTCCTCCCACGGGCGTGCAGGCGGCGGTTGGGACCATGAATACGCCAACTGACGCATGGCTGACTACCCATGACGCAGCGTTACCATTCAGGTGTGGGTGGGCCGGTCCGGGCCCGGGGGGACCGAACGGGGACATGCCGGATGACCGAGCGCAAGGATCGCGAACGACTACTCACCGATCTGGGCAAGCGGCTCACCCTGGCCATGCGGAGCGGCGACGCGTCCGAGCTCTTCGATCCCGCGTGCGCCGAGGACATCGGCCTGGTGCGCGCGCTCACCGTCGGGGTACGGCCGGGCACGGGATTCGAGGTCGACGTCGCGGCCGCCCACCTTGCGGCCTGGGCCTGCTTCGTTCGGGCCCGTGCACTGGAGAGCGTGCCCGGGGCGGCGGAACGGGCGGCGGTGCAGGAACACGCTCTCGGTCTCGGTCTCGCCGTCCATCTGCACGGGGTGTCCGGATGGACGCTGCCACCGCTGTACGACCTCCTCCTCGACGCTGTACTCGCCCAGAGGCCGGACGCGGCGGACCTCGGCGACCTGGAGGACGTCTACGACCAGCTCACCGGAACGCTGTTCGGGGTCTGGCAGGAGACCGAGGCCATGGACGCCCTGGCCGGGACGATCGGCCTCTGGCGCGGGGCGCTCCGGTACGCCCGGCCCGGCCCCCGCCGTACCGCCTGCCTCACCGGGCTCGGTACCGTCCTGCACGCCGCGGCCGCGTCGACCGGGGCGATGGCACAGCTCGGCGAGGCGGCCGAAGCCCTGAGCGAGGCGGCCGCGAGCGCCGCCGGGGACGACGGCAACCGCGGCATCGCCCTCAACAACCTGGGCCAAGTGCATGTGACCCGGGCGGAGCTCCACCCGGGGGGCACCGGCCTCGACGACGCCGTCACCGCCTTCCGCCGCGCCGCCGGCGCCGCGGAACCCGGCAGCCACGACCGCGCCCTGCGGCTGTCCAACCTCGGCGCCGCCCTGCTGCGGCGCGCAGAGCGAGACGGCGGCACGGCAGATGTACGGGCCGCCGTCGACGCGCGGCGGGCCGCGGTGGGAGAGGCCCCGCCCGACGACCCGTTCCGCGCCGAGTGGCTGACCGGCCTGGCCGAGGCCCTGCGTGCGCTGGGCGAGCGGGGCGACGACGGGGCGGCCGGCGAGGCACTCGACGTCCACGAGGAGGCGCTCGCGGCGAGGCCGCCGGACCCGGACGGGCCACCGCTGATCCTGGGGCTGGGCCTGCTCGCCGCCCAGCTGGCCGGACGGACGGGCGCCGTCGCCGACGTCGACCGCGCGATCCGTCTCCTGCGCACCGCGCTGCGGGAGCTGGACGACGACTCCGAGGCGCTGAGGGACGTACACATCTCCCTCGGCGAGATGCTGAGCCGCCGCCACGGCCACAGCCCCGACCGGCAAGCCCTCGACGAGGCGATCGGGCTCCTGCGGGCGACCGAGCCCAGCCGCTCCCCCCACCGGCTCGACAGCAGCCGGATCATTCTCGGCCAGGCCTTGTACCAGAGCTTCCTGGACGACGGCGACGAGACCGCCCTCGACGAGGCGGTGGAACTCCTCGACGCCGCGCTGCCGGCCGACGCACACCCCGACGAACATCCCGGCCCCCGTCTCACCCTCGTCCACGCGCTGCGGGCACGCCACGGCCGCACCCGTGACCCGGCCGATCTCGACCACGCCATCGCCCACTGCCGGGTGGCCGTGCGGATCGCCGCCGTCCGGGACCCGTCCGGCGGCCCGGACCGTGTCCCGGGTCTCCTGCTGGCCGCCATGGTGGTCAGCAGGTACACCGGTTGGTTCGACTGGGACGGCCCGCCGGGCCCGGACCTGCCGCCCGGCGGCTTCTTCGCGCTCGCCCCGGAAGGCCGGACCGGGGACCCGGCACTGCTCCACGAAGCCCTGGACGTCCTCCGGCCCACCGCGCCCCCCGGTAACGCGGACGGCGCCGGCCCGGACGACGACGGCAGGCGCACCGCCCTCGTGTCCCTGCTGACCGGGCTGCTGTGCCGGCAGTACGACCGCACGGGCGACCGCACCGCCCTGGACGCGTCCGTCGCCGCGCTGGAGCGAGAACTGCCGGCCGGCCTCGGCGACGCCCCGGAACCTGGCCTGCGCACCGGCCTGGCCGATGCCCTCAAGCGGCGCTACGAACTCGACGGCGACCCGGCCGACTTCGAGCGTGCCCGGGCTCTGCTGCAAGCCGCGGTGGACCGGAAGCCGCCAGGCAGTACCCGACTCGACGACATCCACGCCCGCATCCACCTCGGCACCATCCTCATGTCGCGTGGCATCCGCGCGGGCGACCTGGCAGCCTCCGACGAGGCGGTCACGGTCCTGCGGACCGCCCTCGCCGAACTGCCGTCCGACACCGAACCGATGATCAGGTCCTGGTGCGCCGACAGCCTCGGCAACGCGCTCCTGGAACGCCATGAGCGGGCCGACGACGACGAGGCCCTCGACGAGGCGCTGCGCAGCTACCGCATCGCCGTGGACCACACCGACGACCCGGAGTCCCGGCCGGCCCGGCTGTCCAACCTGGGCAACGCGCTCACCCGGCGGTACGAGCGCACCGGCGACACGGAGGCCCTGCGCGAGGGTGTGGACCGGCTCATGGAGGCGGTCCGCCTCACCGGCGACGGGCATCCGGAGGCGGCAGGGCACCGGCACAACCTCGGCGGTGCCCTGTTCCGGCTGGCCGAGTTCTCCGCCGACCCCGAGATCGCGCAGCGAGCCGTCGCCGTACTGCGGGAGGGAGCCGAACTGGCCCCGGCGGACTCCATGCTGCGGAGCAAGCTGCTCAGCACGCTCGGCTCGGCGCTGCGCACGTGGAGCGAGCTCAGCGGCGGATTCGACCGTCTCGCCGAGGCCGTGGACATCCACGAGCGGGCCGCCGCCGCCATGGCGGCGGACGACCCCGACCGGCACGCCCAATGGGTCAGCGCCGCCGGCGCGCGCGTCGACCACGCGGCCCGTACGGCCGACCCCGCGGCCCTGGACGAGTCGATCGAGCGGCTGCGCGAACTCGCGGAGCAAATTCCCCGCACTTCGGCATGGGCGGCGGTCCGGTTCACCCTGGGCGAGGCGCTGCGCATCCGGCTGAACTACCAGGACAGCGCAGAGGACCGGGCCGAGGCGCTACGGCACTATCGCGCGGCGTACGACACGCCGACCGCCGCGCCCCCGGCCCGAGCCCGGGCCGCCGTCAGCGCGGGGCGACTGGCCCTGCGGTGCGGTGACGTCCCGGCGGCGGGCGAGGACTTCGCCCGTGCCGTGGAACTCCTGGACGAGGTGGCCTGGCGCGGGCTCGGCCGGCCGGACCGGGAGCGACTGCTCTCGGAGTTCGGGGGTGTGGCGTGCGACGCCGCCGCGTGCGCGATCGCCCAGGGCCACGCGGACCGGGCCGTGGAACTGCTCGAACACGGCCGCGGCGTACTGCTGGCACAGACCCTGGACGCGACGTCCTCCCTCGACGTCCTGCGCTCCGCACATCCGGCCCTCGCGGACACCTATGCCGAGCTGACGAGGGAACTGGAACGCCCGTCCGAGGCCGGCTCCGGTGACGTGCACGGCACAGCACGCCGTACGGCGGCCCAGGACGCCGGCGCATGGGCCGAACTCGCCCGCAGGCGCGAGGAGGTCCTGTGTGAGATCCGCGCCCTGCCGGGGCAGGAGGGCTTCCAACGGCCACCGGCCCTGCCGGATCTCCTCACCGTCGGCCGCGAAGGCCCGGTCGTCCTCGTCAACGTCAGCGAACTGCGCTGCGACGCCCTCGTGGTCACGGCGGACACCGTCACCGCCGTGCCGCTGCCCACCCTGACCCGGTCGGCGGTCAACCGCCGCACCGACCTCTTCCTGCAGGCCGTCGGCACGGCCGCGGACACGACGGCCGACGACCACCTGCTCACGGTCGCCGAACGCGAGATCCTGGGCACCCTCGCCTGGCTGTGGACCGCGGTCGCCGAACCGGTGCTGACCGCGATCGGGTGCACGGAACCAGCGGCGGCCGACCGTCCCGCACCCCGGCTGTGGTGGTGTCCCACCGGCCTCCTCACCCTGCTGCCCCTGCACGCCGCCGGACCCTACGCCGAGGACGGGACGGGTACCGGTGCGCTCGACCTCGTCGTGTCGTCGTACACCCCGACCCTGCGCGCCCTCGTGCACAGCAGACGCGCGCGTGCCCCGCGTTCCCCGGCGAACAGGGCGCCCCTGGTCGTGGCGCTGCCGACGACCCCGGGCGCACGGCCGCTGGCGGGTGCCCGGCGCGAGCTGGAGCAGCTCAAGAAGCTCAGGCCGGACGGGCGGTACCTCGTCGGACCGGACGCGGTCGTGGAGCAGGTCGTGGAACTGGTGGCCGCCCACCCCTGGGTCCACTTCGCCTGCCACGGCGAGCAGGACCGGAACAAGCCCGGCGAGGGCGCCCTGCGCCTGTACGACGGGCCGCTGCCGCTGCGCCGGATCGCCCGGCTCGACCTGGCGGACGCCGACCTCGCCTACGCCTCGGCCTGTTCGACCTCGGGCGGCGGCCCACCGCTCGCCGACGAATGCCTCACCGTCGCCAACGCCCTGGTCCTCGCCGGTTACCGGCACGTGGTCGGCACCCTGTGGGAGATGACCGACGCCTCCGGCCCACGGGTCGCCGCCACCGTCTACGACACGCTGACGTCCGGCGGGTCGGCGGACCTCGACAGCGGCCGCTGCCCCTACGCCCTGCACGCAGCCGTACGGGAACTGCGCAGCCGGCGGCCCGCGCACCCGGCCGCCTGGGCCGCCCATGTCCACGTGGGCGTCTGACGCGTACCCGAGGAGAGAAGCCCATGGCCGAGCCGGACGGAAGCGCGCGGCTGCGTCGGCTGATGGACCGTTACGTCGACGGCGACACCGAGGCCCTGATCGGCCCCGAGGCGTCCGGTCACGCGACGGCCCTGCTGTCGGCGACGGCACCGCCCGTGCCGTACCGCACGCTGAGCGCGGAAGGGCTTGCCGGAGTGCGTCTGGACGAACCGGTGCTGGACGCCTTCCACCTGCTCGCCCGCTTCCACGCCTACCGGTCCCAGGAGTACGCCGGCCGCGGCCCCGAGGCGCCGCTGGCCGTGGACGCGGCGCAGGCGTCGGCGGTGCTCTTCGCGCTCGTGCACCGGGTGCGGCCGGGATCGGTGCCCCCACGGCTGCGCGGCAGCGTCAGTGAACTCGCCGGTGACCTGGCCGACTTGTGGCGGTCGTACGCCGTCCTGCTCTGCGGACAGGGCCGCGCCCATGGAGACGCCGGCCTCGAGGACCGCGGGATCGCCTGGCTCCGCGGACTCGCCGGGCACCTGCCGCCGGGAGACCCGCAGCGCTCGGACGCCCTGGTCGGCCTCAGCGGCGCCTTGTACTCCCGTTACCAGCACCGGGGAAACCGGGCCGACCTCGACGAGGCCGTCGAGACGGGACTGCGCGGCGCCGAGGGCCGGCCGCCGCTGGACACCGGCCGCGGCACCGCGCTGATCAACGTCTCCCTCGCCCTGCGCACCCGCTTCGAGCACTTCGGCCTGCCCGCCGACATCCACTGGGCCGTCGACACCGGCCGCCGGGCTCTGGCCGCGTACCCCGCCGACGCCGCCGACCGGCCCCTCGTCCTGGGCACGCTCGGGGCCACCGTCCGGGTCCTGAACGAACACACCGGAAACCCCGCCGAACTGACCGAGGCCGTGTCACTGCTGCGCCGGGCGGTCGCCACCATCCCCGGCGGGCACCCCTTCCTCGCCACGCACCGCAACAACCTCGGCTGCGCCCTTGTGCGGCAGTACGAGTGCGGTCCGCGTGACGGTCCGCTGCTCGACGAGGCGATCGAGCACCTCCGGCGTGGCGCCGCCCAGCCGCACCCTCGCCGGGGCGCCTACCTGGCGAACCTGGGCTCCGCGCTGTACCGCCGCTGGACCGACGACCCCCGCCCGCGCGCGGCCGACCTCCGCGAGTCGGCGCGCGTCCTCGCCGAGGCCTACCTCGCCCTGGGCCCCCACGACCCCGACCGCCACACGATCGGCCTCCTGCTCGGTGAGGTGCGTCGAGCCCTGCGACGGGCGGAGGAGTGACACCACGGTCTGCCAGGCGGCGAGAGCGGTGGAGGGCGCCAAGTCACGTCACCTCCGCGGTGAGCGCGTCGTCGGTGCCATCGCGCAGGGCCCGGTAATAGCGCAGGGCCACGACTTCCGCGATCATCAGCACCAGCAGGCTGCCCGGCGTCTGTACCGGCTCGAACCGTTCCCCCGGCTGCCCGGCGTCTGTACCGGCCGGCTTCCGGCTCGGTGGCCGGATCGGAGGCGCTTCCGGCGCTTTCAGCCGTCGCGGCCGTTCCGGAACGGGGCCGAGCCACGCGCCAACAGGATGCAGCCGACGATGCCGCGTGGTCTCTCCGCATCCGGCTCGGCGACTCCGGGAAAACCCTTTGGCGGACGAGGGCGAGCACTGCTACGTTTCCGGGGCCGTGCAAGAGAACGAGGAGGTGGTACCCGTGAACGCAGAATCGACATGGGTGCTCCCCTCCGGGGTCACGGTCGGGCGATAGGCAGGTCGTCCGGGAGCGCCGTTCCAGTGCACTCCCGAAAGGCACGACCATGCATTTCACTTCCGAGAAGCGCCTCGACGACGGCGTCCTCGAACGCGAATTCACCCTCGATGAGATCCCCGGCATCCTGTGGACACCCGCATCCGCATCCGCACCGGTACCGCTGATCCTGCTCGGCCACCCTCCCCTCGGGCTGCGCAGGATGTACCCCCGACTGGCGGCCCGGGCCCGGCACTCCGCGGCGGAGGGCATCGCCACGGCCACCATCGAACTCCCCGGAAGCGGCGACCGGCCCCGTTGGCCCGCCGTCGAGCAGGCCCGCGCCGACCTGCGCCGGGCGATGGAGGCCGGCGAGCCGGTCAGCGACGAGATCGTCGACGCCCTCGTCCTCCCGCTGGTGGACAAGGCGGTCCCGGAATGGCAGGCCGCCCTGGACGCAGTCCTTTCGCTGCCCGAGATCGGCGGACCGGTCGGGTACTCGGGGGGAGTGATCTCCATCGGCATCCGGCTGGCGGTGGTCGAACCCCGTATCTCGGCCGCCGTTCTGTTCGCCGGGAGTTTCGTGCCCCGCGCCCTGGTCGAGGAGGCCCGGCAGGTCACCATTCCCCTGCACGTCCTGCTGCAGTGGGACGACGAAGGCAACGACCGGCAGGCGGCGCTGGACCTGTTCGACGCCTTCGGCTCCCACGAGAAGTCCCTGCACGCCCATCTCGGCGGCCACACCGGCGTCCCGCAGTTCGCGGGGGACGCCGCGGCCCAGTTCTTCACCCGGCATCTGAAGTGAGGCCGGGCCGTCGGACCGGCGGCAGACGGTAGCTGATGTCGGCCGGCATGCCCCTCATCAAGGACAGGTCCCGGCCCCCGCGGCTCTCCGCACCGTGGGCCCCTGCCGAACCCTCGGCAGGGGCCCGTCCTGGCCGAAGCCATGAACTGTTCGACGTCCGCGGAACAAAAAGCACAAGCATGCCCATCACGGCCGCCACCTCACCGGAACTCCCCGGTCGCAGCGCCGCAGAACCACCGGTCTTCCTCAGTCGCGGATCCTGATACCCCCCGGGGCCTCGCGGGCGGGGCCGGCCACCGGAGTGCGGAGGGGTGCGATCGCCGTCAGGACGCCTTGCGCTGCCGCCACTCCTACGCCGCTGACCTCGGCCTTCGACGTCGGTGCAGTTCCCCTGGCGCGGCATCTCGCTCGCCGGGCCCTTTCAAGGAGGGCGCACGGGTGGTCCGCGTCGCACGCGTTCGGGCGCGCGCCGTCCGTGGCCGGCTTCCGCAGCCGGTACGTGTTCCCTCCTCGACCACGAGCCTCCCCGGGCCCCCGGTGGGCGGGCGGATCAGCGCAGGCCGGCGAAGAGGTCGTTCTCGGGCACGGCCGCGCCGGTGGTGTCCTGGACCCGTACGAAGGTCTCGACGCCCATCAACTCGGTGAACCTCTCCCGGCCCATCCTGAGGAAGAAGATGTTCTCGCCCTGGCTGGCGTGCGCGGCCAGCGCGTCGAACTTCTGGCCGCCGAACGCGGTGGTGTCCACCCAGGTGGTGATCTCCTCGTCGGGCAGCCCGATCTTCGCCAGCTCGGCGGCCTGGGCGGGATCCGGCTCCGGTACGTCCTCACCGAACTCGCGCATGGCCTCCCCGAACCGCTGCATCATCGAGCGGGGCGCCGTCGTCCAGTACACCTTCGGAGTCGGCGTGGTCATCGCCAGCGCCGCCATCGTGATGCGGTTGGCCTGGATGTGGTCGGGGTGGCCGTAGAAGCCGTTCTCGTCGTAGGTGACGACCACATCGGGCTGGTAGCGCCGCAGGAGTTCCGCGAGTTTGGCGGCACCCTCCGCCACGGGTGTGTGCCAGAAGGATCCGGGGGCGTCGTTGGTCGGCCAGCCCATCATTCCGGAGTCGGCGTAGTCCAGCGTCTCCAGATGGCTGATCTTCAGGACCTCGCAGCTTGCCTCGAGTTCCTGCCGCCGGATCAAGGCGACGGCGGCCGGATCGTGTCCGGGGTCGCCCGGCTTGACACCCCCCGGTCCGTCACCGCAACCGCCGTCGGTACACGTCACGAGCACCGTGCGCATGCCTTCCGCCGCGTACCGCGCGAGGACGCCTCCCGTTCCCGTGGCCTCGTCGTCGGGGTGAGCGTGTACCGCCATGAGCGTCAAGGGTCGGTCGTTCATGTAACAGTCCTCCTGTGTGAAGCGGCCTGGTCCGGGTCCGCGGCGCACCTGGCCGGAGCCCCTCAATAGCAGATGAAAGGGTGAACCGCGGACCCGAGGGCACCGGATCACGCCGGAACGGACGATCTTTCTGTCTCTGTGTCCCCCCGCTCACGCGGCGCCGGTCTCCCCGCCGGTGCAACACCGTCGGCCGGGCGGGCTGTTCCCGCCGTGGAAGGGACTCAGGCAACGGCCTTCGATCACGCGCTCGAACCGCTCCCCGCCTGCGTTCAGCCCGCGTGCAGGGGTCGGTGGATCTCGCGGGAGCGCGGTGGCGGCTTCGGCCGCTCCGGTGCCCATGCCGCAACAGATCAGTGATTCTTGCACCGTTGGGGGATGCCTGGTAGGACTGTGGCGCGCCGTCACCGTCACATGTTCGATCTCGCGGGGGTTCATGTGGTCGCCACGGCCTTCACGACTTCGCCGCGGCGACGCCCGGGTGCTCCGCGCCCGGCCCGACGGCTTCCCGCCGTGGCCAGGCGGGCCACCCAGCACGGACTGGTACTGACCGCTGTCGCGGTGACCGTGCTGCTGTGCGCGACGGCGCTGGCCGCGCTCGCGGCGCTGGCCGGGAGTTCGGTGCAGGCCGGGGCCGTGCGGCGGCTGGCCGCCGACCTCGACGCTCAGGTGGCCGTCAACGCGTCCTTCCGCGCCGGGGGAATGGCCGCCGCCGACCGAGACGTGCGGGCCGCCGGCGACCGGGTGTTCGCCGGGGTGCCGCACCGGACCTATGTGGGGCTGCTGGGCACGTCGCCTGTCTCGGTGACGGGGATCGACGGGATCGCGGGGCCGCCGCGCGGTCCCGGGGGCAGCGGGCTGCACCCGGTCGCGGTGCAGGACGGCGGGAGTTTCGGGCAGTTGGTCGCAGGCCGATGGCCGGCCGGCACGACCGGCGCCCCGGCCGGCGCGTTCACCTCGCTGCCCGATGTCCGGTCCGCCACCGGGTCCACCGCCCCGGTCGACGCTGCGGTGCCCGACGCGCTGGCCAGACGCCTGGGCGTCACGGCCGGTTCCGGCCTCCAGGTGCGGGACGCCTTCGACCGCGTCATGACCCTGCGGATCACCGGCGTCTTCCGGGCGAGCGGTGCCGTCGGGTTCTGGCCCGCGATGGCCGGCGTCCTGACCCAGGGGGAGACCGCCGACCAGGACCTGCTGGTGGTCTCGGCGTCGGATCTCAACGGCAGCGCCGTCCTGAACGGGCATCTGACGGTCCACTGGAGTGTGCAGCCCGACTTCTCCCGTCTCGACGCGGGCAGCCTCGCCGGGCTGCACGACCGGCTGCGTGCCTTCTCCGGCAGCCAGAGCCGTGTGTCGGTCTTCGGCGGGCGGCAGCCGTCGCTGGACGATCTGACCGTGGTCTCCGGTCTGCCGGGCGCGATCGAGGACCTGACGGTGCCGATGGTGGCGGCCCGCTCCTCGCTGTACCTGCCGAGCGTGCTGCTCGCGGTCCTCGCCCTGGCCACCTTGCTGCTGGCCGCTCGCCAGTTGACCGTGCGTCGGCGCGGTGAGCTGGCCCTCCAGCAGGCCAGAGGCGCCGGCACCCTGAGGTTGCTGCGCGGCGCGGTAGCCGAGTGGGCGCTCACCGGCGTCCCGGCCGCCGTCGTCGCGCCCTTCCTGGCCGGGCTGCTGCACCCCGGCAGCCGGGGCACCGGCGCATGGGCGGCGGTGGGTCTGACCCTGCTGGTGCACGCCGCGGCGGTGCTGCTGCCCGTGCTGCCGTCGGCTCGGTCGCGGCCGGCCCGCGGCGCACGGGCCGCCGCCGCGCAGCGGCTGGGCGCCGACCTGGCGTTGCTGGCCATCGCGGCCCTGGGATATCTGGAGCTACGGCGGCACCATTCGCTGATCGCCGACTCCGGCACCGGCGGCGCGTCCGCGGACCCCGTGCTGGTCCTGGTGCCGACCCTGGTGGCCGGCGCCGCCGCGCTCCTGCTGCTACGGCTGCTGCCGCTGACCTCCCTGCTGCTGGACGCGTTCGGCCGTCGTAGCCGGGGCCTGGTGCTCGCGCTGGCCGGCTGGCAGCTGGGCCGGCGGGCCGCGCGCAACGCGGGACCGGTGGTGCTGATGTGCCTGGCCGTGTCGGTGAGTTCCTTCGCCACCACCGCGCTGGCCTGCCTGGGAGGCCTGGCGTCCGAGCAGGCCGCGTTCACGGTCGGCGCGGATGTGCGGATCTCCGCGTCCCCGGACGACGGCTACCCCTCCGCCGTACTGGGCGCCGCCTATCGAGCCCTGCCGGCGGTGACCGCCGTGACCCCGGTGACGCAGTCGACGGCGAACCTGCCCGGCGGCGCCACCGAAACCCTGGTCGGCACGATCGGCGGGCCCGCTCCCCGCACCCCGTCACCGGCCGTCTTCGGGATACCGCTCCCCGGGCGTCCGACCGCGCTGCTGCTGGACGAGCGGCTGCGCAGCGACGGCAGCCGCGCGGCACCGAGCCTGGAACTGGCCGTGCAGGACGCGTCCGGACTCGTCAGCACCGTGACGACCCACCTGCCCGCCGCGGACGGAGCCAGGCACACCGTCGTCATCCCGCTCGACGTGGCGCTGAGCGGCGGCCACCCGCGGACGTATCCGCTGACGGTGACCGCCGTCGGCGTCCTGCCGCAGCCGAACATGCGTCCCGCGCGGCTGGACCTCGAACTGCTCCGCGTGGGCGCGCGCGGCACTGCGGACACCTGGGTTCCCCGCCTGCCCGGCGGGCAGGTCTGGGCCGACGGCACGGACCACGCCGCCGACTCCACCGCGGGGGCGTGCGAAGGAAAGCCGGCCGGCAGCTACGATCCCGGCACCCCCGGGGTGTGCTCGATCGCTCCCGGCGGCTCCGCGGCGCTCCGGACCATCATCAGCACCGGCAGCCGGCCCTCCCGGGCCATCAGCGACGCCTTCGGCGGCCTGGCCGACACCGACTACGACACCCGGCCAGGCAGCCAGGTGCGGCTCCTGGCCCACTCGGTCGGCGATCCGGCGCCGCTGCCGGTACGCGCCGACGCGACGGCGCTGCGCGACGCGCGCCTGAGCGTGGGCAGCACCACCACACTGGATCTGGGCAGCGCCCGGGTCACCGCCACGATCGTGGGCCGGGTCGACTCGCTGCCCGGACTGGGCCGCGGACAGGGACATCTCATCGCCGACCAGCGCCGACTCGCCACCGCGACAACGCTGGCCGGCGCCGACCAGGAGGATCCCGCGTTCTGGTGGATCGGCAGCACCGACAGCGCGCGCACGGCCGCCGCCGCCGAGGCGCAGCCCGCGCTGGGCCGCGTCACCACCACGGTGCGCACCGCCGCGGCCCTGCAGGCCGACCCGTTCCGCAGCGGACTGCGCCGGGTGCTGGAACTGGTCCGCTATCTGGCCCCCGGTTTCGCGGTCATCGCCTTCACCGTGCACGCGGTGGTCTCCACCCGCCAGCGCCGCAAGGAGTTCGCCCTGCTGCGGGCGATCGGCGTCCGTTCCCAGAACCTGTCCGGGCTGCTGGGCGCCGAGCAGCTGAGTCTGGCGCTGTTCGCGGTGGTGCCCGGGGCGCTGATGGGCATGGGCCTGGCATCGGCGGTGCTGCCACTGGTCACCGTGGACGACAGCGGACAGGCCCCCTATCCGCCGCTGCCGCAGGTCATCCCCTGGGGCACCGTGGCGCTGACCGCGGTGGCGACCGCACTGGCCATCAGCGCGGTCGTGCTGGCACTGGCCCGGCTGCTGGCCCGGGTGGACCTGGTACGGGTACTGCGAGCGGGGGAAGACCGTTGAGCCGGGCGGCCGGACACGACCGGAAAGAGCGGACAGCGCCGCGGCCGGTGGGCACGGGCGCGGCGGTGCCCCCACCCAGGGGCACGGGCGCGGCGGTGACCCAGCGCTTGATACGCAAGGAGACCCGCGGCGATCTGCCGCTGCTGGCCTGCCTGGCGGTGCTGGTCCTGGTGCTGACGGCCCTGTGCGCCTGGGCGCCCGTCTTCGCGGGCCGTCAGGAGGACCGGGCGCTGCGGCAGCGCGTCGACGCCGCGCAGGTTCAGGCGCCCCTGATCAGCCTGAGTACGACACCGGAGGTCTTCAACACCCAGCCGCCCGCGGTGCACATGGCCACCCTGCTCGGCGCCGGCCGCACCCTCACCGACCACCTCGGCGGCTCCGCCGCGCGGCATCTGACCTTCGCCGGCGGCGGCAGCTACGACTACAACCAGGCGTCCCTGATCGCGCCGCGGCCGCCGGGACCGACGAACACCAGCACCCGGCTGACGGTCAGTTACCTGCCGTCCGCGCGGGCCCATCTGCACTACGTCAGCGGTCGGCCGCCCGCCGACCACACACCGCTCGGCACCGCGCCCCAGATCGGGTTGTCGCAGGCCACCGCGGAGGCGCTGGGCGTCCGAACCGGCAGCCGGCTGACCCTCGAGTTCGCCAAGACGCTCGGACCGCAGAGCACACCGCCCCACGCGGGGCTGCTGGTGAGCGGCGTCTACCGCACCACGGCCGCGGCCGACGACTTCTGGACCGGCCGGGAGACGCTGGACCAGCCGTCGCGCTACCCGGCGGAGCGCTCCGCCGGTACGGTGCTCGCCGTCCGCGGCCTCGTCGGCCTCGACGCCGCCGACCTGCTGGCCGGCGCCGGTGTGGGCGGCCCGCGGGTGACCTGGCAGGTGCGCGCCGACCTGTCCGGGGCGGCGCTCGACCGGGCCCGCGCACTGACCGGGCCACTGTCCCATTACAGCGCGGACCTGAGCGCCACCCTGTGCCAGGGGCTCGACCCGATCACCGGCGACATCAGCTGCCAGGTCGGCGGCCAGGCCACCGGGCCCCTGCTGGTGACCGACTTCCTGACGCCGCTGCTCGCCGCGTTCAGCGCTCAGGACCAACAGGCCAGGGCGCTCGCGACGTTCGCCGTCGACGCGCTGGCCGCGGTCGCGCTGGCCACCGTAACCGTCGCGGTACGTCTGCTGCTGCGCCGGAGACAGGCGCACCTGCGGTTGCAGCGCGCGCGGGGCGCGTCCACCGCGCGGCTGGTGCTGCTGCGCTGCGCCGTGGCCTGGCCGGTGGTGCTGCTCGCCGCCCTGCTCGGCTGGACGGCCGGACGGGCCCTCGCCCCCACCGGCACGTCCGGATCACCGCACCCGGTGCCCGCCGCCCTGGTCGCAGCGGTGGTGGCGCTGACGGTGCCGTCGATGACCTGGCTCGCGGTCCGCGAGCCGCGCAGACCCGGCCGGCTGCGGCGCTCGCGCCGGAGGACCGCCATCGGCCGGCGCGTGGTCCTGGAGTCGACGGTGCTGTTCGCGGCAGCGGCGGGCGTGGTCGCGCTGCGCGCGCAGGGCCCCGACGGGATTCTGGGCGCGGTGCCGGTGCTGGTGGCGCTGGCCGTCGTCCTGATCCTGCTGCGGATCTACCCGCTCGTACTGCGCCTGGTGCTGCGGCAGGCCCGGCGCGGCCGGGGAACGGTGGGCTTCATCGGGGCGGGCCGGGCCGCCCACGACGCCCCGGCGACCGGGCTGGCCCTGTTCGTCCTGGTCCTGACCCTGGGCACGGCCGTGTTCGGCGGCCTCGTGCAACGTACGATCGGCGACGGCCTGAACACGGGGGCGGCCTGGACCACCGGCGCAGACGCGAGCGCGACCGTGGCCGGAACCGTAGCCTCCGCACCCCGGGCGGACACCGGGATACGGACGGCCCTCCAGCATCTGCACACCCTCGACCTGGTGGGACAGGCCGACGGCGCGGTGATCTCCCGGGTCGCCGTGATCACCCTGGATCCCCGGCAACTGGCCGCCATCGCCCCGAAGTCGCCGCTGGCCGGCGCCCTGCTGTCCGGGCTGGCCACGCCGTCGGGGACCCGGGCCGGCGCGAGCGCCCCACTGCCGGTCTTCCTCTCGCCCGACCTGCGGGCGAGCGAGCGCACCGGGGGCTTCACCGCCACGGTGGTGACCCAGGGAGAGTCCCCGGTGGACCTGAACCTCGAGCCGGTCGGCACCCTCACCGCCGCGGAACTGCGCGACCCGCTCCTCGGACCGGTCACGGCGCAGATCGCCGCCGGAACGCCCCTGCTGATCACCAGCGCCACCGCCGAGCATCTGATGCCCCAGCAGTCCTCGGGAAGCACCGTCCTGCTCCTCGAGGATGGTGCTTCCCGAGGGCCCGCCACCGCAGAGCCCGCCGCACTGCGGTCGGCGGCGGCCAAGGCGCTCGGGCCGCTGGCCCGGATCCGCGTCCGCTCCGAGGTACTGAGCACCCTGCGCGCGGACGGCCTGACGCGGGGACTCGGCACGATCTACACCACCACCTCGATCCTGGCCGCGCTCTGCGGTCTGCTCGCGCTCGCCCTGGAACTGACCCTCACCTCCCACGAGCGAGGCCGCACCACCTCGTTCCTGCGCACGCTCGGACTCAGCGGCAAGGAGGCGGGGGCGCTGCACTTCCTGCAACTACTGCCGCTGGCGGTGGCCTCGGCGGTGGGCGGCACGCTGCTCGGGCTGCTCGAACCGCGGCTCATGGCACCGGCACTGGACCTGCGGCAGTTCACCGGCGGCCCCGCCCAACCGGCGCTGCGGACCGACTACTCGCTGACCGTCGCCCTCGTCGTCGGCGTGACCGCGCTGATCCTGGCCGCCGCGGCCACCGAGACCGTCCTCGCCCGCCGGCGCCGGCTGGGGGCCGTACTGCGCCTCATGTGAACGGCCGCGCTCGCGGCGGCTGCTGCGGGAACCACCTACTGCGCGCTCGCGGCGTTCGGGCCGCCGTCCGCCGCGTCCGCCGCGTTCTCCGGGCTCTCCGGGTTCTCCGGGTTCTTCGCGTTCTTCGCGTTCTTCGCGTTCTTCGGGTTCTTCGCGTTCTCCGCGTCGGACTTCGCCCGCCGGGCGGCCTCGTCGGGCCATACGCCGATGTGGTCGCTCTCCAGGGCCAGCCGCACTCGCCTGCGCATGTGCAGGCGCTCGGTGAACTCGCCCGGCAGCTGCAGCCGACCGCTGGCGTCCAGTACCGCGTACTCCTCGGCGGTGAGCACATCGACGCCGTCCGCGCCGGGGGCGACCCGGCGCAGCACCTCGGTCGAGGTGCGGCCGTTGCGGATCCGTACGGTGCGCTGGACCTGCTCGGACACCAGCGCGTCATGGGTGACCACGATCACGGTGACGCCCAGGTCCTCGTTGGCCCGGCGCAGCGCGGCGAAGACCTCGTCGCTGGTGGCGGTGTCGAGTTCGCCGGTGGGTTCGTCGGCGAACAGCACCCGGGGCTCGTTGGCGTTGGCGACGGCTACGGCGACCCGCTGCTGCTCGCCGCCGGAGAGCGTGTCGGGCATACGGTCCCGGCAGTGGCCGACGGACAGCAGGTCGAGCAGTTCCTCGGCCCGGGCCCGGCGCCGGGAGCGCTTGACCCCGGTGTACGTCATCGGAAGCATCACGTTCTCGGCCGCCGAGAGGTAGGGCAGCAGGTTACGGGAGGTCTGCTGCCAGACGAAGCCCACGGTGGTACGCCGGTACGCCAGCCGCTCGCGGCGCTTCATCGCCAGCAGGTCGTGTCCGGCGACCTCGGCGGCACCCGCGGTGGGCACGTCCTGGCCGGAGAGGATGCCCAGCAGGGTGGACTTGCCGGAGCCGGAGGCCCCGATCACCGCGATCATCTCCCCCTGGGCCACGGCCAGGTCGAGGCCCTGGAGGGCCTGCACTTCGACGCCCTCGGTCTGGTAGATCCGCACCAGGTTCTCGCAGACGACCAGCCCCTCCTCGCGCTGCGGGGCGGCGGCCGCGGCGGCCCGCCGACGCAGCTCGTCCAAGTCCGGTATCCCGGCCGGCTGTTGGTGAACTGCCACGCGGTCCCCCGAGGAGGTGAAGTCTGCGGATGACACTGTCGGACAGCGGCCAGGGTAGTGCGGAAGTCCGTGCCGGGGACTCGCCGTCCAGGGCGTTCCACACGGGGACGTAGCCGTCGCCGCCCGCCGAGCCCAGGACGAGTCGCGGGTGGTCAGGTCCACGGCCAGGGCCAGACCATGACCAGACCAGACCAGGCCAGGCCAGACCAGACCAGACCAGACCAGGCCAGGCCGGGGCGGGCCGGGGGCGCGCTTGCCGTCCCGAACGCCCGGCGTCGGCTCTCACCGCCGGGCAGCGGGCGGTGGCGTCAGCCGTCCTCGACGATGCGGCCGTCGCGGAGTTCGAGCACGCGGTCGGCCAGTGCCAGGAGTTGCGTGTCGTGGGTGGCGACGAGGGCGGTGACGGATTCGCTGCGGACGACGGCGCGCAGCAGGTCCATCACCGTGAGACCGGTGTCGGCGTCGAGCTGGCCGGTGGGTTCGTCGGCGATGATCAGCGCCGGGTTGTTGGCGAGCGCGCGGGCGATCGCGACCCGCTGCTGCTGGCCGCCGGACAGCTCGCCCGGACGCTGGTCGGCGTGGTCGGAGAGGCCGACAAGGGAGAGGAGAAGGTCGACGCGGGCTTCGCGGTCGCGGGCCGGGACCTTCCGCAGGCGCAACGGGACCCCGACGTTCTCGGCGGCGGTCAGAATCGGGATGAGGCCGAAGGACTGGAAGACGAAGCCGATGCGGTCGCGGCGCAGTGCCAGCAGGTCGTCCTCGCCGAGGCCGGCCAGGTCGGTGCCGTCCAGGATGATCCGGCCGGCGTCCGGCGTGTCGAGGCCACCGACCAGGTTGAGCACCGTGGTCTTGCCGGAGCCGGAACGGCCTCTGAGGGCGACGAGTTCGCCGCGCGCCACGCTGAAGGAGACGCCGCGCAGCGCGTGGACGGCGGTGGCACCGCTGCCGTAGGTGCGGCGCAGGTCCTCGACCACCACCATCACGCCGGCCGGTGGCCCGACATCCGCAACAGCGCTGTGACCGCTGGACTGTTCGCTCATACTTCCCCTCCCGCCCCGCCCGGCTCGGCCGGAGCGGTCCCGCCTCCGCACCGTACGGCACGCCGGACCTCCGCCGGAAGGTCGGCCAGGGACGCACCACCGGGCGGAACGCGCTCGGCACGGCGACCTGACACGCCCACTCCGCGATCCTGACCGTTCGCACCATCCGAGATTTGCGTCGACAGGCAAGAATCTTGCGGCAAGTTGGGAGATTCATTCCTTACTTCATCAGAATCTAGCGGGGCGGATGCGTGCTCTGTACGGTCGGGGCGCCGACTTCCCCTCTTCTCTGCAGGAGCATCAGATGCTGACGATCTCCAGACCCCGGCGACTGGCGGTGACCGTCGTCGCCGCGGTCGGCGCCCTGTGCGTGTCCGCCTTACCGGCCTCCGCCGCCCAGGAGGCCCCGCCCTCCAAGGCGCTCCGGGCCGGGCCGACGGCCCCCGCTCCCCGGCAGGGGACTACGGCCCCCGCTCCCCGGCAGGCGCGGGCCGCGGCGGTGGGTGCGACGACGCCGTTCTCGGTCTACGAGGCCGAGGCCGGAACGCCGGGCGGCGGTGCGGCCGTCCGGTCGCTGACCTCGGCGCCGACGACGCAGTACGCGAGCGCCGCCCTGGAGGCCTCGGGCCATTCCTACGTCCACCTGGGTGGCACCGGTCAGTCGGTGCAGTGGACGAACACCACCGGGCGGCCGATCTCCTTCCTCAACGTCCGCGCGAGCATCCCGGATTCGGTGTCCGGCGGCGGCGTCACCGGAACGCTGGACCTGTACGTCAACGGGGTGTTCCGGCAGGCGCTGAACCTCAACTCGAAGCAGAGCT
Source organism: Streptomyces sp. NPDC051105 (assembly GCF_040682795.1). Lineage (NCBI taxonomy): Bacteria > Bacillati > Actinomycetota > Actinomycetes > Kitasatosporales > Streptomycetaceae > Streptomyces > Streptomyces sp. NPDC051105. The sequence goes on along the minus strand of NZ_JBFBBR010000007.1, from coordinate 312,760 downwards.
GGGTGTACGAGGGCAACGGCAACTACAACACGAGCGACAACCAGAACCCGGCCGACGGCGACCCGAGGGTCTTCTGGGACGAGTCGCACACCTTCGTCACCGGGTCCCCGATCCCGGCGGGCGCCACGTTCTCGCTCCGGAAGGACTCCGACAACAGCGCGTCCTTCTACGACGTGGACTCCGTCGACGTGGAGAACCCGCCGGTGCCGCTGACGCAGCCGGCGAACTCGATCTCGATCACGAGCTGCGGCGCGGTGGCGGACAACAACCCGACCAACGGCGCGGCCGACGGCCAGTCGGTGGACAGCCGGGCCGCCATCCAGAACTGCATCGACCAGGCCCAGCAGCAGGGCAGGACCCTGTGGATCCCCCAGGGCACCTTCTACGTGAAGGGCACCGCGGGACTGAGCGCGCGGGGGATCACCATCGCGGGCGCGGGGCTCTGGTACAGCACGATCTACCGTGACGTCCCGGTCCCCAACAGCACACCGCTGGCGGCCCTGTTCGACCTGACCTCCTGCACTGTGCGTGACTTCCACATCGACGCCAACGCGGTCAGCCGGAGCACCATCGGCGGGGACGGCGGCGCGATGGACACCACCGGCACCGGCTGGCTGGCCGACGGCATCTGGACCCAGCACACCATGTCGGGCTTCTGGGCCTCCGGCACCGGCGGCAAGGTGCAGAACAGCAGGCTGACGTCGATCTGGGCGGACGGGATCAACGTCAACAACGTCTCGCTGGGAGCGGACACCGGGAACAACCTCACGGTCACGAACAACTTCGTCCGCGGCACCGGGGACGACGCGATCGCCATCAACTCGGTCAACTACAACACCAACGGCGACGGTTCCAAGACCTACTACAACCCGATGAGCAATGTCACCGTCAGCGACAACACCTCGATCGCGCCGTGGGGCGGCAAGGGTGTCGGGATCTACGGCGGCAGCGGCCACCAGGTCAGGAACAACTACATCAGCGACACGGCCCGTTACATCGGTCTGGGCGCCGGGCGCTTCGGTGTCAACGGCAGCGACCTGCTGTCCGCGACCGTGACGGGCAACACCGTGGTCCGCTCCGGCGGCAACGCCTACAGCCAGGGCCAGCCCGCCCTGCACATCGGCAACGGCGGCGACGGTCAGAACACCGGGATCGTCGACAAGGTCACGGTGACCGGCAACACCGTCACCGACTCCCTCTACGACGGGATCGGCTTCTCCACCTCGACCAACACCCTGCTGCAGGACAACACGGTCAACAGTCCCGGCCGCAACGGCATCGCGATCGCGCCGTCGTTCTACCCGGCGCCCACCGGCTCCGCGACGATCACCGGCAACACGGTCACCGGGCTCACCGCCGGCGCCTCGGCCTTCGTCAACAACTCCACCGGGTACGTCGCGACGTTGAGCGACAACCACTGGCCGCCGGCCGCTCCCGAGGCTCCCTACGGCGGCACCCCGGCCGCCGTGCCCGGCACGGTGCAGGCGGAGAACTACGACACCGGCGGCCAGGGGGTCGCGTACAACGTCACGTCGGTCAACGGCAACGCCAACTCCTACCGCGCCGACGGCGTGGACCTGGACAACACCTCGGACACCGGCGGCGGTTACAACCTGGGCTGGACCGGCGCCGGACAGTGGTTCCGCTACACCGTGGACGTCGCCGCGGCCGGCACCTACACCGTCAGCCTGCGCGTCGCGGCCCCGGCCGCGGTGACAGGCGCGCTGCACCTGTCGGACGCCTCCGGCACCGATCTCACCGGAGCCGTCGACCTGCCCGCCACCGGCGACTGGCAGACCTGGGGTACCGCGACCACCCAGGTGACCCTGCCCGCAGGCCGGCAGACTCTGACACTCCACCAGGACACCGGTGGCTGGAACATCAACCACCTCGGCTTCACCGCCGGCACCGTCACCCCCGGGACCGACCTCGCCGCCGGCAGGCCCACCAGCGAGTCCAGCCACACCGACGTCTACGCGTCCTCGAACGTGACGGACGGCAACCAGGGCTCCTACTGGGAAAGCGCCAACAACACGTTTCCGCAGTGGGTCCAGGTCGACCTGGGCTCGGCCCGGAGCGCCTCCCGCGTGGTCCTGCAACTGCCCGCCACCTGGGGCGCCCGCAGCCAGACCCTCACTCTCAGCGGCAGCACGGACGGCACCACCTTCACCACCCTGAAGTCCTCGGCCGCCCACACCTTCGACCCGAGCGCCAAGAACACCGTCACGCTCACCTTCCCCGCCGCCACCCAGCGCTACTACCGCGTCACCATCACCGCCAACAGCGGCTGGCCCGCGGGCCAGGTGTCCGAGTTCCAGATCTGGAACTCCTGACCCACCCGCTCCACGGTGCCGCCGGACCCCCGTCCGGCGGCACCGCCATGTGAGCGGCCGGCACCGGATGCGGCCTCAGAGCGACGCATTAGATCTTGCAGCTGGAATTTTTATTGTTGCAATGCTCTGTCTAGTTCTTGCGCACCCATGTCGAGGATATTACGGTCCCCCTCGCGTCGTTACCGCCCCGTGTCTCCCCCCCTCTCCCTTTGGGTCCCCTCCCTCTCTCCGGCGGTGTCAGCGGCACAGTTCCGGTATTTCATGATCAAAGGAGTGGCAAGTGTTCCATTCCATCCGAGATCTGAGACGAGTCCTCGTCTGGGCGGTGAGCACCGCGATGGTGGCTGCCGTCGGCGTCGTCGCTCTGGCTGTCCCACCGGCCTGGGCGGCGACCGCCGCCACCGGCGGCAGCGGTGCGAGCCTGCCGTACGTCGAGGTGCAGGCGGAGAACTCCGCCACCAACGGCTCACCCATCGGCCCGAGTTACACCCAGGGCCAGTTGGCCGACGAGGCGTCGTACCGCAAGGCGACGACGCTCCAGGGCACCGGCAAGTACGTCACGTTCACCACGCCGGTGGCCACCAACTCGATCAACTTCCGCTACAGCATCCCCGACACCTCGAACGGCTCGGTCTACACCGCCGCGCTGTCCCTGTACATCGACGGCGTCAAGCAGCCCGACTTCACCCTGACCAACGCCTACAGCTGGTACTACGGCAGCTATCCCTTCACCAACTCGCCGGGCAGCAACCCGCACCACTTCTACGACGAGGCCCACCGCCTGTTCGCCACCACGTATCCAGCGGGCACGACCTTCAAGCTCCAGGTCGACGCGGGCGACACCGCCTCCTCGTACACGATCGACTTCGCCGACTTCGAGCAGGTCGGCGCCGCCCTGACCGCACCCTCGGGGTCGGTGTCGGTGACCAGCAAGGGCGCGGACTCGACCGGTGTGGCCGACGCGACCAGCGCGTTCAACGCCGCGATCAGCTCGGCGGGACCCGGCGGCACCGTGTGGATCCCGCCGGGCACCTACAACATCCCCGGCCACATCAGCGTCAACAACGTCACCATCGCCGGCGCCGGCATGTGGTACTCCACCGTCACCGGCACGGCACCCGGCTTCTACGGCAACTCCGCGCCCTCGGCCAGCACCGGCGTGCGTCTCCAGAACTTCGCCATCTTCGGCAACGTGCAGGAGCGCAACGACAGCGCCCAGGTCAACGGCATCGGCGGCGCGATGAGCGACTCGACCGTCTCCAACCTGTGGATCGACCACATGAAGGTCGGCGCCTGGATGGACGGGCCGATGGACGGGCTGACCTTCACCGGCCTGCGCATCCGGGACACCACCGCCGACGGCATCAACTTCCACGGCGGCGTCACCAACTCCAAGGTGACCAACAGCGACATCCGCAACACCGGCGACGACGGGATCGCCACCTGGGCGGACTCCGCCATCGGAGCCGACGCCAACGACACGATCTCCAACAACACCGTGTCCCTGCAGATCCTCGCCAACGGCATCGCGATCTACGGCGGCCACGACAACACCGTGAGCGGCAACCGGGTGGTGGACTCCGGCATCACCCAGGGCGGCGGCATCCATGTGGGGCAACGCTTCACGTCGACGCCGGTCGGCACCACCACGATCTCCGACAACACCCTGATCCGGGACGGCAGCCTCGACCCGAACTGGCAGTTCGGCGTCGGCGCACTGTGGTTCGACGGCAGCCAGGGCGCGATCAACGGCCCCATCAACGTGACCAACGCGCTGATCCAGCAGAGCCCGTACGAAGCCGTCCAGTGGGTCGAGGGCACCATCAGCGGGGTCAACCTCAACAACGTGACCATCGCCGGCACCGGAACCTTCGCCTTGCAGGAACAGACCGGCGGCGCGGCCAAATTCACCAACGTCACGGCGACCGGAGTCGGTTACTCGTCCCCGGTGTACAACTGCTCGGGCGGCAACTTCGTCGTCACCGACGGCGGCGGCAACTCCGGCATCAGCGGCACGCCGTACTGCGGCGGCTGGCCGGCTCCGGTCTACCCGCCCTACCCGTCGGAGGGCGTGACGGCCACCCCCGGCGCGCTCAACTTCGGGTCCGTCGCGACCGGTTCGACGAGCGCCGCACAGACCGTGACGGTCTCCAACCCGACCAACACGGCCGCGGCCGTCTCGTCGATCTCCGCCGGCGGCGACTACTCCCAGACCAACACGTGCGGCTCGTCGATCGCGGCGAACGGCTCGTGCACCGTCAGCGTGAAGTTCGCGCCGACCGCGACCGGCAGCCGTACCGGCACTCTGACCGTCAACGCGGGCGGGACCACCAGCACGGTCAGCCTCTCCGGTACCGGCACCGCGCCGGGCCCGGTGCTGAACACCGACCCGGCGAGCCTGTCCTTCGAGAGTACGGTGGTCGGCTCGTCGGCCACCGCGCAAACGGTGAAGGTGACGAACTCGGGCACCGCGTCGGCGACCGTCTCGGCCGTCTCGGCGACCGGTGACTTCAGCCAGACCAACAACTGCTCCACCCTCGCGGTCGGTGCGTCCTGCACGGTGACCGTCGGCTTCAAGCCCACCACGGGCGGATCGCGCACGGGCAACCTGACCGTCACCAGCAACGCCAACAACAGCCCGACCGTGGTCTCCCTGACCGGCAGCGGCATCGACAGCACCACCAACATCGCCGCCGGGCGTCCGGCGACGGCGAGTTCGAGCAGCAGTCCGTACGTCGCCTCGAACCTCACCGACCCGGACGCCTCGACGTACTGGGAGGGCACGAACGGCTCGTTCCCGCAGTGGGCCCAGGTCGACCTCGGTCAGAACTACAGCGTCGGCAAGGTCGTGCTCAAGCTCCCGCCGGCGACGGCGTGGTCGGCTCGTACCCAGACCCTGTCGGTGCAGGGATCCACGGACGGCTCCAGCTTCTCGACGATCAAGGCCTCGGCCGGGTACACCTTCGACCCGAACACCAACAACAACACGGTGACCATCACGTTCAACGCCGCCACGGCGCGATACGTGCGGGTGAACATCACCGCCAACACCGGCTGGAACGCCGCTCAGTTGTCGGACTTCCAGGTGTTCCCCAGCTCTGGCGGCTCCTCGCCGGCGACCTTGTCGACCAGCCCGACGTCGTTGTCGTATCCCACCCAGGCGCTCAACACCACCAGCAGTGCGCAGACGGTCACGGTGACCAATACCGGAACCGCCGCGGCGACCGTCTCCGGCATCACCGTCACGGGTGACTTCGCGCAGACCAACAACTGCGGGACGTCGATCGCGGCGAACGCCTCCTGCACGGTCAGCGTCACGTTCAGGCCCACCGCGTCCGGCACCCGCACCGGTGATCTCAGCATCGCCAGCAACGCGTCCAACGGCACGACCACGGTCGGGCTGACCGGTACCGGGGCCGGCACGGTGAGCCGGAACCTGGCGGCCGGCGCGGCCACCACCGAGTCCAGCCACACCGACGTCTACGCGTCCTCGAACGTGACGGACGGCAACCAGGGCTCCTACTGGGAGAGCGCCAACAACGCCTTCCCCCAGTGGGTCCAGGTCGACCTCGGTTCCGCGCAGAGTGCGAGCCGCGTCGTCCTCCAGCTCCCGGCGACCTGGGGTGCCCGCAACCAGACGCTGTCCCTGTCGGGCAGCACCGACGGCTCCGCCTTCACCACCATCAAGTCATCGGCCACGTACACCTTCGACCCCACCACCAACAACACGGTCACCATCACGTTCACCGCGACCACCCAGCGCTACGTCCGGGTGAACATCACGGCGAACAACGGCTGGCCGGCCGGTCAGATCTCCGAGTTCCAGGTCTGGAACACCTGAACCGACCCGATGGTGCCGCCGAGCGCGGGTGCGCTCGGCGGCACCGACCACCGACGAGGAGTCCAGATGGGTGTCACACGCAGAGTCTTCTTGAGGGCCGCGGTCGCGGCCACCGCGGTGGGAACCGTGGGCGCCACCGAGACGGTACTCGCCCAGACCGCGTCGGCGGCCGGCCAGCCGGGCGACGTGGTCGGCAAGATCACCGTCGGCTACCAGGGCTGGTTCGCCTGCGTCGGCGACGGCGCGCCCATCAACGGCTGGTGGCACTGGACCCAGAACTGGGGCCAGCCGCCGTCCCCGACCAACACCGGCATCAGCTGCTGGCCCGACGTGCGGGAGTACACCAACACGTACCAGACGTCGTACGCCGCCCTCGGCAACGGCCAGCCCGCCAAGCTGTTCTCCTCCTACGACCAGCAGACGGTGAACACCCACTTCCTGTGGATGCAGCAGAACAACATCGACACCGCGGCACTCCAACGCTTCAACCCCACCGGCGGTGAGGGCCCCACCCGAGACGCCATGGCGACGAAGGTGCGCAGCGCCGCCGAGTCGTACGGGCGGAAGTTCTACATCATGTACGACGTCTCCAACTGGACGAACATGCAGTCCGAGATCAAGACGGACTGGACGAACAAGATGTCCGCGCACACCGCGTCCTCGGCGTACGCGAAGCAGAACGGCAAGCCGGTCGTCTGCATCTGGGGCTTCGGCTTCAACGATCTCAACCACCCCTTCACCGCCGATGCCTGCCTCGACGTCGTCAACTGGTTCAAGGGACAGGGCTGTTACGTCATCGGCGGCGTCCCGCGCGAATGGCGGACCGGCACCGGGGGCTCACGGCCCGGCTACCTGGGCGTCTACCACGCCTTCAACATGATCTCGCCGTGGATGGTCGGCGCGATCGGCAATGTGACCGAGGCCGACAACGCGTACACCACCTACACCGTCCCCGACCAGGCCGACTGCAACGCCAACGGCATCGACTTCCAGCCCTGCGTCCTGCCCGGCGACGTCTCCGGCCGGCAGCGCGCGCACGGTGACTTCATGTGGCGGCAGTTCTACAACATGGTGCGGGCCGGGGTGCAGGGCATCTACATCTCGATGTTCGACGAGTACAACGAGGGCAACCAGATCGCCAAGACCGCCGAGACCCAGGCGTGGGTGCCCACCAACTCCGGCTTCCTCGCCCTCGACGAGGACGGCACCGTCTGCTCCTCCGACTACTACCTTCGCCTGACCGGCGACGGCGGCCGCATGCTCAAGGGCCAGATCGCGCTGACCGCCACCCGCCCCACCCAGCCGACCCTGCCCACCGGCGGCGACACCACACCGCCTGCCGCGCCGGGCGCCCTGACGGTCACCGGACACACCGGCAACTCCGTCTCGCTGACCTGGAACCCGTCGACGGACAACGTGGGCGTGACCGGCTACCGGATCCTTCAGGTGTCCGGCTCGACCAGTACCCAGGTGGGCACCACCAGCTCAACCTCCTTCACCGTCACCGGACTCGGCGCGTCCACCGCGTACACCTTCGACGTCGTCGCCCTCGACGCGGCCGGAAACGTGTCGCAGCCCTCCAACCAGGTCACCGTCACCACCGACCCCCCGTCCGGCACCACCAACCTCGCCCTCCACCGCCCGACCTCGGAGAGCAGCCACACCCAGATCTACGCCTCGGGCAATGCGACCGACGGCGACGCCAACACCTACTGGGAGTCCGCCAACAACGCCTTCCCGCAGTGGGTCCAGGTCGACCTGGGCGCCGCCACCGGCGTCAGACGGATCGTCCTCAACCTCCCCCCGTCGACCGCCTGGGCCACCCGTACCCAGACCATCTCCGTCCAGGGCGGCACGGACGCCGGCACCTCCACCCAACTCCTCGCCGCTGCGGGCTACACCTTCAACCCGGCGACCGGCAACACCGCGACCCTCACGCTCCCCGCCACCGTCACCACCCGCTACGTACGACTCACCTTCACCGCAAACAACGGCTGGCCGGCCGCGCAGGTCTCGGAGTTCCAGGTCTTCGGCGCGTGATGCCTGCCGGTCCCCGCAGTCTCGGCCGCCGCCGCGATCTCACCCCTTCTCAACGCCTACGCCGGTGAGTACGAGACCGCCCTGGCCGCGCTGGACAGGGCCCTCACCCTGGTCGGCGAACCGGGCCCCGGCAAGGACCAGGCGGGCGAGCGGGCCGGGTGCGTCCGGCCCGCGGCTGTCGTGGAGGGCATCTACCTGGAACGCCCCGTCCCCGCGCTCACTCGCCTCGACGCGGCGATCTCCCGTCTCACCCCCTGGGCCACACCGTGGAGACCGAGCCTCTGACCTCCCTGGCGGCCCAGCTGCGCGACGAGGGATGACAGCGCGGGGAGCCGGGGACCGCGGGGCACTGCCGCCGGAACTCGCCGTCCCCGAGAAAGAAGCCTTTGCTGTGGAGCGGTAACTCCCGCAAGGAATCGCCCGGTTCGGCGCGGCCGTCGGTCCCTTCCGCGGCGAAGGCGGGCTCGCGTCCTCGACGGCGCGGGCCCGTGCGGACGGGTGGGCCGGGGTGCGGCCGCCGGAGGGTCGGTACCCGGCCGTTCGTGAACTTCGCACTCAGAAAGTCTTGTTGGCCTCGTTGACACGCCCCAAGCACAGGCGTTTCACTCGACACTCGTGCATGGCAACGTTGTCAGGCCGTGGGAGCGACTCGGACCGTTGCCTGTCGCCGGCATTCCGGTGTTTTTCGGCGCGCCGACACCTGATGTGCGAAGCACGAACCGCTGCGGAGGCAACCGATGGTGAGACCCCGACGTTCAGCTGCACCAGCCGACCGAGCAAGATTGCGCCGACGCCTCGTTGTGGTCTGCGTCCTGGGCATGGCAGCCCTTCCGCTTCCGGCGACCGGAAGCGCCCAGGCCGCGGGCAACGCGACGCCGCCCCTCGTGAAGGACCCCGCGTCCCTCGTCAACCCCCTCATCGGCACCTCCGGTGCGGTGGACACCTTCCCCGGCCCCGACATGCCGGCCGGCATGGTGCAGTGGGGCCCCGACACCACCCCGCACCGTGCCGACGGCGGCGGCTACGAGTACGCCGACAGCAAGATCTCCGGCTTCAGCCTCACCCACGTCTCGGGACCGGGCTGCCCGGTCGCGGGCGACCTGCCCGTCCTGCCGGTGACCGGCGCGCTGTCGGGCGATCTCGCCGGCACGTCCGTCGGCTTCAGCCACGACGACGAGCAGGCCGGCATCGGGTCCTACAAGGTCACCGACGCCAACGGGGTCAGCACCGAGCTGACCGACACCACCCGGGCCGGTCTTGGCAGCTTCACCTTTCCCTCGGGGCAGCAGGCGAACCTGCTGTTCAAGCTGAGCGGGGGCGCCACCCAGGTGGACGGAACCCGCGTCCAGGTGGTGAACAGCAAGGAGATCAGCGGCGCGATCGACAGCGGTCACTTCTGCGGCGCGAGCAACCGGTACACGCTGCACTTCGACATCAAGTTCGACCGGCCGTTCGCCGCGAGCGGCACCTGGGTCGGCAGCACCATCACCCCCGACGCCAAATCGCTGAAGGCGGGCAAGGTCAGCCGGGCCCCGCAGGCGTCCAAGTCGGCCCCGCTGAAGGAGAAGCACTTCACCGTCCCCGCGAGGCCGGCCCCGACGATCCACGGCAGCGCTGCCAAGGCCTCCGGCACGGCCTCCCTGACACCGAGCGCCAGTGCCGCCTCCCGGCTGTCCAAGGCCGCCCAGGCCGCCCAGCCGCCCACGACCGGCGCGAACGGCATGTACCTGACCTTCGACACCTCCGCGAACCCCACGGTGACGGCGAAGGTCGGCATCTCGTACACGAGCGACGCCAACGCGGCGGACAACCTCGGCACGGAGATCAGGAACTGGAACGTCGGCGCCGTCGAGAAGGCCAACCACGACGCCTGGAACGCGGTGCTGAAGAAGATCGAGGTGGGCGGCGGAACCGCCGACCAGCAGACGCAGTTCTACACCGCGCTCTACCACGCCCTGCTGCACCCGAACGTGTTCTCCGACGCCAACGGCCAGTACATGGGCATGGACAACCAGATCCACGAACTGGCCAAGGGGCAGAAGGCCCAGTACGCCACCTACTCGGGCTGGGACACCTACCGCTCCCAGACCCAGCTGATGGCGATGGTCGAGCCCAAGGTCACGAGCGACGTCGTCACCTCGATGCTCAACGGCTACGACCAGACGGGCCTGCTGCCCAAGTGGGCCTCGAACAACGGCGAGAGCTATGTGATGGTCGGTGACCCGGCCGCCGGCATCATCGCCGGCGCGTACGCCTTCGGCGCGACGGACTTCGACACGGGCAAGGCCCTCGCGGCCCTCCAGCACGAGGCCACCGTCCCGAACAACGACCGACCCGGCGAGTCGGTGCGGGACGCCAAGGGCTACCTCCCGCTGGACGAGAACGACTACAACTGCTGCAACTTCTACGGCCCGGTCTCCACCCAGCTGGAGTACGACTCCGCCGACTATGCTCTCGCCGCCCTCGCGAAGTCGCTGGGCAAAACGGCCGTCTACGAGAAGTTCGCCGCCCGCGCCCAGGACTGGATGAACGTCTTCAACCCGCAGACCGGTTACCTCCAGGCCAAGAACAAGGACGGCCAGTTCGCGACCGGTTTCACCCCCGGCACCTCCAACGGCTTCGTGGAGGGCACCTCCGCCCAGTACACCCCCATGGTGCCGTTCAATCTGAAGCAGCTCATCCAGGCCCGTGGGGGCCCCAAGGCGTACTCGTCCTACCTGGACAGCCTGCTCGACAACATCACGAGCCCCGGCGGCACCGACGCCGACCTGAGCAACGAGCCCAGCGTGGAGATCCCCTGGGAGTACGACTACACCGGTCAGCCGTGGAAGACCCAGGCGGCCGTCCGCGACGCCCAGCAGAACCTGTACTTCAACGCGCCGGTCGGCTCGTTCGGCAACGACGACCTCGGCGCCATGAGCTCCTGGTACGTCTGGTCCGAGCTGGGCATGTACCCGGAGACCCCGGGCACGGACACCCTGGTGCTCGGCAGCCCGGTGTTCCCGGTGGCCCAGGTGGCCCTCGGGAACGGCAAGACGGTGCGGATCAACGCGCCGCAGGCCGCGCCCGGCGCGCCGTACGTGCAGTCACTGAACGTCAAGGGCAAGGCGTGGAACACCTCCTGGCTGACATACCGGCAGTTCAAGGGCGCGGGCACGCTCGACTACACGCTCGGCACCCAGCCGAACACCTCCTGGGCGTCCGGCCCGTCGGCGGTGCCGCCGTCGGACACCACGGGCGGCGGCCGGGTGCTGGCGGCGACCGGTCCGTCCAACGGCCTGGTCCTCCAGCCGGGTGCCGGCGGTGACGGGACCCTCGACGTGACCAACCTCGGCAGTGCGGCCGTCACGGTCGACTGGACGGCGACGGCGCCCTCCGGCGTCACACTGGACACCGCGTCCGGCTCGCTGACGGTGGCCGCCTCGGGCAGCGCGGAGGCGAAGGTCCACGTGACGGCGGGCGCGAGCGAGGGGACGTACCCGGTCACCTTCGCCCTGACCGACCACGGCACCGGTACGGCACTGTCCGGGGCGACGCTCCGCGTGGCCGTCGCCAAGCCCGGCGCGCTGTGGCCGTACGCCACCAACGAGGGCATCTACCCCGACGGCGCCAGCTACTCGGGCGGGTTCGACGGCGGCGGCTGGGCCTACTCGCAGAACGCGCTGGCGGCGGCCGGCGTCACGAGCGGATCCACCCTCACGGTCGACGGCGTCTCCTACACCTGGCCGGCGGTGACCTCCGGTCAGCTGGACAACCTGGAGATGGCCGGCCAGACCCTCCCGATGCCGGCCGGCACCTCGGGGGCGTCGCTGGGCCTGCTGGGCGCGGCGGTCAACGCGCCGACCGACGGCAGCGGGGTCTCGGGCACGCTGACCGTCACCTACACCGACGGCACCACCTCCCAGGCGACGGTCGGCTTCTCGGACTGGACGCTCAACGGCGGACCGAGCAAGCCGCTGCCGGGTGACACGACGGCCGTCACCACCGCCTACCGGAACACCGGGAGCGGGGGCCGGGACGGCGTGAAGACCTATGTCTTCGCCACGAAGGTCCCGCTGGATCCGTCCAAGCAGGTGGCGTCGGTGACGCTGCCGGTGACCGGGTCCTCGGGCACCGACCACCTGTTCGCCTACGGCTTCGGTCAGTAGGGCGCGCGGCGGCACGGACGAGGGGGCCGGTTCCCGGGCACACGCCCGGGAACCGGCCCCCTCTCCGATGCGCCTGTGCTCAACGCAGTGTGAAGTCGTCCGCGTTCACGTTGGACTGGCCGTACCAGCCGTGGGTGTAGACGGTGACCGTTCCGCTGCTGCCGGTGGTGAAACTGACCGTGAGCTGGTTCCAGCTGCTGCTGTTCGACCAGGTGCTCGCGGTGGCGCCGCCGCTGACCCCCAGGTAGGCGTACGGGCCCTGCACCCAGGCGGTCAGCGTGTAGGTGTGGTTGGCGGACAGGGTGACGGTCTGGTCGCACTCGCCGGTGCTGCTGGAACTCGGCGTGACCTGGAGGCTGTGGCTGCCGCTGTGGACCGGGCTGGAGACCACCGAGCTGCCGCCCGTGCAGGTCCACGGGCTCAGACCGCCGGTCTCGAAGCCCGCGTTGGTCAGCGAGCCCCCACCACCGCCCCCTCCGCCGCCGGAAGACGTGACCGTGAGCGAGTAGGTCGCGCTGTGGCTGCCGCCGGCGGCGGTACCGGTGACGGTGATCGGGTAGGTGCCCGCGGCCACGGACGATCCGACCGTCGCCGTCAGCGTCGAACTACCCCCGGATGTCACGGAGCTGGGGCTGAAGGAGACGCTGACGCCCGAGGGTGCGCCGGAGGCGGCGAGGCTGACCGACTCGGCGCTGCCGGAGGTGACGGCCGTGGCGACGGTCGCGGTCACCGAACCGCCTTGGGTGACCGAGGCGGAGCCCGGCGACAGCGACAGGGAGAAGTCGGTGGTGGTGCCTCCGCCGCCGCCCGAGCTGCCCTCGTAGGGCACGAACGCGTCGGTGAACGCGAGCGGGTTCTGGCTGATCTCACTGCACGTGGACAGCGAGTTGGCGGTTCCGCTGCACGGCTGGTCCCGGTTGGCCGACCAGAACGACAGCCGTCCGACGCCGTTCTGCGCGGCGAAGCTCTCCACCGTCTGGGCGTCCGCGAGGGTGAAGGTGGACCCGTCGTCGTTCTTGCCGATCATCGGGGTGATGCCGAGGTTGGCGTAGGTGTAGCCGGAATCGACGGACTGCATCTGCGCCAGCGTGGCCCGGGACGCGGAGAGGGCGGCCTGGCCCATCCCGGTGCCGGTGCCGGCGTAGTAGTCCATGGTCATGATGTTGACGACGTCGATCTTGACGCCGGCGTTCTTGGCGGCCTTCAGGATGTTGACCCCGTCGCCGGTCAGCCCGCTCGTCAGCACCGGCAGGGTCATGGAGAACTGAAGGCCCGGGTTGGCGGCCTTGAGGTCCTTCATCGCCTGCATCTGACGGGCCGCGGCCGCGGTGTCCGCCACGGCGGCGCCCTCGACGTCGAAGTCGAGCTGGGTGACGCCGTAGTCGTTGATGATGGCCTGGTACCCGGCGTCGATGCTGCTCTGGTTCGAGCACGTCCACGCGAGCGGCTCGCCGGCCGCCCCGCCGGAGGAGATGATCACGGAGGCGCCCTCGGCCTTCGCCCTGGCGATCTCCGGGTCGGTGTAGGAGTCGTTGCCGATGGGGAGCGTGTCGCCCCAGATCTGGGTGCAGCCGACACCGAGGACGAAGGCCGCCGTGTAGGCCTTGAGGTGGTGGCCGGTGATGGCCGTGTCGAGCATGCCTTCCTGACCGTTCGACATGTCGACGTAGGGCGCCACGGAGTAGACGCTGCCCGCCGCGGCGTTGCCGGCGGGGGCCAGTGCGACGGCGGCGCCGGTGGCCGTGAGGGCGAGGGCGCACGCGGAAGCCGCGAGTCTTGCCAGGTGCATGACAGTGGCCCTTTCGGGATGCCCAACGAGGGCGGAGAGGTGGGGGAGGGGCCGCGAGCGGTATTGGTACATACCAAACTCCCCGGGGTCTCCGTCGTCAAGAGGACTAGACCAAAGGCTCTCCCAAGACGCGCGTCTCCCGTCAGGGGCGCGGTTCCCCTCTCCGGCCGGCCGGCCGGCGGGCCGGAGACGGGAGGCGCCGGGCCACTTCGCGGTCAGGAACTCGTCCCCGGACAGCGGGCGAAAGACCCGCGCGTGCACCGTCGTTCGGCCCGGCCGCTCTCCGGCCGGACGGTCGCTCAGGCCGAGGTCTCGGTCACCGTGTGCTCGCCGCGCCGGACGGTGACGAGGCCCGCCCACGCGATGGCGACCAGCGGAATGACACCCGAGATGATCACCTGGCCCTGGCTGGAGACCAGGCTGTTCGGGGTGCCCAGCAGAAAGCCGAGGCCGATGCAGCTGCGGGACAGCGCCTGGAAGCAGGCCCAGGCGCTGCCGTGCACCTCGGCCGGTACCCGCGAGTGCACCGCGTTGCGCAGGCCGACGTTGCAGGCGCCGTTGCCGAAGCCCGCGATCAGGAACAGCGGGAAGATCACCGCGGCGACCGGGATCAGACCGGTGAGGAGGAGGCCCAGGCCCATGCCCGTGATGCCGCCGAGGATCAGCAGGGTGTGCCGGTCCGCCCAGCGCACGCGGCCCGCGAGCAGGGCCCCGGGGACGGACCCCAGGGCCCAGGTCGCCAGGAAGAGACCGAAGACGGTGTCGTTGCCGTCGACGACGTCCCGGAGATAGAAGACGCCCGCGACGTTCTCGATGCTGATGGCCAGTATCGATGCCGCCAGCGCCGGCATCAGCGTGCCCACCACCGGGGCGTCGCGCAGCGCCCGGTAGCCGTCCGCGAGTCTCGTGGCGGGGCGGCGGCCGATCGCCACGTCGACGCTCCTCGGCACCGCCAGCATGGTGCAGCCCGCGAGCACGAGGAAGGACACGGCGTCCACCGCGAGCAGCACGCCGGTGCCCCACTGGGAGTTGAGGAAGCCGGCCAGCGGAGGCCCGATCAGCCCCGCCACGGAGAGGCCGGCCGTCAGCAGGCTGTTCGCCCGGCCCGTGTGCCGTTCACCGGCGACGGCGGGCAGCATCTTGAACCCGGCGGCCACCGAGGCCACTCCGGCCAGGGCCGACAGGGCGATCAGCACGACCCTCACATGGAACCCGCCGGCGACGGTGGCCGCACCGAGGGACAGCGACTGGGCCAGCAGCGCCCACAGACACACCGCGCGCGCACTGAACCGGTCCACCACGGAGCCGATCAGCGGTGCCGCGAGCACCGTGGGGATGAGTTCGGCGAGCATCACCTCGGTCACCCCGAAGCGGATGTCCCGGTCCGCCGCGTGCAGCACCAGCCCCAGTGAGGCGAGGGTGTCGCCGACACGGGAGAAAAGCGTTCCCGCGATGAGCACCTGCGCGGCGACCGGCATCGCGGTACCCCGGCGCAGCGCGGCGAACGGCGCTCTCCGCGTCTTTTGCGTGTCCAATCCAGTCCTGTCCGTCCACTTGCTGTGCTCATTCAGTCTGCTCGCCGATCAGATTAGGCTTACTCGCAGAGTGGTGGAGCGTTCACCGGCCACCTGGACGGGCCGCTTTCCGGCCTTTGTACGCCCTCTCGGAATCCGGGCGCGATCCTGATTTCTCAGCCATGCGCGGTGCTTCACCGAAAATCCACACATGTTCCACACCGGCTCCGGCCGGGCCGCGGCGGATCGGCGTGTTCCGGGTGTCACCCGCGACGATGTGCATCCGGGGCGTTCCGGACGTCCATTCCAGGGTCGGCCGGGCAGGCGAAGGGGATGAACGTCCTGATGTCCCGCTGGGCGCCGTAAAGCGTGGTTTTCGGCCAATCGCTGGAGTTGCGGCGGTCTCTTCCGGTGAACCTGCTCCGCCGACGTTCACCGCCCCGGAAAGCGCCTTCCGGGACAGCGGAGTTATCGATGCCGGTCAGGTGAATGTCCGGAAAATGTCGGGACTGCGAGCCGCCCCATTCCCCGGGGGGTGGCGAAAAGGGAACGAACCGGTATCTCCGGGAAGCGCAAGTCCCCTGGTCGGAAAACCGGGTGCCGTGTCCCGCGCCCCCTGCCTACACTCGCTCGGTATCACGCACCGTAGCCGCGGAAGGCGGTCGCGGTGCTTTGCCGTGACGAGTTCGGACGATTGAGGGGAGAGGGCCATGCGCGACCGCGCGACTGCCGTCTCTTCCCGTTCCCGGTACGAGGTGATCCTCGTGTCCCCGTCCCCCCGGTGCCCGCTGCGCGGCCGGCGCCGGACTCCGTGACGCCCGACCGGCCTCTTCAACTCCTGGCATATGCCAAGACATTGACGCTACGTCAGTCGTAGGCCGGTGAACTTCGCCGCACGGAAATTGCGCCGCCCATTCCGGGCCCCGTCCGGGAACCGCATTCGAAAGGCAACGGGCCATGCGCACCGAACTCCACCCGAACTCCGTCAATCCCCTTGCGGCCGTTCGTAACCTGGGCATCCTCGCCCACGTCGACGCCGGAAAGACCACCGTCACCGAACGCATCCTCTTCGCCACCGGCACCATCCACAGACGCGGTGAGGTCCACGACGGCACCACCGTCACCGATTTCGACCCCCAGGAACGCGACCGCGGCATCACCATCTTCGCCGCGGCCGTCAGCTGCGCCTGGGCCGGCCACCGCGTCAACCTCATCGACACCCCGGGCCATGTCGACTTCGCCGACGAGGTCGAACGCTCCCTGCGGGTCCTCGACGGCGCGATCGCCGTGTTCGACGCGGTGGCCGGCGTGGAGCCGCAGAGCGAGTCGGTGTGGCGGCAGGCCGACCGGCACGGCGTGCCTCGGATCGCCTTCGTCAACAAGCTGGACCGCGCGGGCGCCACGCTCGACACAGCCGTCGAGTCGATCCGCGCCCGGCTGCACCCGGCCCCCCTCGTCGTCCAGCTGCCCGTCGGCGCGGAGGACGGCTTCACCGGCGTCGTCGACCTCGTACGCATGCGTGCGCTGCTCTGGCCGGACGACAGCGGTACGGCCGTGACGGGACCGGTCCCCGAAGCGCTGCGCGCGGAGGCGGAGCGCCGGCGGCACGCCCTGGAGGAGGCGGTGGCCGCGCTGCACCCGGCCGCGCTGGAGGAGTTCTGCGCGCCGGCCGGCCGGCTGTCCGACGGCATGCTGGCCACCGCCCTGCGCGACCTCACCCTGACCGGTGAGGGCGTCGTCGTCCTGTGCGGCTCCGCCTACCGCAACCGGGGCATCGAACCACTGCTGGACGCGGTCGTGGCCTATCTGCCCGCACCGGTCGACGTCCCCGCCGCGCGCGGCACCCACGAGGGCGCCGAGCGCCGGCGGGCCGCCGACCCCGAAGGGCCTTTCGCGGCGCTCGTGTTCAAGGTGACCGCGACGCCCACCGGACGCCTCACCCATGTCCGCGTCTACTCGGGCACGATCGAGAAAGGAGACACCGTGTGGAACCCCGCGACCCGCCGCACCGAACGCGTCGCCCGCATCCTGCGCGTCATGGCCGGCCGGCACGAGCCCCTCGACCGGGCGGTGGCCGGTGACATCGTCGCCGTCGTCGGACCGAAGTCGGCCCGTCCCGGCGCCACGCTGTGCACTCCGGACGCCCCACTGCTCCTGGAGCCGCCCGTCGCCCCGGAACCGGTGGTGTCCGTCGCCGTCGAGGCCCGCCGCCGTACCGACACCGGCCGGCTGGCCCAGGCGCTGGCCCGGCTGGCCGAGGAGGACCCCTCGCTGGTGGTGCGCACCGACGCGGAGACCGGGCAGACCGTGCTGTCCGGGATGGGCGAACTGCACCTGGAGGTCGCCGTGGAGAAGATCCGCGGGGACGGCGGCCCCGAGGTCGCGGTGGGCCGGCCGCGGGTCGCCCTCAGGGAGGCCGTGGTGCGCGGGGTGACCGGCTTCGTGCACCGGCACGTCCATCAGACCGGCGGTGCCGGGCAGTTCGCGCACGTCGTGCTGGACGTCGAACCGCTGGGGCACGAGGCGGGCTTCGAGTTCCGGTCGGCGGTCGCAGGCGGCCGGGTGCCCCAGGAGTACGTCCGCGCGGTCGAGGCCGGCTGCCGGGACGCGCTCACCGAGGGTCCCCTCGGCGGCCACCCGGTCACCGGAGTGCGGGTGACCCTCACCGACGGCTCGACGCATGTGAAGGACTCCTCCGACACCGCGTTCCGTACGGCGGGCAGGCTCGGTCTCCGGGAGGCCCTGCGCGGGTGCGCCATGGTCCTGCTGGAGCCGGTCGCCGAGGTCACGGTCACCGCGCCCGAGGACGCGGTCGGCGGGGTACTGGGCGACCTGGCCGCCCGGCGCGGCCGGGTCACCGGCTCCGCGGCCCGGGGCGGGTCGGCGGTGCTGACCGCCACCGTGCCGCTGGCCGAACTCTTCGGCTACGCGAGCCGCCTCCGCGGCCGCACCCAGGGCCGGGGCACCTTCACCACCCGCCCGACCGGCTACGCCCCGGTACCGCCCACGGCAACCGCCCGCTGACACCGGAAGGGGGCCCGGGGAGACACCGGAAAGGGGCCCGGGGACCACCTCCCCGGGCCCCGTCGCCATGGCCGACGACCCGCGTCCGCCGTGCCCGGTGGCCCGCGTCCGCCGTGCCCAGTGGCCCGCCCCCGCCGTGCGCGGTGGCCCGCCCCCGCGGTTCGCGGTGGCCCGCCCCCCACGGTTCGCGGTGGCCCGCCCCCCACGGTTCGCGGTGGCGCGCCCCTGCCGTGCCCGATCGCCGCATCCCCCGCCGTAAGCCACGGCCCGCCCGCCCTGCCGTATCCCCCGCCGCACCGCGCCCCCCGCCCCCCGCCGCACCGCGTCCCCGCCGCACCGCGTCCCCCCGCCGCACCGCGTCCCTCCGTCGAAACACAACCGTTGTGGAACGCCCCGCCGGCCCTCTCTGCCCAGGTCACGTGTCTTCGGCGCAGGTCACGACGCCTGGCGTGGGCGTACCACCGGCTCGGAACCCGGCGTTCCCGGCCCGCCTGCGCGGATACCCGTGCCGGATCCCTTGACGAGTCACTGTTCGGGGGGTTAACTCACGTCCTAAATTAAGCCATGAGGGGCTTCGGAAGCCGAACGGTGGTCTAGGCCTTCGCAATCGCGGGCGCCGGCCTTCGCGAAGCCCTCTCGGGGTTCTCGACTCCCGGAAAGGCACAGCAGGAGCCATGCGCAGCATCCGAGCCGCGGCCGTAGGCGCCGTCACCATGTCTCTCGCCCTCGCGGCCACGGCCTGCGGTGGCGGTTCGTCCACCGGGGGCGGGTCCAACGACTCCCCGAAGACGCTCACATACTGGGCCTCCAACCAGGGTGCCAGCATCGAGATCGACAAGAAGGTACTCCAGCCGGAACTCGACAAGTTCCAGAAGCAGACCGGCATCAAGGTCAAGCTGGAGGTCGTGCCCTGGTCGGACCTGCTCAACCGGATCCTGACCGCGACCACTTCCGGCCAGGGCCCCGACGTGCTGAACATCGGCAACACCTGGAGCGCCTCGCTCCAGGCCACCGGTGCGCTGCTGCCCTGGGACGCCAAGAACTTCGACAAGATCGGCGGCAAGGACCGCTTCGTCGACTCCGCGCTCGGCTCCACGGGCGCCGAGGGCAAGGACCCGGCGGCCGTACCGCTGTACTCGATGGCCTACGCCCTCTACTACAACAAGAAGATCTTCGCCGACGCGGGGATCGCCAAGCCGCCGGTCACCTGGGACGAGCTGATCGCCGACGGCAAGAAGATATCCGCCAAGGGCAAGTCGGTGCTCGGCGCCGAGGGCGGCAACGTGTCGGAGAACATCCACCACACCTTCGTCTTCGCCAAGCAGCACGGCGCCGACTTCTTCACCGCCGACCGCAAGCCCAACTTCACCGACGACAAGGTCGTCGCCGCGGTGAAGCAGTACGTCGACCTCATGGCCAAGGACAAGGCCATCCCGACCAGCGACGCCGAGTACGCGCAGAACCAGTCGGTGAGCGACTTCGCCAAGGGCAAGCTGGCGATGCTGCTGTGGCAGTCGGCGTCCTCCAACCTCAAGTCGCAGGGCATGAGCGACAGCGACTACGGCATCGCCCCCGTGCCCGTGCAGTCCGGCACCCCCGGCACCGGCGCCCAGGTCAACTCGATGGTCGCCGGCATCAACCTGGCGGTCTTCAAGAACACCAAGAACCTCGACGGCGCGACGAAGTTCGTGAAGTTCATGACCAGCGACGACGAGCAGAAGATCCTCAACACCGCTTACACCTCCATCCCGCCGGTCAAGGCGGCCCAGGAGGACCCGGCCTTCAACACCCCGGCCAACTCGGTCCTGAAGAACACGCTCGCCACCAGCGCCGCGGCGCTGCCCCAGGTGGCCGCCGAGTCGCAGTTCGAGACGACCGTCGGTACGGCCGTGAAGAACCTGTTCGCCGCCGCGGCCGCCGGCCACGCCGTCACCACCGACTCCGTGAAGGCCGAGCTGGAGAAGGCCCAGCAGCAGATGCCGGCGGCCTGAGCACCATGACGACCACCACCACCGCCGTGCACGAGCCGGTGCGTGCGAACTCCCCCGGGGCGGCGGGCGGCTCGGGCCGCCGCCCCGGGCGGATCCGCCGGATCGGACTGCCCTACCTGCTGCTCCTGCCCGCCCTGCTGCTCGAACTCCTCGTCCATCTGATACCGATGGTCATCGGCGTCGTGATGAGCTTCAAGGAGCTGACCCAGTTCTACATCCGCGACTGGGGCACCGCCCCCTGGTCCGGGTTCGACAACTACCGGACGTCGATCGAGTTCAACGCCCCGGTCGGCAAGGCCCTGTTGCACTCCTTCCTCGTCACCGTCGGCTTCACCCTGCTCTCGGTCGGCCTGTGCTGGCTGATCGGCACCGCGGCCGCGGTGTTCATGCAGGACACCTTCCGCGGCCGGGGCCTGTTGCGGACCCTGTTCCTGGTGCCGTACGCGCTGCCGGTCTACGCGGCCGTCATCACCTGGGTGTTCATGTTCCAGCACGACAACGGCCTGGTGAACCACGTCCTGCACGACCAGCTGCACCTCACCGACAAGCCGTCCTTCTGGCTGATCGGCGACAACAGCTTCTACGCCCTGCTGACCGTGTCGGTGTGGAAGGGCTGGCCGTTCGCTTTCCTGATCGTGATGGCCGGACTCCAGAACATCCCGAGGGAGCTGTACGAGGCGGCCGCCCTGGACGGCGCCGGCATGGTGCAGCAGATCCGCCGGATCACGCTGCCCTCGCTGCGCCCGGTCAACCAGGTGCTGATCCTGGTCCTGTTCCTGTGGACGTTCAACGACTTCAACACGCCGTACGTCCTGTTCGGCAAGGCCGCTCCGGAGGCCGCC
Source organism: Streptomyces sp. NPDC051105 (assembly GCF_040682795.1). Lineage (NCBI taxonomy): Bacteria > Bacillati > Actinomycetota > Actinomycetes > Kitasatosporales > Streptomycetaceae > Streptomyces > Streptomyces sp. NPDC051105. The sequence continues at coordinate 291,238 of NZ_JBFBBR010000007.1, read as the reverse complement.
GACCTCATCTCGGTCCACATCTACCAGGCCTCCTTCGTCACCTGGAACTTCGGCACCGGCTCGGCGATGTCCGTGCTCCTGCTGCTCTTCCTGCTGGTCGTGACCGGCGTCTACCTCGCGCTCACCTCACGCGGACGGAGGACCGCCGATGTCTAGCCCCAGTTCGCCGATGGCCCCGCCGCGCTCCTTCCTCTGGGCCCGGGCGATCTTCCTCACGCTGCTCACCGGGTTCGTGCTGATCCCCGTGTACGTGATGATCTCCAGCTCGCTGAAGCCGCTCGCGGACGTCACCGGCAAGTTCCGGTGGCTGCCCAGCGGGCTGACCATCCGCCCGTACATCGACATCTGGTCGACGGTCCCGCTCGCGCGGTACTTCGTGAACTCGCTGATCGTGGCGGTCGCGGCGACCGTCTGCTCGGTCGTGGTCGCGGTGTTCGCCGCCTACGCGGTCAGCCGCTACGAGTTCCGCGGCAAGCGGATCTTCACGGTCACCGTGCTGTCCACGCAGATGTTCCCGGGCATCCTCTTCCTGCTCCCGCTGTTCCTGATGTACGTCAACATCGGCAACGCCACCGGCATCGCGCTGTTCGGCTCCCGCGGCGGCCTGATCCTCACCTACCTGACGTTCTCGCTGCCGTTCTCGATCTGGATGCTGATCGGGTACCTCGACTCGGTGCCCAGGGACCTGGACGAGGCGGCGCTGGTGGACGGCTGTGGGCCGCTCGGCGCGCTGTTCCGGGTGGTCGTGCCGGCCGCGATCCCGGGGATCGTCGCGGTCGCCGTCTACGCCTTCATGACCGCCTGGGGCGAGGTGCTCTTCGCGTCGGTCATGACCAACGACACCACCCGCACCCTCGCCGTCGGCCTGCAGGGCTACTCCACGCAGTACGACGTCTACTGGAACCAGATCATGGCCGCCTCGCTCGTGGTGAGCGTCCCCGTCGTGGCCGGCTTCCTGCTGCTCCAGCGCTACCTCGTCGCCGGGCTGACGGCGGGCGCCGTCAAGTGAACCCCTTTAGTTCCGAAGCTTGTCGCGAAAGGAATTACGTGACCATCGACCTCGCCGCACTCCCGCACGACTTCCTGTGGGGCACGGCAACCGCGGCGTACCAGATCGAGGGAGCCGTCGCCGAGGACGGCCGCTCACCCTCCATCTGGGACACCTTCTCGCACACGCCGGGGAAGATCGCGGGCGACGACAACGGCGACATCGCCTGCGACCACTACCACCGCTGGCGCGAGGACATCGCCCTGATGGGCCGGCTCGGCACCAACGCCTACCGGTTGTCGATCGCCTGGCCGCGGGTGCGGCCCGGCGGCGACGGCCCGGTCAACGCCAAGGGCCTCGACTTCTACGACGAATTGATCGACGCCCTGCTGGCGGCGGGGATCACGCCGTCGGTCACCCTCTACCACTGGGACCTGCCGCAGGCCCTGCAGGACCGGGGCGGCTGGCCCGAGCGGGCGACCGCCGAGCACTTCGCCGCCTACGCCTCCGTGGTCGCCGAACGCCTCGGTGACCGGGTCCGGCACTGGACCACCCTCAACGAGCCCTCCTGCTCGGCCTGGATCGGCCACCTGGAGGGCACCATGGCCCCGGGCCTGACCGACCTCACGGCCGCCGTCCGCGCCTCCTACCACCTGCTCCTCGGCCACGGTCTGGCCGCCCAGGCGATCCGCGCCGCCGCGCCGGGCGCCGAGGTCGGCATCGTGAACAACCTCTCCACGGTGTTCGCCGCCTCGGACCGTCCCGAGGACCAGGCCGCCGTCCGCCGCCACGACGGGCACGTCAACCGCTGGTGGCTCGACCCGGTGCACGGCCGCGGCTTCCCGGCCGACATGGTCGAGACGTACGGCGTCGAACTCCCCGAGCGCCCCGGCGACCTGGAGACCATCGCCACCCCGCTCGACTGGCTGGGCCTGAACTACTACTTCCCGGCGTACATCGAGAACGACCCCGACGGGCCTGCCCCCTACGCCCGTTCGGTGCGCCGCCCCGACGTGCCGCGGACCGGCATGGACTGGGAGATCGACGCGAGCGGCATCGAGACGCTGCTGCTGCGCCTCACCGAGGAGTACGGCGCCCGCAAGCTCTACGTCACCGAGAACGGCTCGGCCTACCCGGACGTGGTCCGTCCCGACGGCACGATCGACGACCCCGAGCGCCAGGAGTACCTGGCCGGCCACCTCGCCGCCTGTGCCTCGGCGGCCCGCAAGGGCGCCCCGCTGGCCGGGTACTTCGCCTGGTCGCTGCTGGACAACTTCGAGTGGGCGTACGGCTACGAGAAGCGGTTCGGCCTGGTCCACGTCGACTACCGCACCCAGGTCCGCACCATCAAGGGCAGCGGCCACCGGTACGCGGACATCATCCGCGACCACCGGGGATCGGCCCGCCGGGCGGCCTGACCGGAACCGCGGTGGGCGCGGACCAGGGGAGTTCCGCGCCCACCGCACCGCACTCTCACACGCATGCACGACGGTCCGTGGACACCGCACTCTGATCTGTCATGAACACAACAGGTGCACCATCGACACTCGGGAGACCCGCATGCCAACCCGCATCCCCCGCACCCTCCTGGCCGCCCTCGCGACAGCCGCCCTGCTGGCCTCGGGCCCGGTTCTGGCCGTACCGGCGTCCGCCGCCGCTGCCGCCGTGACCTGGGACACCGATCGGGCGAACACCGCCTACACGGCGAACCCGAACGCCGTCACCGCCTCCGGCAGCGAGAACGGCGGCACCAGCCCCGGCCTGGCCTTCGACGGCAACGGCGCGACCCGCTGGTCCAGCAACTTCGCGGACGACGCCTGGATCCGGATCGACCTCGGCACCACCATCCGCATCGACCGCGTGGTTCTCGACTGGGAGGCCGCCTACGGCAAGAGGTACGTCCTGGAGGCCTCGAAGAACGGCACGGACTGGACGCCGTTCTACACCGAGACCGCGGGCACCGGTGGCTCCGTCACCGCGAGCACCTACCCGCAGGAGGTCACCGGCCGCTACGTCCGGATGCGCGGCCTCGAACGCGCCACCCCCTACGGCTACTCGCTCTGGAACTTCAAGGTCTACGGCGGCGAACCGGCCCCGGCGTCGACCATCCGGAGCAACCTCGCCCTGAACCACCCGGCGTACTCCAACTACTACCAGCACGCGGGCAATTCACCGGCGTTCGCCACCGACGGCGGCTGGCCGGCCGACCTGAAGGGCGACTACACCCGCTGGTCGAGCGACTGGAACGCCGACCGCTGGATCTCGGTCGACCTGGGCGCCACCTCCACGATCTCCTCCGTGGACCTGTACTGGGAGTCCGCGTTCGCGGTCGACTACCTGCTCCAGGTCTCCGACGACAACGTCAACTGGCGCACGGTGTACGAACCTTCGGCCGCGGCCATCGCCGCCCGCCGCGCGAACGTCGCCGCCCCCGGGGACGCGGCGGGCCTGCACGACACCGTCACCCTGCCCTCCCCGGCGACCGGCCGCTACGTCCGGATGCTCGGCAAGGAGCGCCGCAGCTTCTACAACCCGGCCCCCTACACCGCCCAGTTCGGCTACTCCCTCTATGAGTTCCAGGTCTGGGGCACCGGCGGCAGCGCGTCGGCGGCCTACCCAGCCCTCCCGGGCGACCAGTCGGGCACCTACCAGACCACGTTCTTCGACGACTTCACCGGCGCCGCACTCGACCGCTCCAAGTGGCGGGTCGTCCGCACCGGCACCGAGATGGGCCCGGTCAACGGCGAGTCCCAGGCGTACGTCGACTCGACGAACAATATCCAGACGCAGAACGGCGAGTTGCTCCTGAAGGCGAAGTACTGCAAGGGCTGCACCCAGGCGGGCGGCGGCACCTACGACTTCACGTCCGGCCGCATCGACACCAACACCCACTTCGACTTCACGTACGGCAAGGTCAGCGCCCGCATGAAACTCCCGGTCGGCGACGGTTACTGGCCCGCCTTCTGGCTGCTGGGCAGCAACGTCGACAACCCGTCGGTCTCCTGGCCCGCCTCCGGCGAGACCGACATCATGGAGAACATCGGCTACCCGACGTGGACCAGCACCGCGCTGCACGGCCCCGGCTACTCGGCCGACGGCAACATCGGCGCCCGCCAGACCTTCCCCAACGGCGGCACCGTCGACCAGTGGCACACCTACGCGGTCGAGTGGACGCCGACGGCGATGCGCTTCTACGTCGACGCGACCCTGGTCCAGGAGACGACCCGCAACAAGGTGGAGTCCACGCGCGGCCAGTGGGTCTACGACCACAACCAGTACGTCATCCTCAACCTCGCCCTCGGCGGCGCCTACCCGGCCGGCTGGAACCAGGTGACGAGCCCCTACTGGGGCCTGCCCCAGTCCAGCGTGGACAAGATCGCGGCCGGGGGAGTGCAGGCGGAGGTGGACTGGGTGCGGGTGGAGCAGAAGAAGTAGCCGGGGCACAGGCCCCCTCGGGCCCGGCCCCCTCGGGCCCGGCCCCCTCGGGCCCGGCCCCCTCGGGCCCGGCCCCCTCGGGCCCGGCCCCCTCGGGCCCGGCCCTCTGGGCGCTGCTCTGTGTCGCCGGTGCGGTCGAGGCCGTGGCGTCGTCCCCCGCCGTCTCCAAGGCGACGACGACCGCGTCGGCCGACTCCAACGACTCCACCGCGCGCGGCCTCGGCATCGCGGGCCTGATCGTCGGCGCGCTGGGCCTGGCGGCGGCACGTTCGCCTTCGTGCGGGCGCGGGGGCACGGTCGTAGGTGCCAACGGCCGTAGGCCCGCACGCGTAGGCGTCAACGGCCGTAGGCCCACACGCGTAGGCCCATACATGTTGGCCCACGCGCGTAGGCCAACGCCCGTAGGTCAACAGCGGTAGGCCAACGAACCTTGACGCCACGCCTGTTGGCCCACGCTCGTAGGCACACAGAAACAGCAAGGGCCCGGACCATCCCCCGGTCCGGGCCCCGCGCCGTGCTCGGTCAGTTCACCGAACCGCCAGTTCCAGCATCTCCCTCTCCTCCGCGCGCACCTCGACCCGCGCCTCCACACGCACCGTCAGCCGCATCTCGGCCGCACGGGCCTCCATGCGCTCCTCCTCCACGACCGCGGCCCCCGTCGGCGTCGCCTCGCGCCCCATCACCGCTACCGCCCCCGTCGGCGCCGTCTCCCGCTCCGTCACCGTCGCCTCCGCCTCCCGCGAGTTCCGCCACAGCCACACCACATCGCGCCCGAACGACCACAGCAGGGAGCCGAGGGCCAGGAGCGCCACGCCCAGGTTGGCCAGGTACGGGAGCAGGTCGGCGCCCGCGAGGAGCAGGCAGATGCCCTGGATCGCGGCGACGGTCTTGCGGGCCATCGACGGCGGCAGCGGGGCGTTCAGCCAGGGCGCGACCTTCGCCGCCGCGACGAACGCGTAGCGCATCGCGCCGATCAGCAGCACCCACGGGCCCAGCTGCGTCGAGACATACACGCTCAGCACCAGGATCAGGAATGCGTCGACCTCCATGTCGAAGCGCGCGCCGAGGGCCGTGGAGGTACCCGTGTGGCGGGCCACCTTGCCGTCGACGCCGTCGAGGATGAGGGCGACGGCGGTCAGGCCGACCAGGAGGGTGACCGGCGGGGAGCTCTCGAAGGAGTCGGCGACCAGGGCCGTCACACCGCCGACCAGGATCGCGCGGCCGAGGGTGACCCGGTTCGCCGGGCCGAAGGTGCGCGGCCGGGTGCGGTGCAGGGCCCGGGAGAGCACCGCCCAGGTGGCGACGGCGAACGCGAGCCCCGTCAGCCATCCGGCCGGACCCATGCCGATCGCCGACCCGAGCAGGACCAGCAACAGGATCTGTACGCCCGCTCCCACAGCGGTCTCCTGCTGGACCAGCCTGGCTTCGTAAGTGTTGTTCAGGGCCACCGCACGTTCCTCCGGCCGAGTGACAGAGTCGATCAACGCCGCGTACTGTGCGCGGACTGTGCACTTCTCGCTGTGCACATCTCGGTACGTGAACAACTTCCCGATCGTTCAGGAGGATGCCGATGAACTCCTCGGCCCGCGCGTTCTGGCTCCGCTCTCCGGGCCACGGAGAGCTGCGTGACGTCACCCTCGCGGAGCCCGGCGAGGGCGAGGTGCTGGTGCGCGCGCTGTACTCGGGAGTCAGCAGGGGCACCGAGACACTGGTGTTCAGGGGCGGGGTGCCGGAGAGCCAACACGCGGTGATGCGGGCGCCGTTCCAGGAGGGCGAGTTCCCCGGGCCGGTGAAGTACGGCTACCTCAGCGTCGGCGTCGTGGAGGCGGGCCCTGCTGAGCTGATCGGGCGTACGGTGTTCTGCCTGTATCCGCATCAGACGCGTTACGTCGTTCCGGTGACCGCGGTGACGGTGGTACCGGAGCGGGTACCACCGGCGCGTGCGGTGCTCGCGGGCACCGTGGAGACCGCCGTGAACGCCCTCTGGGACGCCGCGCCCCTGGTCGGCGACCGGATCGCGGTGATCGGCGGCGGCATGGTCGGCTGCTCGGTCACCGCCCTCCTCGCCCGCTTCCCCGGCGTACGGCTCCAGCTGGTCGACGCCGACCCGGCCCGGGCGAAGACCGCCGAGGCGCTGGGGGTGGACTTCGCGACGCCCGAGGACGCCCTCGACGGCTGCGACCTGGTCGTCCACGCCAGCGCCACCGAACAGGGCCTCACCCGCGCCCTGGAGCTCCTCGCCCCCGAGGGCACGGTCCTCGAACTGAGCTGGTACGGCGACCGGCGCATCGCCCTGCCGCTCGGCGAGGCCTTCCACTCCCGCCGCCTCACCGTGCGCAGCAGCCAGGTCGGCACCGTCTCCCCGGCCGCCCGGGCCGGCCGTACCTACGCCGACCGGCTCGCCCTGGCCCTCGACCTGCTCGCCGATCCCGCGCTGGACGCCCTCATCACCGGGGAAAGCGCGTTCGAAGAGCTGCCGGAGGTGCTCCCGAAACTCGCCTCCGGGCAGATCCCGGCGCTCTGCCACCGGGTCCGCTACGGCGATATCGGCTGACGGAACGTCCAATGCGGGCGGCCAAGAGGTCCTGACCTGAGAAAAGAGTGAGAGTGGACTGAACACGGGGAAGCCGAGAGCCGTATTAAGGGCATCCCCCGGCAGGGATCAGCCGGGGGACCAGACGCGCCGCACCTGGAGGGTCGTCCGTTGTTCAGCATCACCGTCCGCGATCACATCATGATCGCCCACAGTTTCCGCGGCGACGTGTTCGGGCCCGCGCAGCGCCTGCATGGCGCCACGTTCCTCGTGGACGCCACCTTCCGCCGTGAGCAGCTCGACGACGACAACATCGTCGTCGACATCGGTCTTGCCACCCAGGAACTCGGCGCCGTGGTCAGCGAGCTGAACTACCGAAACCTGGACAACGAGCCGGACTTCGCCGGGATCAACACCTCCACGGAGTTCCTGGCCAAGGTCATCGCCGACCGGCTCGCCGAGCGGATCGAGAAGGGCGCCCTGGGCGAGGGCGCCCGCGGCCTCGCGGGCCTGACCGTCACCCTGCACGAGTCGCATGTCGCCTGGGCGAGTTACGAGCGTGCCCTGTGACCGACGTGAGCATCGGCCGGGCACCGGCCCTCACCTACGTGCCCGCGCAGCGCGCGGCGACCACCGACCCGGCCGGCGAGAACGCCCCCGCGAACATCGGGATCCTCCCCATGTCCCTGCGTATCGTGCACTTCGTCATGCCGGGCGGTGTCGACGACCTGGCCACCCCGAGCGGCGGCAACGCCTACGACCGGCGGGTCTGCCTGGACCTGCCCGGTTTCGGCTGGCAGGTCACCAGGCACCCGGTGGCCGGCTCCTGGCCGCGCCCCGACGCGGCCGCCCGGGACACCCTCGCCCGCACCCTGCGGGAGCTGCCCGACGGCGCGGTCGTCCTGCTTGACGGCCTGGTGGCGTGCGGGGTCCCCGAGATCGTCGTACCGGAGGCCGAACGGCTGCGGCTCGCCGTCCTGGTGCACCTCCCGCTCGGCGACGAGACCGGGCTGGAGCCGGCCGTGGCCGCCGACCTGGACGCCCGGGAGCGCATGGTGCTGCGCGCCGTGCCTGCCGTGGTGGCGACCAGCGACTGGGCGGTACGACGGCTGGTCTCGCACCACGGCCTGGCACCCGAACGGGTGCACGTCGCCGCCCCGGGTGCCGACATCGCCCCGCTGGCCGGTGGCACCGACGGGGTCTCGCACCTGCTGTGCGTCGCCACCGTCAGCCCGCGCAAGGGCCAGCACCGGCTGGTCGAGGCGCTCGCCGTGGTCCGGGACCTGCCGTGGACCTGCACCTGCGTCGGCGGCCTCGGCCAGGACCCCGAGTACGTCGCCCATCTGCGGTCGCTGATCGCCCGGCACGGCCTGACGGACCGGCTGCACCTCGCCGGCCCCCGCTCGGGAGCCGACCTCGACGCCAGTTACGCCGCCGCCGACCTGATGGTCCTCACCTCGTACGCCGAGACCTACGGCATGGCGGTCACCGAGGCCCTCGCCCGGGGCATCCCGGTGCTCGCCACCGACGTCGGCGGATTGCCGGAGGCGGTGGGTAGGGCTCCTGACGGCGGGGTACCCGGCATCCTCGTGCCGCCGGAGGACCCCGCCGCGCTCGCCGCCGAACTGCGCGGCTGGTTCGGCGAGGCGGACGTACGCCGTCGTCTGAAGGCCGCCGCGCGCGGCCGGCGGGCGGCGCTCGACGGCTGGGCGACCACCGCCCGCAGCCTGGCCGGGGTTCTGCTGAGGCTCCCCGACGAACCCCGGAGGGCGGCATGACCAGCGAGACGACGACCACTACTCCGGTCGGCGCGATCCCCGCGCAGCCCGGACCCAGGGATGTTACGGATGCAGGGGTGGGACGAGAGCCGATGGATGCCGCAGCCTCCGGGGAGCCCGGACAGTCCGAGGTGATAGCCGGGGCCGGTCCCGTCGTACGCCTCGGCGAGCGGGCCACCGTACGCCTGCGCGAGAGTGCGCCGGAGGAGCCGCCGCGGTACGCCCCCGAGTGGCTGGAGCTGCGGGAGAGCGCGGACGCGGCCGCCCGGGCGCACGATCTGCTGGATCCGCTGCGGATCCGGCTGGCCAACCTGCCCGGCCGGGCAGGCGGGGTCGTCGTGCACGACCTGGGCTGCGGCACCGGCTCCATGGGCCGCTGGCTGGCGCCCCGCCTGGACGGCGCCCAGCACTGGATCCTGCACGACCGCGACCCCTACCTCCTGCACTTCGCCGCCGTCGCCTCGCCCCGCGTGGCCGCCGACGGCAGCCGGGTCACGGTGGAGACCCGCCGCGGTGACGTCGCCCGGCTCACCCCCGACGCGCTGACAGGCGCCTCGCTGGTGACCGCGTCCGCGCTCCTTGACGTCCTCACCAGGGAGGAGGTCGACACCCTCGCGGAGGCCTGCGCCGGGGCCGGCTGCCCCGCCCTGCTCACCCTGTCGGTCGCCGGACGGGTCGAGTTCGGCACCCCCCATCCGCTGGACGCGGAGCTGACCGAGGCCTTCAACGCCCACCAGCGGCGCGGCGGGATGCTCGGCCCGGACGCGGTCACCGCCGCCTGCGAGGCGTTCGCCGACCGGGGCGCCACCGTCAAGGTGCACCCCAGCCCCTGGCGGCTCGGCCCCGACGAGCAGGCGCTCACCGAGCAGTGGCTGCGCGGCTGGGTCGGCGCGGCCGTCGAGGAGCGCCCCGAACTCGCCGAGCGCGCCCAGGCCTACCTGGCCGAGCGGCTCGCCGCCTGCGCGGCCGGCGAACTGCGGGTCGTCGTGCACCACAGCGACCTGCTGGCGCTCGCCCGGCCGACCGGAGGCACCTCATGACCACCCCCACCCTGGTCCGTGAGACCGCCCCCGTCACCCCGGTGACCATGCCCCGGCGCCTCACTTTCCGCGCTGTACGCACCCACCTGGGCACCGTTGCCGGAGTCGCCATCATCGCCGTGCTGCTGTGGCGGCTCGGCACCGGCGTCTTCCTCGACGGACTGCGCCGCATCGACACCCCGACGCTGGTCGCCGGCCTGGTGATCGGCGCGGTCACGACCGTACTGAGCGCCTGGCGCTGGCAGTTGGTGGCCCGCAGCCTCGGCCTGCGGCTGCCGCTCGGGCCCGCCGTCGGCGACTACTACCGTGCGCTGTTCCTCAACGCGGCCCTGCCCGGCGGGGTCCTCGGCGATGTGCACCGGGCGGTCAGGCACGGGCAGAGCGAGGGCGACGTCGGGCGCGGGGTGCGCGCGGTCGTCCTGGAACGGACCGCGGGGCAGATCGCGTTGACGGTGTTCGGCGCGGGCGCGCTGCTGATCCTGCCCTCGCCGGTCCGCGACCAGGCGCGCAGCTTCGCCCCGTTGGCCGCGGCCGGCCTGGCGGGCGCCTGCGCGGTCGTGATCGCGGTCCGCATGAACAGGGCCCCGGGCAAGCGCGGCGGCGCCCTGCGCGCGACGCTCGCCGAGGCCCGCCAGGCGCTGCTGTCACGGCGGAACGGGCCGGGCGTCGCGCTGTCCTCGGCGGTCGTCCTCGCCGGGCACGTCGGGATGTTCGTGGTGGCCGCCCGGGTCGCCGGCTCCGCCGCCTCCGTGGCCGCGCTGACGCCGATCGCGGTCCTCGCCCTGGTCGCCATGGGCCTGCCGCTGAACGTCGGCGGCTGGGGCCCCCGGGAAGGCGTCACCGCCTGGGCGTTCGCCGCGGCGGGCCTCGGCGCGGACACCGGGCTCGCCACGGCCGTCGTCTACGGCGTGCTCAGCTTCGTGGCGGCCCTGCCGGGGCTGGTGGTCCTGGTCTTCCGCTGGTACGCGGGGATGCGCTACGCCCGCCCCGCGGTGAGCAGTTCGAAAACCGCGCCGAAGGAGTCGGCCAGGCTCGCCAGGAGTTCCTTCCCCTTTTCCGCCGACCCCAGGGAGGGACGGCCGATGACGCCCGACTCGGTATAGGCGGACATTCCCACGGTGAGGAGATGACGGCGGTCGTCAGCGGTGAAATCGGCGGACTCGTGACCAGGGCGGACCAATTCGGGATGAGCGTGCAGCAGAATCGAGGTCTCGATTTCTCCCGCGTGCATGTCGGTGAGCGCCGAGGTCTCCACCCCGGCCCGTCCGAGCGCTGTCTCCCAGTCCTCCGCGGCCGGGTACAGCGCCATCCGCTCGCCCCGTGCGGACGCCTCCTGGACGACATTGCCCAGCACGTAGTTGCCGCCGTGGCCGTTGACCACGACCAGTGCCTCGACACCCGAGCGGTGCAACGATTCTGCGATGTCCCTGACCATCGCGTGCAGGGTCACCGAGGAGATGCTGACGGTCCCCGGCCAGGCCGCGTGCTCGTGCGAGCAGGAGACGGTCACCGGCGGAAGGAGGTGCACCGGGAACGCGGCGGCGATCTCCCGGGCGACGGCACAGGCGACGAGCGTGTCCGTCGCCAGCGGAAGGAAGGGGCCGTGCTGTTCGAAGCTCCCCACGGGAAGGACGGCGACCTGAGTTGAAACGCCCGCCCCCCTGGTCCGTACCTCTTCCGTGGTGTCCGCCGGCAACAAGCCGTATGCCGCCGTACGCGCGCCCGAACCATTCATCTTTTTCACGGCCTTTCGTCTCCTCTTAGGAATCAGATCATGACAGAGAACATCGGCGTACTCGGCAAGAAGTCCCCACGGCGTTCGGGCGTGGAACGCGTCGTCAATGCACCGCTGCCCACCGTCTACGGGAAATTCCAGGCGATCGGCTACCTGGACCACGAGCGCGGTGACGAGCAAGTGGCTTTGGTCTACGGGGACATCGACAGCGACCGGGTGCTGACCCGGCTGCACTCGGAGTGCCTGACCGGCGACGCGTTCGGCTCCCAGCACTGCGAGTGCGGCGACCAGCTGGCCGCCGCCCTGCGCGCGGTCGTGGCCGAGGGCAGCGGCATCGTCGTCTACCTGCGGGGACACGAGGGCCGCGGCATCGGGCTGCTCGCCAAGCTGCGCGCGATGGCACTCCAGGCGGAGGGTCTCGACACGGTCGAGGCCAACCTCGCGCTCGGGCTGCCCGTCGACGCCCGCGACTACGGCGTCGCCGCCGGCATCCTGCGTGACCTCGGGGTGAGTTCGGTCCGCCTGATGTCCAACAACCCGCGCAAACGGGAGTCCCTGGTACGCCACGGCATCGAGGTCGCCGAGACGGTCCCGCTGCTGATCGAGCCGTGCGAGAACAACATCACGTATCTGCGGACCAAGCGCGAGCGCCTCGACCACGTGCTGCCCCACCTCGACGCGGTGGCGCACTGGTCCTGAGGTACCGGGTGGCCTCCCGGGGAAGGAACAGGAGAGACCGACAGGAGGCGCACGCGTGAATCTTCGAGCCCAGGTCGTGATCATCGGCGGCGGGGTGATGGGCACCAGCATCGCCTACCACCTGGCGAACGCGGGCGTCCGTGACGTCGTCCTCGTCGAACGGGACGAACTCGCCGCCGGATCCACCTCGAAGGCCGCCGGCGGGGTGCGCGCCCAGTTCTCCGACGAGCTCAACATCCAGCTGGGCGCGCGCAGCTTAGAGGCCTTCGCCCGCTTCGGGCAGGAGGTCGGGTACGACATCGGGCTGCGCCGCGTCGGCTACCTCTTCCTCCTGTCCACCCCCGAGGAGGTCGCCTCCTTCGAGGCAGGCGTCCGGCTCCAGAACCACCTCGGCGTGCCCAGCCGGATGCTCACCCCGAAAGAGGCGGCCCGGCTCTCCCCGCTGATCGCCACCGACGGACTGGTGGCCGCCGCCTACTCCCCGGACGACGGACACTGCACCCCCGAGTCCGTCGTGCACGGCTACGCGGCCGCCGCCCGCGCCCACGGCGCCCGGATACTGCGTCACACCGAGGTCACCGGCATCGAACAGGACGGCGCCCTCATCACCGCCGTGCACACCACCCTCGGCCGGATCGCCACCGACACGGTGGTCTGCGCGGCCGGGGCCTGGTCGAGGGCGGTCGGCGCGATGGCCGGCGTCGACTTGCCGGTGCAGCCGCTGCGCCGCCAGATCGCGGTCACCGAACCGGTCCCGGGGCTGCCGCCGACGCTTCCCATGACCATCGACTTCAGCACCAGCCTGTACTTCCACGCCGAAGGCCCGGGACTGCTGCTCGGCATGTCCGACCCGGACGAGCGGCCGGGCTTCGCCACCGACCCGCACGACCGCTGGATCCCGCGCCTGTGCGCGGCGATGGAGCGGCGCGCGCCCGCCCTGCTCGACCTGCGCCGCACCGGCGGCTGGGCCGGCCTGTACGAGAACACCCCGGACCACAACGCCCTGATCGGCGAGGCGACCTCGGTCTCCCGGTTCCTGTACGCCACCGGGTTCTCCGGCCACGGCTTCCTCCAGGGCCCGGCCGTCGGCGAGGTGATCCGCGACCTCTACCTGGGCCGCGCCCCCTTCCTCGACGTCCGTCCGCTCGGCGCCGGCCGGTTCGCGGCCGACGCTTCCCGCCCGGAGACCAACCTGGTCTGACCGGACGCCCCTTGATCCGGGATCGTCCTGGGGCCCGTCCGACAGGCCCTAGTCCTGGATCGTCTCGTGGACCAGCCGGCGCAGCTCCGGGAGGATCTTCAGGGTCTTGGGGCGCACCTGGGTGTGGAACTGCACGGTCAGGTCGTGGGTGGGGTCGACCCAGAAGGCGGTGGTGGCCGCACCGGTCCAGCCGTAGCTGCCGAGGCTGCTCGGCGAGAGGGTGCGGGCGGGGTCGATCACCACCGAGACGCCCAGGCCGAAGCCGAGGCCGTCGTTGCCGGGCTCCCGATGGGGTGGGGCGCCGAAGGCCCGCAGGTCGGTGCCGCCGGGCAGGTGGTTGCCGGAGAGCAGGCCGACCGAGGCGGGGGAGAGCAGCCGGACGCCGTCCAGCTCGCCGCCCCGGCGCAGCATCTCCATGAAGCGGTGGTAGTCGTACGCCGTCGCCGCGAGGCCGCCGCTGCCCGACAGGAGACGGGGGCGGCCGCGCAGCGGCAGCCCGGGGATCGCCTCGATGCCGCCGTCCTCCGTCTCGCCGTACAACTCCGAGAGCCTGTCGGCCTGTTCGGGCACGATGTGCAGGCCCGCGTCCGGCATGCCGAGCGGGCGGAAGATCCGGTCCGCGAAGAACTCGTCGAGCCGCTGCCCGGAGACCACCTCGATGACGCGGCTGAGCACGTTGAAGCCGACGGAGTAGTTCCACTGCGTGCCCGGTTCGAACTGGAGGGGCATCCGCGCGTACACCTCCATCGTCTCGGCGAGGTCCGCGCCCGCCGGCACCGAGAACTCCAGGCCGGCCTCGCGGTAGCGGGCGTCCACCGGGTGCGAGTGGTAGAACGCGAAGGTCAGTCCGGCGGTGTGGGTGAGCAGATGCCGGATCAGGATCGGCCCGTCGGCCGGCCGGGTCACCATGTCCGCTCCCGAACCGCTCACGTACACGCGGGGATCGGCGAACTCGGGCAGCAGGCGGCCGACCGGGTCGTCCAGGGAGAGCAGGCCCTCCTCCACCAGCAGCAGGATCGCCACCGCGGTGACCGGCTTGGTCATCGAATACACCCGCCAGATGGTGTCCGGCTCGACCGGCAGTCCGGCCGCCCGGTCGCGGTGGCCCTGCGTGGTGAGGTGGGCGATCCGGCCGCCGCGCGCCACGGCCACCAGGTAGCCGGGCAGGCGCCCTTCGTCGACGTAGTGGGCGAAGTGCTGGTCGAGGCGGTCCAGCGCCTTCACGTCCAGCCCGACCTCACTGGGGTCGACTTCCTGTCGCAGCTGTGCCATCGCTCTCCTCCGGTCGTGTCGTCCCGCTGCGCGGTCCGACCTCGGACCTCATCGTCGCGCAGGAACAGGGGAACGGTCCCGCTCATCCGCGTGTGGTGTGACGGACGCTATAGAAGGGGCGCCGGGTAAGGGACACAGGGCCGCCACGCCGAGCGCGGCCAGGAACGCCAGGACGAGAAGCGGTTTTGCGACTCCGGACACCGGCAGGGCGCCCACGTGTACATGCCCCCGTCTTCCCGTGTGCACTCGGGGTACACCCGGCCGGGCGGGCGGTCTTCCCGCCGACCGGTTCGGCGGGAATGCGGGGTGGCCCGGGCGGGGTTCTCCCCACATGACCCAGGACGCTCTTCTGAAGCTGCTCGCCGAAGGCCACAACGGGGTGCTGGTCACCCTCAAGAGCGACGGCCGCCCCCAGCTGTCCAATGTCAATCACGCGTACTACCCGGACGAGCGGACCGTCCGTGTCTCGATCACGGACGACCGCGCCAAGACCCGCAACCTGCGCCGTGACCCGCGTGCCTCCTACCACGTCACCAGCCCCGACCGCTGGGCGTACACGGTCGCCGAGGGCACCGCCGAGCTCTCGCCGGTCGCCCAGGACCCCTACGACGAGACCGTCGAGGAACTCGTCCGCCTCTACCGTGACGTCCAGGGCGAGCACCCCGACTGGGACGACTACCGTGCCGCGATGGTCCGTGACCGCCGGCTGGTGCTGCGGCTGCGGGTGGAGCGGGCGTACGGCATTCCGCGGGCCTGACGGCAGGGACCGAGGGCCTGGCCCAGGACCTGTGATCGAGGGGGATCGCCCGATGGCTGCGCGCGGGGGCGGATGCCTGGCTGTTCAGCCGACCCGTCCAGGACGGGGTCTCGGGCCGGGTGACGGGCTTCCGGCTGCCGGGCGGAGGCGGGGTCGCTTTGCGCGAGCCGTGCCACCCGCGCGCCCAGCACCGGCCTCCTCCCGTACCCAGGCCTCCAGCGTGTACGTGAACTCGGCCGCCTTGTCCGGCCAGTTGAAGTGCGTCACGGCCGCCTCGCGGCCCCGCTGGGCCGTGGTGTGACGCAGTATCGCGTCGGCGCTCAGCCGCCGTATCGCCGCCGCAGCCGCGCGCGGATCCTCGTAGGGGACGACGAGACCGCAGCCGTGCCGCTCGACCATGTCGGCCGCCAGCGGAGTGGGCGTGGTGATGACGGGGACGCCGTGCGCCATGTACTCGACGACCTTGGTGGGCCGCGAATGGCGGTAGTTGGGCTGGTCGTGCAGGAGGGAGAGGCCGGCCAGCGCGCCCGGGAGCAGCGCGAGGGCGCGGTCGTTGGGCAGGAAGCCGTGCCAGCGCAGCACGCCGTCCCGGTCGGCCGCCGCGAGCGCCTCCCGGACGTCCGGGTCGGCCGCGCCGGCCACCTCGATGCGCAGTCCCGGCCCCAGGTGCCGGGCGGTCTCGATCAGGTCCAGCGCGCCGCGGGCGCGGGACAGGTGACCGACGTAGACGACGCGTTCGCTGCCGGGAGGTTCGGGTGCCTGCACCGGTGCGGTCGTGAAGTTGGGCACCACCGGGTGGGTACGACGGAACCTTTCCTGGTAGGCGTCCTCGGCGAGCAGCAGCCGCAGATGGCGCTCCGCCAGCCGTTCGGCCGCCCGCACACCGAGCCGCAGCGGCGGCCGCAGCGCCCGGGGCACCCAGCGTTTCATGGCGAGGGCGGCGGCGGTGTCCTCGTGGACGTCCCACACGACCACCGGGGCCGCCTCGGACCGCCGCCAGCGGCGCAGGGTGCCGGGCAGCGCGAGGAGCAGTTCCGGGTCGTGGAGGAGGATCACGTCCGCCTCGTGGCCGCGGTCGGCGAGCAGCGCGCGGGCCGCGCTTACTGCCGCCCGGCGGTTGCGGCCCGCCGCCCGGGGCAGGTCGATGCCTTCGAGGTCGGCGCGGGGGCGCACCTCGCGGGCCGAGAACGGCGCCGCGTACACGACGTGGTGCCCCCGGTCCCGCAGCGCGGTGATCTGCCGGTGCAGTATGCGCGCGTCCTCGGGGTGGTGGACGACGGTGACGACGAGTATCCGCATCTGAGCGCCTTTCGACTCCGCCGCCCGGAGCCCTCGGACTCCAGGCGGCGGAAGGGGAGTTGCCACAGAGGTCGCCTACAGCACCTCGACACCGGGCCGGAAGATCCGCCCGCGGGTGTCGAAGAGCAGCCGGGCCGCGTCGCCGAGGGCCGGGAGGTCGTACGCGGAGTGGTCCTGGAGCAGGATCGTCAGATCGTGCGAGCGCACGGCGGCCATGACGTCGGTGACGCGCGGCACGGCCTCCCCGTCCACGAACCAGGCGGGCACGAACGGGTCGTGGAAGGCGATCTCCGCCTCCCGGTCCCGCAGCAGCCGCGCCACCGGAACCGCCGGCGACTCGCGCTGGTCGGCGACGTCCGGCTTGTAGGTGACGCCCAGGAGCAACACCCGGGAGCCGTGCAGGGCGCGGCCCTCGTGGTTGAGCAGATCCTGCGCGCGCCGGACGACGTACTCCGGCATGTGCGCGTTGATCTCCCGGGCCAGTTCCACGAACCGGAACTCGTAGCCGATCGAACGCACCTTGTACGACAGGTAGTTGGGGTCGATCGGGATGCAGTGCCCGCCCACCCCGGCGCTCGGCCGGAAGGGCTGGAAACCGAACGGCTTCGTGCCGGCGCAGCGGATCGCGTCCCATACGTCGACCCGCAACTCCTGGCACAGGATGGCCAGTTCGTTGACCAGGGCGATGTTGACGTGCCGGTAGGTGTTCTCCAGGAGCTTGGCCATCTCGGCTTCCCGGGTGCCCTTGGCCTGTACGACGGTGTCGACGAGCTTGCCGTAGAAGGCGGCCGCCCGGGCCGCGCACGCCGGGGTGCAGCCACCCACCACCTTCGGGGTCTCGCGCAGCCCGTGGGTGGCGTTGCCGGGGTCGATCCGCTCCGGTGAGAACGCCAGCGAGAAGTCGTTGCCCACCCGCAGCCCGGACTCCTCCAGGATCGGCTTCACCACCTCCTCGGTGGTGCCCGGATAGGTCGTGGATTCGAGGACGACGAGCCGTCCGCGGCCCAGCCTGCCCGCCACCGCCCGCGCCGCGGAGGTCACCGCGCTCAGATCGGGACCGCCGTCCTCGCTGAGCGGGGTCGGCACACAGATCACGATCGTCTGCGCACGGGCCAGACAGGCGTCGTCCGTGTACGCGGTGAAGCCGGCCTGCCGCATGCGGGCGACGTCGTCGTCGGAGACGTCGTCCACATGGGAGTGTCCGGCGTTGAGGCCCTCCACGACCCGTGGGTCGAGGTCGAGCCCCGCCACTCTCAGCCCGACCAGCGACGCCTCCCGCGCGAGCGGAAGCCCGACGTAGCCGAGCCCGATGACGGCCAGTTCGAAGCCGTCGGTCCGTTCTGCGTCCCCGAGCGATTCGCTCAATTCCCCGAGCGGTACGGCCTTTTCGACCTGCATAGGGATTCACTCCGCCCTCAACGGCAGACGCCGTATGGATCCGAAGGGCCCGGACGGTGCGATTCCGGGCGAGGGGGCCTCAGACACAACCAAGAGCGCGATACGCGTCTCGGGTCGTGGCAGCGACCCTTTTCCAGGTGCGGTCACGCGCTACCAGAGCGCGGGCGGACGCTCCCCATTCATCCCGCCGTTCTCGACTGTAAAGCAATACTTCGAGAGCTTCTGCCCAAGCATGCGGAGATTCAGGCGAGATCAGCTGCCCGCTGACTCCCGATTCGACCACTTCTCGCAGGGCGGTGAGATCACTGGCCACCACGGGCAGACCGCTCGCCATCGCCTCGACCGGCTTGAGCGGGGTGACCAGACGGCAGACCCGTTCATCGGTGCGCGGCACCGCGAAAACGTCCAGAACCGCGTGGTAGGAGCGCACTTGGTGGTGCGGGACACGGCCGGTGAACAGCGCGACGCCGGCGCCGAGACCCAGCCGGTCGGCCAGCGCCTCGAGTGCCCCGCGTTCGGGTCCGTCACCGACGATCAGCAGCCGCAGCGGAACCCCACGGCGGCGCAGTTCGGCACCCGCATGGAGCAATGTGCCGATTCCCTCGTGTGGAGTAAGGCTGCTCACGGTGCCCACCACGTAGTCGTCCGCCGCGATACCGAGCCGGGCACGCAGTTCCGCCCCGTCCGGCGGCGGGGCGAGGAAGGCGTCGTCCACCGCGTTGGGCACGATCAGGACCCGCTCCTCGGGCACCCCGCGGGACACGATCTCGGACTTCATCGCCGTGCCCAGCGTCAGCACCAGATCGGCCTGGCGCATGCAGTACGTCTCCAGGGCGCGCCGCGCCCGGTAGGTCGGGTCGTCCGGAGTACGGCCCGCCGCCTGGGTCAGCCAGGTCTCCTCCAGGAACCCGCGCACCTCGTACACCACCGGCAGTCCGTAGGTCTCCCGCAGGGCCAGCGCCACCCGCCCGTTGCCGTGGTCGGTGGCCGCGTGCAGCACGGCGGGCCGCAGCCGCTCCACCAGGCGCCCGGCCAGCTCGGCGTTGCGGGCCAGCACCGGGCCCTGCCCGTACGGCAGGTTCAGCGGCAGCAGCCGGTGCTGCGGCACCCCGTTCACGATCTGCAGCGGGCGTGCGTCCAGGACGCCCTGCGCCACCGGGAACCCGATGCGGGTCACCACGTGCGGATCGAGTCCGGCGGCCCGCTGGGCCTCGGTGAGGGCCTGGGTGCGCACGGTGTAGCCGGCGTGCCTGAACGGCAGCCCGTTGGTCACCATATGGAGCACCCGGCCGGGCTCGGGCCGTACCGGCCGCCCGGCCGGTGCCGCTACCCGGGCGGCGGAGGGCCTCGCGGTCGGCCCGGCCGTGCGGGCCCGGGCGGCGAGCCGCCGCTCGACCGGTGCGAGCCCGCGCCGCACCCGCCCCGGCAGCAGCCGTACACCGAGCAGCGCGGCCCGCGCGGGGTCGTTCCGCAACTCGCCCCATGCGACGGATGCGGCCAAGCTGAGTGCACGGGGGATCCGAAGAACACGGCGCGGCATGTGCGGGAACAGTAGTCGGGCCATGTCGCCAAGGTAGGCCGACAGAGCGGAGAACGTACGACATGAACGGCCGCGTACTCCATGTCGTAGGGACCAGGCCGAACTTCGTGAAGGCCGCGCCGGTGGTCGCCGCCCTGCGCGCGACCGGGCACGGCCAGGTCCTGGTGCACACGGGTCAGCATTACGACGAACGGATGTCGCACATCTTCTTCCGGGAGCTGGGCCTGCCCGCTCCGGACACCGATCTGGGCGTCGGCTCCGGCAGCCAGGCCCGGCAGACCGCCGACCTGCTGGTGGCGCTGGAGGGCGAGCTGCTGGCCCGCGCCCCGGCCCTGGTCGTCGTGTACGGCGACGTGAACTCCACCCTCGCCGCGGCGCTGGCCGCCGCCAAGCTGGGCATCCCGGTGGCCCATGTCGAGGCGGGCCTGCGCAGCTTCGACATGGCGATGCCGGAGGAGGTCAACCGGCGCCTGGTCGACCAGCTGGCCGAACTGCACTTCGCGACCAGCCCGGAAGCCGTCGGCCACCTGGCCCGCGAGGGCGTCGACCCGGCCCGTGTGCACCTCGTCGGGAACCCGATGATCGACACCCTGCTCACCCATCTGGACCATTTCGACCCGGCCGCCGCCCGCACCGCCCACGCACTGCCCGAACGCTACGGCGTGGTCACCCTGCACCGGCCGGCCAACGTCGACGACCCCGAGGCCGCCGCGGCCGCCGCCCGCGCCCTGACCGAGGCGGCCGGCCACCTGGACCTCGCCGTACCCCTGCACCCGCGCGGCCGCGAGGCGCTGCGCAAGGCGGGCCTTGCCGACGCGCCCGGTATCCATCTGCTCGAACCGCTCGGCTACGTCGAGTTCATGGGCCTGGTCCGGGGCGCCGCCGCCGTGATCACCGACTCCGGCGGGGTCCAGGAGGAGACCACCGTGCTGGGCGTCCCCTGTCTGACGCTGCGCACCACGACCGAACGCCCCGTCACCGTCACCCACGGCACCAACCGCCTGGTGACCCACGGCGAACTGGTACCCGCCCTGCGCAAGGTCCTGGACGGACCGCCGGCCGCCGCCCCCGAGGGGCCGCCGCTGTGGGACGGCAAGGCCGGCCCCCGTATCGCCCGTGTCCTCACCGAGTGGCTGGAGCGCCATGACTGACGCCACCCGCACCCACCCCGACGGTCCCCGCACCCTCGGACACACCGTCCGCACCTACTGGGACACCCGGCACCGCGAACGCGACGACCTCGCCTCCGGCGGCCACATCGGCCTGGACCGGCCCGGCAACGAGATCTTCTACGCGGTACGGCTCGGCCAACTGCTCACCCTGATCGGCGACCTGTCCAGCCCGGCCTCCCCGCTGTTCGTGCTCGACGCCGGCTGCGGCAAGGGGCACTTCGCCCGCGCCCTGGCCCGGTGCGGCCACCACGTGGACGCCTTCGACGCCAGCGAGGAGGCCGTCAGCCAGGCCCGCGCCGAGGGCGGCGGCCCCCGCTACGCCTTGGCCGCCCTCGACGAGTGGCGCAGCCCCTGGCTCTACGACGTGGTGATGTGCGTGGACGTCCTCTTCCACGTCATGGACGACGCGCAGTGGGCGGCCGGCCTGCGCAACCTCGCCTCGCTGGTCCGGATCACCGGCCGGCTGATCGTCACCGACGAGCACACCGACGAGCCCGTCCCGCGCGGCGACTACATCCTGCACCGGCCGATCGCCGCCTACCGCAAGGAACTCGATCCCCTGGGCCTGAGTCACACCCTCTTCCGGCCCTACGGCTTCCGTGAGAACCGGGTCGGCTTCCACGTCTTCACAAGGACCCGCTGATGCGCCTGACCGATCTGCTCCACCCGCACCTGGACGACGTGACCTCGGTCGTGGACGCGACGCGCGGCGGCCTGCGTCTTGACCCCTATCTCCACCTCCCGCCGGGCGTCGCCTCGACCCGGCACGAACAGCCGGTCGGAGAGGGGGAGCTGATGCTCCTCTGCTACGGTCCCGACCCCGCCCTGCACGGCGACGAGGCGGAGTGTCTCGCCGCACTGGAACGGATGCGGCCCGGCGGCCGCGGCCTGATCGTCTTCGGCCACCCCGGCACCGACCTGCCCTACCACCGCCTCCTCGACGCCCTGGTGGCCCACCGCTGCCAGGTGCTGCACGCCGCCGCGCTCGGCTACACACATCTGCACTCCGGCGCGGTCTTCGCCTGCACCGAGGAACTCCTGCCGCCGCACGACTGGTTCGGCCACCCGCTGCCGGCCGACGGGTTCGCCACGGCCCTCCGGATCGCCGACGAGTACGTCCTCGCCGACTTCGTCTCCCGCTCCCAGCGGGCCCGCCTGATCGACCTGGAACGCGCGGCCGAGGAGACCGCCCGCGCCCTGGAGACCGCCCGCGAGGACGGCCTCGCCGAACGGCTGGCCGCCGCCCTGCGGGACAAGGACCAGCTCGCCTCCGCCCTGCGCGGGGCCCGGGAGCGGACCGGCGTGCTGGAGGCCCGCGTGGCCATGCTGGAGGGCTCCACCTCATTGCGGGTCGGCAAGGCGCTGGTGTCCGCGGCCCGGTCGCCCAAGCGGGGCGCGGCCCGGCTGCCCGGGGAGCTGTACGGGCTGTGGCGGCAGCGGAAGGTCAGGGGCCGGCCGGTGCGGGTCGCGAGCGCCGCCCCGGCACCGGAGGCGCCGGCCGACGACCGGTTCTACCTCTCCCACCGCGCCCTGTCCGTGGCCCCCCGCGACCGGCTGGTGATCACCGGCGTGCTGACCGACCGCACCGCCGCCGACTTCGCGGCCGACGCCGTGGTCAGCCGGGTGCTACCGCACGACGGGCGGCTGCTGATCGAGCGCACCGACCCGGACGTCTTCCTCGTCCAGCTCGGCGCCTGCACCGGCGAGGCCGGCCCCTGGACGCTCACCGGCACCGGACACGCCCCCGACCTGGACCGCCGCCTCGCCGAACTGATCAGCCAGGCCCGGGGACTGGGCCGGACGGCGGTGCTGTGGCGGGACGGGCCGGCGTCCTTGGCGCCCGGCCTGTCCCCACTACCCTGGGACGCCGTCCTCGACGGCGACACCGGGACCGCGCTCTCCCGCCTCGACCCGGTCACCGACGGCCGCGACCGGCTCCGGGACGTCTTCCAGCAGGACAGCACCCGGGTACGACTGGCCCGGCTCGCCGAACTGGTCGGCGCCCCCGCCCCGACGGCCGAACGCCGGGTCGCCGTCCTGGCCGCGCCCCGGGACGCCACCGACGTCGCCCGTCTCGTCGCCCAGACGCTCTGCCAACTGCACCGGCCGGCCGAGGTGGTGGTCGCCGACCCCGTGGGGCTCGACCTCGGCGAACTCACCGCCGCCTCCGTCACCGTCCACTCCGGACCGCCCACCGCACCCTGGGTCGCCGACTGGACGGACCTGACCGAGGACCGCCCCGACACCCTGCTGCTCGACCTGCTCTGCGCCCAGGAGTTCTCGGGCGCCGACGCGGT
Organism: Streptomyces sp. NPDC051105; assembly: GCF_040682795.1. NCBI lineage: Bacteria > Bacillati > Actinomycetota > Actinomycetes > Kitasatosporales > Streptomycetaceae > Streptomyces > Streptomyces sp. NPDC051105. The sequence continues at coordinate 268,094 of NZ_JBFBBR010000007.1, read as the reverse complement.
GGGCCACACCCCCGCCGCCGACGACTACGCCTTCGTGCCGGCCCTGAAGCCGCTGCTCGTGCGCCGGTCACTCCTGGACACCGGCACCCCACCGGACACCTGGTCGCGCGCCGGGCACCGCCTGTTCGCCGTGCGTGGAAAGGAACCGTCATGACCCGCACCCTCAGGGCGCTCGTCTACGGCGACGTGGACCTCAACCTCATCGACGGCTCAGCCGTCTGGGCCCAGTCGACGGTACAGGCGCTGTCCCGCGCGGGCTGCCGGACCCGGCTCGTCCTCAAGGCCCCCGTGGAGACCGGCCGGCTGACCGACCCACTGGCCGGACTGCCCGGGGTCACCGTGGTCCGCCCCTACGAGGATCACCTCGTCCCCGGCCAGGGCGCGCACCCCCTGTCCCCCTTCCAGGCCTCGCAGTTGCTCGCCCGCCTGGACGAGGAGGAGCCCTGCGACCTGCTGGTGCTGCGCGGCCGCCGGCTGGTGAAGCAGCTCGTCGGCGACGGCCACTTCCACGGACGCGTCTGGGCCTACCTCACCGACATCCCGCAGTCCCCGGCCCAGATGACCGAACAGGACCGCGTCGACCTCGCCCGTATCGCCAACGCCTCCCGACACCTCCTGTGCCAGACAGAGGAGTTGCGCTGCTTCCTGGAGGCATGGGTGCCGGAGGCCTGCGGCCGGGCCGTGCTCTGCCCTCCGGCGGTGCCCGAACCCGGCGTCCCGCTCCCGCAGCGCGACGGACTGCACGATCCCGTACGCCTCGTCTACACCGGCAAGTTCGCGCCCCGCTGGAACACCCTCCCGATGACCCGGCTGCCCGCCCGGCTCGCCGAACGCGGCATCCGGGCCGAACTCCACGCCGTCGGCGACAAGATCCACAAGGATGCCGCCCACCCCGGCTTCGACATCGCCATGGCCGAGGCGCTGCGCACCACTGCCGAGGTCGTCCACCACGGCGGCGTGCCCCGCGAGGAGGCCATGCGCATCGCCGCCGACTGCGACCTCGGCCTCGGCTGGCGTGACTCCTCCCTGGACGCCAGCCTCGAACTCTCCACCAAGGTGCTGGAGTTCGGCTCCCTCGGCCTGCCCGTCGTACTCAACCGGACGCCCGCTCACGAGGCGCTGCTCGGCACCGACTACCCGCTGTTCGTGCCCGGCGACGCGGCCCTCGCGGACGCGGTGGACGCCGTCACCCTCGCCGTACGCGACGCCGAGGCCAGGCAGCTGGCGGCCGACCGGTGTGCGGAAGCGGCCCGCCAGTACACCATGGAGGCCGCGGCCGCCCGCTGGCGTGCCCACCTCGACGGCGCCTTCCCCACCGCGCCGGCCGCCGTCGCCGGCCGCGGGCGCCCGCTGCGCATCGGGGTGGCGGGCCACGACCTGAAGTTCCTCACCCGGCTGCTCGACCACTTCCGCGCCCTGCCCGGCCTCGACGTACGCGTCGACGCCTGGCCCGCGCTCGCCCGGCACGACCCGGCCGCGAGCCGTGAACTCGCCGACTGGGCCGATGTGGTGGTCGTCGAGTGGTGCGGCCCGGCGGCGGTCTGGTACAGCCGCCACAAGCGGCGCGGCAGCAGGCTAATCGTCCGCCTGCACCGCTTCGAACTCGACGCCGGCTACCCGCGGCAGGTCGACATCGACGCCGTCGACCGCGTGGTGTGCGTCAGCCCGTACTACGCCCGCAGCACCCGGGAGCGCACCGGCTGGCCCGCCTCGAAGATCACCACGATCGGCAACTGGGTCGACGTCGACCAGCTCGACCGGCCCAAGGCCCCCGGCGCCCGGCACCGGCTCGGCATGATCGGCATCGCGCCCAGCCGTAAACGCCTCGACCTGGGCCTCGACGTCCTGGAGGCGCTGCGCGCCCAGGACCGGCGCTGGCATCTCTCGGTCAAGTCCAAGCCGCCGTGGGAGTACTGGTGGATCTGGAACAAGCCCGAGGAACGCGCCCACTACGAGGCGATCCTGCGCCGGATGCAGACCTCGCCGCTGCTCGAAGGGGCCGTCGTCTTCGACCAGTTCGGCCCGGACGTGCCGAACTGGCTGCGCCGCGTCGGCCATGTCCTGTCCACCAGCGACGACGAGAGTTTCCACCTCGCCCCGGCCGAGGGCATGGCCTCCGGCGCCGTACCCGCGCTGCTGCCGTGGCCGGGCGCGGACGAGATCTACGACCGGCGCTGGATCCACGACACCCCGGAGGCGATGGCCGAGTCGATCGCCTCACTGGCGGACCAGGACGACTGGCGCGCGGCCGGGGAAACGGCCCGCGGCCAGGTACGGGAGGGCTTCTCGCTGGAACGGGTGGCGAAGGACTGGACGGAGCTGCTGGTGTCCGGCTGAGACACGCGCTCCACGAGCCCCCGTTCGCATCCTCCAGGGCGTGACCGAAGGCCCCGCTCATGAGCGCCGGCCCGGGACTTCCGCACTCGGTGAGCAGCCGGTGACCGTCCGGGCCGGGGCGGTCACCTGACAGCAGGTGCAGGGCGCTGAACACCTCGATGAGACCGAAGGCGACTGCGCCGGCGCCCAGGAACAGGGCAGGGCGAGCGGGGGGATTGAGTGAGTGTCAGGTCCATCATGCCTGCTCGAACGTGGTTTGCGGTAGGACGGAGCGCACGTCCGTTCAGCCTTGTCCGGGGTCGTGGCCTGCCTGCAGACTCGTCGTCATCCACTCTCCGACGTCCGTGTCGGCATCCGTTCTCGGATGTCGGCGCGTTCGTCGTGCTGTCCCGTCGAGGGACGGGTGCAGGTGGGGGTGAGGGAACGGAGGGGGATCGATGGATCAGGACATGGTCATGCGGGCGAGGGTCCAGTTGCTCAGTGCCAACCGGCGGGTGGTGCGCGGCACCGAGGGGTTGCGGATCTACCGCCTGCTGACACAGGTCGAGCCGGAGGTGTACGGGTCGAAGCTGGCGTACGTTCTGGTGGAGGCCGGCGCGTCGTCGCTGGTGCGGGAGCTGCCCGAGCAGCGGCTGGCGCTGTTGGACGAGGCGGTGGCGGTGGCGTCGGCCCTCAGCGCCGCGAACCCCTACCGGGCCAAGGTGCTGGCAAAGGCGCTCGCCGCCAAGAGGGAACTCGTGGGGCGGCGGACACAAGGGAGGTGAGACAGGTGTCCGTGCACCGCGGGCGCCCCTCCGGCCGTACCGACTCAGGGTAGGTTCTCGCCGGGCAGGCGGCCGAGTCCACGCACCACCCCCGGTGCGCCGCGACTCGGCAACTGCCGGTCTTCCAGCCCTGGTTGACCGGCGACTGGGGGTGGGCGGCCCCGCCCCCCGGCCCTTGGAGACGCTTGATCTCAAGTGTGCTTGAGGTTCTACAGTCGGCTGCGCTGATGCCGACGTCGTGGAGAGGAACGGCCATGAGGACACTGGTGCTCGGGAGGACGCCCGCCAGGGTGACGGCTGTGTTGGCCACCCTGCGTGCGGACGGCTTCGACGCGGAGGGGGTGAGCACCGACGACGAGGCCCGGAAGCTGTTGAGGACCGGGGAGTTCGGGGTGCTGATCATCGGCGGCGGCGTGGGGCCCGAATCCCGCGCGGAGATCAAGGAGTTCGCGGCGGGGCACCGGGTGCGGCGGGTGATCGACGGGGCACTGTCGGAGCCGTTCGACGTCTACGTACGGCGGGAGTTCGAGCCGCTGATCCGGGAGGCCGCTGCAGGGTGACGCCCCGCTGTCCGCCCGGACGCCGGTCCGGGCGGACGTGCGCCTGCTCCTCGCCGGCCGGGCTCAGGCCGTCACCGTCTCCGGGCGGGATGCCTCCCGGGAGGTGTGTGAGCCGAGGTCCTCCGTGGCCAGCCGGTGGGTCTCGCGTGCCGAAAGGGCGGCGATGACCGGTGGCACGCACAGCGCCGCGGTGAACAGCGCCACCGCCGACCAGTCGTCCCCGTCCGGACCCGCGATCCGCGCCGCGAAGGTCACGGCGAACCCGGCCACCGCGAACCCGATCTGGGTGCCGATCGCCATGCCGGACAGCCGTACCCGGGTCGAGAACATCTCGCCGTAGAAGGACGGCCAGACACCGTTCGCCGCGCTGTAGACGACACCGAAGGCGACGATGCCGAGGACCAGGATCAGCGGGTAGGAGCCGGTGGAGATCGCCCACAGGTAGCCGGACATCGCCACCGCGCTGCCCACCGCACCGATCAGGTACACCGGCCGTCGGCCGATCCGGTCCGACAGCGTCGCCCACGCCGGGATCGCGCCCAGTGGGCGGACCCAGCGGGCGGTGCTAATTAACCCACTGGATAGTTAGTCGCGATTGGGTAAACATCTTGCGCTCGCGTTTCCCCGCTGTCAAGAGTCGTGCGGGTTCCCTGGCTACGGCGGTCAGCCCGCCGTGCGCTCCGCGGTGAGGTAGGCGATCACCATGTCGCCGAGCATGGTCCGGTAGTGCGCGCGCTGTGCCGGGTCCACCAGGTCGCGGCCGAAGAGGGCGCCGAAGGTGGCCCGGTTCGCGATCCGGAAGAAACAGAACGAGCTGATCATCGCGTGCAGGTCGACGGCGTCGACGTCGGCCGTGAACAGCCCGGACGCCTGTCCCTGGCCCAGGATCCGGCGGATCACCTCGAGGGCCGGTGAGCCGATCCTGCCGAGCTTCTCGGAGGCCGCGATGTGCACGGCGCCGTGGATGTTCTCGATGCCGACCAGGCGGATGAAGTCCGGGTGCTGCTCGTGGTGGTCGAAGGTCAGCTCCGCCAGCCGGCGGATCGCCGCCACCGGGTCGAGGTGCTCGACGTCCAGCTCCTGCTCGGCCTCGCGGATCACGCCGTACGCCCGCTCCAGGACCGCTGTGAACAGCTGTTCCTTGCCGCCGAAGTAGTAGTAGATCATCCGCTTCGTGGTGCGGGTGCGGGCCGCGATCTCGTCGACGCGGGCACCGTCGTAGCCCGCCCGGGCGAACTCCTGCGTGGCCACGTCGAGAATCTCGGCCTGGGTGCGGGCGGCGTCACGGATCCGCCCGTTGGTCTGTGCCGGTTCTTCGACGCTGGTCATCGGGTTCCTTCGGGAGTACGGCTCCGGTGCCGGAGATTCTAGAAGGCGGGCCGGGCCCGGCGGCCAGGGTCTTCCCGGGGGCGGTTCGGCTGGTATAGCTAACGTACTAGTTCGTACATTAGCGATGCCGCTCGGGAGGGCCACGTGGCCAAGGACTCGTATCCCGTCGGACTGATCCGTTCCGGTATCGGCCCGTCGCTCAGCCCGGCCCTGCACGAGCGCGAGGCCGACCGGCAGGGGCTGCGGTACCTGTACCGGCTGATCGGCATCGACGTGCTGGGCGTGCCGCCCGAGGCCGTGGGGTACCTGGTGCGGGCCGCCCGTGACCTCGGCTTCGACGGGGTCAACATCACACACCCCTAGGCAGCGGATCTCGCGGGCTCTCTGAACCGGTACTTCGGCGAAGGGCGGGCGGTCGCCGCGACGCCGGACCGGCTGGCCGGGCCACTGGCCGACGCCGATGGACTGGTGCATGCGACGCCTACGGGGATGGCCGCGCATCCCGGGCTTCCATTGCCGGCCGAGCTGCTGCGTCCCGGGTTGTGGGTGGCCGAGGTGGTGTACCGGCCGCTGGAGACCGAGCTGCTGCGGGTTGCCCGGGCGGCGGGGTGCGCTGTGCTCGACGCGGTCGCCGCCCCCGACGGCACCGAACTGTTCTTCTGTGCCACCGGTCGCGGTCCCGAACTCCCCGACTGGCGGGCCGACTTCGTCGACATGTCGCACACCCCGGCGTCCGTCCCGGCACGTATCGACCACCTCGCGCTCACCCAGCCCTGGCACCAGTACGACGAGGCGGCCCTCTTCCACCGCGGCGTCCTCGGACTGCCCGCCCAGGAGAGCGTCGACGTCGCCGACCCCTACGGGCTGCTGCGCTCCCGTGCCGTCACCAACGCCGACGGCAGCGTCCGGATCGCCCTCGGCGCCGGCGCGGCCCCGGCCGACGACACCCTGCACGCCCAGCACATCGCCCTGGCCACCGACGACGTCGTCGCCGCGGCCCGTGCCTTCCGCGCCGCCGGCGGCAGCCCGTTGCCCATTCCCGCCAACTACTACGACGACCTGGCCGCCCGGTTCGAGTTCGCCGACGGCGAGCTGGAGACGTACCGATCCCTCGGCATCCTCTACGACCGGGACGCGGGCGGTGTCTTCCGGCACTGCTACACCCGGACCGTCGGACGGGTGTTCTTCGAACTGGTCGAGCGCGATCCCGGCTATCGCGGCTACGGCGCCCAGAACGCGCCGGTGCGCCTCGCGGCCCAGCACGCCGGGCGGGCCGCCCGCCGAGCCGCCGGGTGAGGTTGCGGTGAGAGGCCGGTGAGACACGGCCCGGATCCAGGCTGGTCACGGGCGCTACGGCGGATACTCACGAAGATCCGGAATGTTCATACCGTTCCGGATGTGACCTTCGTCGATCTCCACCCGTCCTAGAGGCCATAGCAATCCAGGACGTACCGGAAGTCCTGGAACCCGGGAGTCCTGGAGGCCGCCTCCGATGCCGAGCCCTGCCGTCACCGCGCCGCTCGTCCGTGTCCAGGGGCCGCCGCCTCCGCCGACCCCGGCGCGGACCCGCACCGAGCGCTACGAGCGGCCGTTGCTCGGCGCCGTCGCCGCCCTCGCCGCGCTGCTCTACTTCTGGGGCATCTGGCACAGCGCGTACCACGCCTTCTACGCGAGCGCGGTCCGCAGCATGACCGACAACCCGGCCGACTTCTTCTACGGCTCCTTCGACCCGGCGGGCTCGATCACCCTGGACAAACTGCCCGGCTTCCTGTGGCCGCAGGCCCTGTCGGCGCTGGCCTTCGGCTTCCACCCCTGGGCCCTGGTGATCCCGCAGGGCCTGGAGGGCGTGGCCGCCGTGGTGCTGCTGCATGTGGTGGTACGGCGGTGGGCGGGTGTGGGGGCGGGGTTGCTGGCCGCCGCCTTTCTCACGCTCACCCCGGTGACCGTGGGCCTGGCCCGTTCCGTGACCGAGGACGCGCCGTTCGTGCTGTTGCTGCTGCTGGCCGCCGAGGCAGCCCAACGGGCCACCGCCCGGGCCCGGATGCGCACCCTCGTCCTGGCGGGCGTCTGGGTCGGAGCGGCCTTCCAGTGCAAGATGCTGGAGGCCTGGGCGGTGCTGCCCGCGCTGGCCGTGCCCTATCTGGTGGCCGCGCCGACGTCCCTGCGCCGCCGGATCCGCGACCTGGCGGTGTCGGGCGCGGTCATGCTGGCGGTGTCCCTGTCCTGGACGCTGGTCGCCACACTCACCCCGGCGTCGGCCCGCCCGTACCTGGACGGGACGACCGACAACTCGCCGTTCGGGATGGTCGTCGGCTACAACTTCCTCACCCGTTTCCGCGCCCTGGGCGTCGACGCGGCCGGCACCGGCAGCATCGTCGCCGACCGGGCGCACAGCACACTGTCGGCGGGCATGGGCGACAGCGTCTGGAAGATGTTCAGCCCAGGCATCGCCACCCAGACGGGCTGGCTGTATCCGCTCGCCGCCCTCGGCCTGGTGGCCGGAGGGCTGGCGCTGTGGCGCAGCCGCGCCCCGCGTACCGACCCCGCCCTGGCCGGACACCTGATGTGGGGGGTGTGGCTGGTGACCTTCTTCCTGGTCTTCAGCTTCGGCAGCGTGACCGGGCACACGTACTACATGGGCGTGGTGGCGGTGGCCCTGGCGGCACTGGCCGGGGCGGGCCTGACACAGGTACGGCGGCGCGGCGCGCTGAGCGCCGTGCTCGCCGTCAACGTCGCCTGGTGCGCGGCGCTCGCCCTGACCTACCCGCGTTTCTTCGTCTGGTCGGTCGCCGTCGCCGTAGCACTGGCCCTGCCGGCACTGGCCCTGCTCGTCGCCGCCCGGCCGCGCGGGCACCGGACCGGCCTCGCCGTCGCCCTCATCGCCGTCCTCGTCATCCCCACGGTGTGGTCCGCGTCCGCGCTGTCCCTCCGGTACAACCAGCCCGGCGGTTTCGGCCGGGTCGGCCCGGCCAGCGTCCGCCTCCACAACGCCACCTCGGCCCTGACCCCGGCCCAGCGGCGGGTCCTCGCCTACCTCACCGCGCACCGTGACGGCGCCCGCTATCTGGCCGCCGTACCCCGCTGGCAGGCGGCGGCACCGTTCATCCTCGCGGCCAACGCCCCGGTCCTGCCGGTGGGCGGCTTCACCGCCCATGTGCCCTTCCCCGCCGCCACGGCCTTCCACCATCTGATCGACACCGGCAGGCTCCGGTACGTCCTCCTGGGCCGTGCCGACCTCACCCACCGTGCCCGGCGCGCCAGGACCCCGGGCCGGGCCCTGATGCGCTGGGTCATCGGCCACTGCTCACCGGTTCAGGTCTCGGCCTACACGGTGTACCGCTGCGGGCCGGGGGATGGCGGATGAGCAGCGCGAAGACCCCGGACCGTGACCGGTCCCGGGGCCATCCGCGGAGTGGGGTTCAGCCGATGTGCGAGAACACGAAGGAGAACTGGGCCGGTTGGGCGTGGAGTTGGTACGGCGGCAGCACGCCCGGGCCGCAGGACTGCGAGCCGATGCCGTGCTGGCCGTGGTCCAAGTTGACCCACACGGCAGGACCCGGGGTGAGGTCGGTGCGGTGGGCGGCCGCGTCCAGCTGCTCGGTGGTCCAGCGGCGGGCGGTGAACCAGAACTCCGGGTCGCCCTCGATCCGCAGGCCGCCGATCTCCGCCCAACGGACGTCCGCTCGGGCGCCGTTCTCCTGCGGGCGGACGTACGGAGTCTGGAGGTCGTCGACCGTCGACTCCCAACGGCTGATCAGGGCGGCCGACCTGGTGTCCGGGTAGGCCTCCTCGGGGCCGCCGCCGAACCACCGCACGCGCTCGGCCGCCGGGAGTCCGAAGCGGATGCCGAGCCGGGGCAGCGGCACCGTCCAGTCGCCGTCGGGGGACACCGAGACGGTGAGCTTGAGGCGGTCGCCGTCCGAGGTCCAGCGGTAGACCGTGACCAGGCCGAACTCCCAGGCCGCCGGGGCCACTCGGGTGCGTACGGTCAGCGCGTCGCCGTCCGCCTCCACCGCGTCCAGGCGGTGCCGCATGCGGTGCAGACCGAACGTGCGCCACAGCCGGCCGTAGCGGATGTCGCTCTGCCAGGCCGCGCCGTCGTCGTTGTCGGTGGTCGCCCGCCAGACGTCCAGGCGCAGTGCGGTCACGTCCACCGGCCCGATGCCGAGCAGCGCGCCGCTGCGGGCGTCGAAGGTGGCGGGGCCGAGGCCGATCCGGCCCTCGCCGGGCACCGGCCCGACGGCTGCGGCAAGGGACGGCGACTGCCGTGCTGCGACCGGGAACTGGCCCCAGGCCACGACATGGCCCTGCGGCCCCCAGGCGGTGTCGGCCGCGAGCAGCGCCCGTACCGTCCACCGGGTCTCGCCGCCGCCCGTGACGGCGGGCGGGTCCGGCAGCTTCACGTCCGCCGACTCACCGGGCGCCAGCGCGGGGACGGCCAGGCCGCCCGACTCGACGGTCTCGCCGTCGACCTCGTACGACCAGGTGAAGGCCAGCGCGGACAGATCGGCGAAGTCCTGCTTGTTGGTGATCCGGACGGCGGTGCCGTCGCCCTCGAACCGGACCGGTTCGATCACCTTCTTGTACTCGACCAGCCCGGGGGAGGGCCGCCGGTCGGGGAAGACCAGTCCGTCGCAGACGAAGTTCCCGTCGTGCAGTTCCTCGCCGAAGTCGCCGCCGTAGGCGTAGCCGTAGCGGTCGTCCTTGATGCCGTGGTCGATCCACTCCCAGATGAAGCCGCCCTGGATCCGGTCGTACGACTCGAAGATCCGCTGGTAGTCGGCGAGGCCACCGGGGCCGTTGCCCATGGCGTGGCCGTACTCGCACTGGATGAAGGGGAGTCGCCGTCGCTTGTGCGTGCCGCCGTCCAGGCCCCGGCCGATCCGCTCGACCTCGGCGTGGTCGGCGTACATCCGTGAATAGACGTCCGTGTCACGGCAGTTGATGTCGCCCTCGTAGTGCACGAGCCGTGACCGGTCCCGGCCGTGGATCCACTCGGCCATCGCGGTCAGGCCCCGGCCGGTGCCGGCCTCGTTGCCGAGCGACCAGATCACCACCGACGGGTGGTTCTTGTCGCGCTCGACCATCCGGGCCGCCCGGTCGAGCAGGGCCGGGGTCCAGCGGTCGTCGTCGACCGGGTTGTCCCGCCAGGCCTGTTCGGTGAAGCCGTGGGTCTCCAGGTCGCACTCGTCGATCACCCACAGGCCGTACTCGTCGCACAGGTCCAGGAAGTCCGGGTGGGGCGGGTAGTGGGAGGTGCGGACGGCGTTGATGTTGTGCCGTTTCATCAGCAGCACGTCCGCCCGCATGGTCTCCAGGTCGAGGGCACGGCCCCGCTCGGGGTGCCACTCGTGCCGGTTGACGCCCTTGAAGAGGACGGGCGTGCCGTTGACCTTGATCAGCCCGTCGGCGAGCGCCACCGTCCGGAAGCCGATCCGCAGCGGGACCCGCTCACCCTCGGTGGCCAGCACACCGTCGTACAGCTTCGGGGTCTCCGCCGTCCACGCCTCGACCGGGACCGTCACCGGCTCGCCGGTCGCGACATCGATGTCCAGGGCGGGCACGGACACCCGCCCGTCGACGTCGGAGTCGACGCACAGGGTGCCCTCGCCCGTGCGGTGGTCGTAGGAAGCGTGGACGAAGAAGTCCAGGACGCTGCCCGCCGGGCGGTGCAGCAGGGTCACGTCACGGAAGATGCCGGGCAGCCACCACTGGTCCTGGTCCTCCAGATAGGAACCGGCCGACCACTGGTGGACACGGACGGCGAGCACGTTGCCGGCCGGCCTCAGCAGGTGACCGACCGCGAACTCGTGCGGCAGCCGGGAGCCCTTGAACTCGCCGAGGTCCGTGCCGTTCAGCCAGACCCGGGCGCAGGACTCGACCCCGTCGAAGCGGAGGACCGCCCCGCCGTCGGTCAGGTCCCAGCCCCCGGGCAGGTCGAAGACACGGAGATGGTCGCCGGTTGGGTTCTCGGTCGGGACCCTCGGCGGGTCCACCGGGAACGGGTAGAGGTGGTTCGTGTAGATCGGCGCGCCATGGCCCTGGAGCACCCAGTGGCCCGGGACCGAGACCTCCGCCCAGCCGCCGGCGTCATACCCGGGCTCGGCGAACGCGTCGTCCTCGGCGTCGGCCGTGGCCGACAGCCGGAAGCGCCAACGGCCGTTCAGCGAGAGCGACTCGGCGTCCGAGTGCGGGTACCGGGCGCGGGGCGGCAGTGCGCCCGAGCCCGGGGAGACGTCCTCGACGTAGTCGGTGGCGGAGGTACGGAAAGACATCGGTCTCCAGGTCTTCGGAAAGGTGTCAGCCCTTGATGCCGGTCTGCGCGATCCCCTGCACCAGCCAGCGCTGGAGGAAGAGGAAGACGAACACCAGGGGCAGGATGGAGATGGCGGTGGCCATGAAGATCGTGTGGAAGACGACCGTCTGGTTGGTCATGTACGACGAGAGCACGACCTGGACGGTCCACGCTCCCGGGTCCTGACCGATGACCAGGGGCCACAGGAAGGCGTTCCAGGCGTTGATGAAGGTGATGGTGGCGATGGCCGCGAAGAAGTTCAGCGAGTTGGGTACGACGATGCGCCAGTACGCGCCCCAGTAGCCGAGCCCGTCCACGCGTGCCGCCTCCTCCAGCTCCTTCGGGAACCCCAGGAAGTACTGCCGGAACAGGAAGCAGGTGAAACCACTGAACAGGCCCGGAATGATCAGGCCCCGATAGGTGTCCACCCACCCGAGCGAGGAGACCAGCACGAAGCTGGGCACGAAGGTCACCGAGGTCGGGACCATCAGGGTGCCCAGGACGACGTAGAAGATCTTGTTGGCGTGTTTGTAGGGGATGCGGGCCAGGGCGTAGCCGGCCAGGGAGCACACCAGCAGGATGCCGGCGGTCATGGAGACGGCGACGACCAGCGAGTTCCACATCGACTGGGCGAAGTCCACCTGCGGGTCGTCGAAGAGTTCCCTGACGTTGCCCCACTGGAGGTGCGTGGGGAAGAACTCCCAGTGCTCTCCGGTGATCTGGGGGTCCGTGGAAAGGGCGTTGCGGAGCAGGATGTAGAACGGGACCAGGAAGAGGAGGGTGGCGACGCCGGTGGCGATGTAGAGGCCGGTGCTGCCCATCACTCCACCGCCGCGCCGGCCGGAGCGGCGGCCCTTCGCGGGCGCGGTCTTGTGCATGTCGGGCGTGGTGGTGGTCACTTGGCCTCCTCCCCCCTTCCGAAGCCCATGATCTTGCCCTGGAGCAGGGTGACGATGATGATCAGCACGGTCAGGATGACCGCCCCCGCGCTGCCGGCGCCGTAGTCCTGTTCCGTGCCGAGGGCGGTGTAGTAGAGCTCGACCAGCGGAGGCCGGCCCCAGGTGGTCTTGTCGAGCAGGTTGAAGAACTCGTCGAAGGCCTGGTAGGCGGCGATGAGCAGCAGCAGGATCACCGCGGTCGAGGTGGCCCGCAGCTGGGGCAGGGTGATGTACCGGAAGGTCTGCCAGCCCGGCTTGGCACCGTCGATGGCGGCGGCCTCGTACAGCTCGCCGGGGATGTTCTGCAGGGCGGCCAGGAACAGGATCATGTAGAAGCCGGACTGCAGCCACAGCCGGGCCGTGACGATGACCAGCCAGTACCAGGGCGGGCTGGGAGAGGCCAGCCAGGCGATGTTGTCGATGCCGAACCAGCCGATGACGGTGTTCATCAGGCCGAAGCGGACTCCGCTGAAGATGGACATCTTCCAGATCAGGGACGCGGCGACATAGCTGCACGCGGTCGGCAGGAAGAACACCGAGCGGAAGAACGCCCGCATGAACCGTATCCGGTTGACCAGCAGGGCGAGGCCGAGCGACACCGCCCAGGTGATCGGCACGATGAACGCGGCGAACACGGTGAAGGTGCCCAGGGAACCGACGAACTTGGGGTCCGTCAGCATGTACGTGTAGTTGTCGATGCCGATGAACTTGTCCGGCGTGACGGTGAACCGTGCGTCGAAGAAGCTGAGGTAGACACTCCAGCCGATCGGCACGTAGATGAAGACGATCAGCCCGATGAGGAAGGGGCTGATGAAGAGCCAGAAGTTGAGGGTGCGGCTGCCCCGCCAGCCCCGCCGCGGGCCGGCCGGCCTGGCCGGCGTCGGGGCGGGGGTGGCGAGGTCGCGCGCCGTGGTCGTCGACATGGTCTGTTCCGTCCGCCGACTTATCCGAAGAGCTTCTTCAGCTCGCGGTTGACGGTCTTGTCGCACTGGTCGAGCGCCTTCTCCGGGTCACCGTCCTTGCGGACACAGTTGGCCATGACGTCCCATGTCGCCTGGATCATCGCCTGGGTCCAGCCGATGTTGTCGAAGTGCCCGAACTCGTTGAAGAGCTTCACACCCTCCGCGGGCAGGCCGGACTTGAGCTTGGTGGCCGACGCGGCGATCGAGGCACGCGGCGGGATGTGGAAGCCGTACGAGGTCGCCCAGTCCTCCTGGTACTTCTTCTGGTCGATCCACAGCCACTTGACGTACTCCTTGGCCGCGTCGACGTTGTCGCCCTTGGCGTTGACGAACATCGACCAGCCGCCGTTGTAGACGGACTGCTTGCCGGAGTCGACGGTCTTCGGGAAGGGGAAGATCCCGAGGTCGTCGCCGAGGGCCTTCTGGAACTGCGGCATCGCCCACATACCGCAGAACTGGATGGCGCACAGGCCCTGGCTGAGCGAAGAGGGGTCCCAGTAGTCGGTCGGGGCGCCCAGGAGCAGATCGCCGCTGGTGAACAGCTTGCGCATCTTCCTCAGGCCCTCGACGACACCGTCCGTGTGATAGGCGATCTGGTTCTTGTCGTCGAGGGTGTCGGCGCCCGCGGACCAGATCAGGGGGCTGACGACCGCGTGCAGGTCGTTGCCCACGTACAGGCCCTTGACCTTGCCGGTGGTGAGCTTGGCGGCGGCCTCGATCAGCTCGTCGAGGCTCTCCGGGACCTTGACGCCGGCCTTCTCGAAGAGCGAGGGCCGGTAGAAGAAGAACTGCGGGTCGTCGATCATCCGGACGCCGTAGATCTTCCCGTCGACCGTGTGCGACTTGATGTCGGCCGGGTTGAAGTCGTCCTTGACCGGGTCGATGAGGTCGCTCAGGTCGGCGACCTGCCCGCTCTTGACCATCTGTATCTGCGGGTGGAACTCGAACAGGTCGGGGGCGCTCTTGGTGAGCAGGGTCGCGAACAGCTTGCTCTCGTAGTCGGCACTGGTGATCCACTGCGTGGACACGTTGGCGTCCTTGTAGGCGGCGGCGTACTTCTTGATGGCCTGCTCCGTACCCGCCTCGCCGTAGGCGTGGAACATCTGGGTGAGCTGCGTGCCCGACCCCGACCCCCCGCCCCGCCCGTTGTTGCCGCCGCAGGCGGCCAGTGTGCCGGCGGCGGCCATGCCCGCGGCCGCCCGGAAGAGAGACCGGCGGGACCAGTTGTTGTTGCTGAGTGCCGACATGCTGACGTCCTTGTCTGTCGAGTGCGGCTGCGGCTCTACGGCCCTGGGGAACCCCGGAAGCCAGATGGCTGGAATTGCGCTGCGGTGCGGGACGTTAACCTTCGGCTAATACTTCGGCAAGAGGTTGGACGAAGTCTGCGCGAAACGTTGTACCCGGTTCGGAATGACGAACGGTCGTGATTGCAGGGTGAGTTGAGAGCCGCCGGGTCAGGGGGGCCGGCGGCCCTCGGTTCGTGCGGAGCGGTGCGGCTACCGCCTGGTCCAGGCCTCGTTGGCGCCGCCGTTGCAGCTGTAGAGGATCACCTTGCCGCCGTCGGCGGTGGCCTGCCCGCTCACGTCCAGGCACTTGCCGGACGCCTCGCTGAGGATCTGGCCGTTGGCGTTCAGCAGCCAGCGCTGGTTCGCGTCACCGGTGCGGTCGGCGGTGGTCGTCAGACCGGAACCCGAAGCCGTCAGATAGCCGTTCGCGCCCTTCAGGGTGCCCTGTGCGTCGTACGACCAGGACTGGTCCGCCGTGCCCGTGCAGGTGGCGATGGCGGCTCCGGAGACGCCCGCGGTCAGGCACTTGCCGGACTGCCCGCCCACCAGGGCACCGTTCACGGGCGAACTGCCATGACCCTTCTGGTCGAAGACGTACGTCGTGACGGAGCGGGCGGCGAGGGTGGCGGACACGGTCCCCGAACTCACCGTCGGCTTCGCGACGTCGGCCCAGTCCTCGGTGGCCGAGGTCCGCACCGCCTCCCTGGCTCGTTTCGGTGTCTTGCCGTTGAAGTGCAGGCTCAGCGGGGTGTCCGTGGTGTTCTGGTTGTTGACCACAACGACCCACGTGCCGTTGTTGTCGTACGCCGACACCTCGACCCCGTCCGGAGCGCCGGTCACGTCGTGCGCGACCGAGCCCGGCTTGACGAACCTGCTGTACTGGCCGAGCGCGTAGTACCGCTTCGTGAAGTACAGCGTCTGGTTGCCGTTCGTCGCGAAGTCGGGGTCGTAGTAGATCAGGCCGTCGTTCCAGCCCTCGTCGTTCCTGGTGTACGGGGTGCTGCCGTACCCGCTCGCGAGCGCCACCCACCACTGGAAGGCGGAGTCGTGGGAGCTCGCGAAGTCCTTGTAGACGATCCGGGACATCAGCAGGGCGTTGTCGATGGACGGGTCGTACTCCTGGTTCCAGCCCGTCGAGCCCTTGCCGAAGCAGCAGATCTCCGAGGCCCAGGACGTCTTGCCGGCCGTCCTCGCCGTCTCGTAGACGTTGCCCAGTTGGCCGTCGCTGGGGTTGTTGTACGTGTGGTGCGCCAGCTTGGAGACGTACTGCGCGGTGTCCGGCTGGGACAGCCACTGCGGGACCTCGGTGGTGAACTGCACGGTGCTGCTGGACTCGTCGGCGATGATGCCCGTCTTCTGGTGCCGGGCCCGCTGCTCGGCACCGAGCGCCCGCACGATGTCGTCGCGTTGGTCTACGGTGACCTGCATGCCCTCCTGACCGCACGAACCGAAGTCGTTGTCCGGCTCGTTGAAGGGGCTGATGTAGTCCAGGCGCACACCGTCGCGGGCGAAGTGGTCGGTGACGTCGGCCACGTACCTGGCGTAGGCGGTCTCGTCCTCCGCCTTCAAGCGGCCGCCGCAGCTCTGCCCGTTGGTGGTCCACTGGGCGGGCGCGCTGTTGACGAAGCCGATCAGGTCCTCGACGCCGTACTTCGCGGCGTACTCGAGGAAGGTCCGACCGCCCTTGTCGCGGCTCCAGTCGTACGAGCCGTCGGTGCCGACGAAGTCCTCGGCGGCCCGGGCCGGGGTGGTGACCGCGACCCCGCCGCCGCCGATGTTGTACCGGTACGAGCTGAGGTCCAGGCCCTGCTTGGAGAACAGCAGCTTCGCCACCCTGGCCTGGACCTTGGGGTCGAAGTGCTGGAGGTCGTTGACCCACCACGCGCCCGAGGCGCCGATGTCGTCGATGGTCTGGGCGGCGTGCGGGGAGACCTCCGCCGATGCCGTTCCGGCGGTGCCGGCGGTGTCGGCGGCGTTCGCCGGTGGGGAGCTGATCAGGGCCCCCGTGGCGGTCAGTGCCGCCGCGGCCGCGGCGAGGGCCGATCTCTTCGTGCGCGTCGTGCGGGTCAAAACGGGCATCCCTTCCGTCGTCATGAAGGTGGTGCGGTACGGCTCCTTGCGGGGGTGGTGCGTCTGGGGGTCCGCTGTCCCACCGACTGCAGGGCGCCCTCCAGCGCGAACGTGGCCGCGCCGAGGCACACCGGGTCGGTGGGGACGGGGGAGAGGACGATCTCGGTGGCGGCGAACGGCCGCCTCAGCGCGTGCCGCCGGACGGCCTCGCGCACTTCGTCGAGCAACGCTGCGCCCAGCTTCTTGGCGACCCAGCTGCTCAGCACGACCACCTCGGGATTGAACAGGTTCACCAGGTCCGAGATGCCCGCGCCCAGGTAACGGGCCGTGTCGCGGACGACCTTGACGGCCACCGGATCGCCCGCGGCTACCCCGCGGGCCAGGGCGTCGACGGTCGCCGTCTGGTCCTCGGGGTGCAACAGCGTGCTGCGCGGGCTGAGTTCGCGCAGGTTGAGCATGATGCCGGGCGCGCCGACGTACGTCTCGACACAGCCGTGGTTGCCGCAGTGGCACAGCCGTCCGTCCAGCACGAGGGTGGTGTGCCCCCACTCCCCGGCGCTGTTGCTCACTCCCCGGTACAGCCCGCCGGCCAGCACCAGACCGGCGCCCACCCCGGTCCCGAGGTTCACCACCACGGCGTCCTCGTGTCCCCGTGCGGCCCCGAACCACAGCTCGGCCACCGCGCTCGCCCGCAGCGGATTGTCCAGGTACAGCGGATAGGCGATGTGCTCGGACAGCAGATCCAGCAGCGGCACCTCGTGCCAGTCCCAGTTGGGCGCGTACTCGGCGATCCCGGTGCCCCGGTCGACCTGCCCCGGCACGCTCACCCCGACGCCCAGCACCCGCGCGCCCTCGATCCCGGCCTGGGCGACCACCGAGCCGACGGCGGTGGCGACATGGCCGACCACCTGCTCAGGCCGGTGCTCGCCCGGGCGCATGTCCTCCACGGCGCGGGCCAGCACGTTCAGGGCCAGGTCGAACAGCTCGACCCGGACGTAGGTCTCCGCGATGTCGACGCCGATCAGCGCGCCGCCCGCCGCGTTGACGGCCATCAGCCCCCGGGGACGGCCCCCCGCGGAGTCCTCGAAGCCGACCTCGGTGATCATCCGCAGGTCGAGCAGCTCGCCGACGAGCGTGGCGACCGTGGCGACGCTCAGTCCGGTGGCGGCGGCCAGCGTCTGCCGGGAGGTGGGGGACTGGGCGATGATCTGGCGCAACACCTCGTAGCGGTTCGCGGTGCGGATGTCACGCGATGTTCGCTTCACGCGGCTGCCCCTCCCATCCCGTCACGACCGGGCCCGGTCGGACGACGGCACCGGCGCGGCGCAAGGCTATGGGCTTCACCGGACTTTCGACAAGGGGTTAGGAAAGGGGCCGTAGAAACCGGGATGCCGTGGCCCCGAGGTCGGCCGACGGTGCGGACACCGCCCGGGGTGTGCCGACACGTCGAAACGGCCCGCCAGTTGCTACTGACGGGCCGTCACGAGGTGGGTCACGGCGTCTTGTTCCACTCGGCGATCACGGGCCACCCGTGCTCCATGGACAACCGGCTGACCGTCCCCGTCGCCAGCTGGAACAGCCGGCCCTCGGCGGGCGGCAGCCCCAGACGGCGGGCGGTGAGCACCCGCAGGAAGTGGGCGTGGGCCACGAGAACCACGTCGCCGTCGTCGCCCGCGAGGGCCTTGTCCACCTTGGCGAGCACCCGGTCGGCCCGGGCCCCGATCTCCTCGGGCGACTCCCCGGGGTGGCCCGCCGGGCCCGGGGGCACCCCGTCGGTCCACAGGTACCAGTCGGGGCGGGAGCGGTGGATCTCCACCGTGGTGATGCCCTCGTAGCCGCCGTAGTCCCATTCGTGCAGGTCGGGGTCGGGTACGACCCCGGTGAGGCCGGCCAGCTCGGCCGTGCGTATCGCGCGGTTCAGCGGACTGGCCAGTACCAGTGCGTAGGTTCGGCCCGTGAGCAGCGGGGCGAGGGACTTGGCCTGTTCCTCGCCGTGCTGGGTGAGGGGCAGGTCGGTCCAGCTGGTGTGCTGTCCCGACAGGCTCCACTCCGTCTCACCGTGGCGGACCAGAAGGAGGTCCCCCACCGTCGGTCACTCCTTCGCGGACTCGACGGCGTGGCCGCCGAACTGGTTGCGCAGGGCCGCGATCATCTTCATCTGCGGGGAGTCGTCCTGGCGGGACGCGAACCGCGCGAACAGGGAGGCGGTGATCGCCGGGAGTGGCACCGCGTTGTCGATGGCCGCCTCGACGGTCCAGCGGCCCTCGCCGGAGTCCTGCGCGAAGCCCTTCAGCTTGTCCAGGTGCTCGTCGTCGTCCAGCGCGTTGACCGCGAGGTCAAGCAGCCAGGAGCGGATGACGGTGCCCTCCTGCCAGGAGCGGAAGACCTCGCGGACGTTGTCCACCGACTTGACCTTCTCAAGAAGTTCCCAGCCCTCCGCATACGCCTGCATCATGGCGTACTCGATGCCGTTGTGGACCATCTTGGAGAAGTGCCCGGCGCCGACCCGGCCCGCGTGCACGTAGCCGTAGGGGCCCTCCGGCTTGAGCGCGTCGAAGATCGGCTTCAACCGCTCGACGTGCTCCTTGTCGCCGCCGACCATCAGGGCATAGCCGTTCTGCAGGCCCCACACCCCGCCGGATACACCGGCGTCGACGAAGCCGATGCCCTTGATGCCCAGCTCGGCGGCGTGCTTCTCGTCGTCCGTCCAGCGGGAGTTGCCGCCGTCGACCACCGTGTCGCCCTCGGACAGCAGGTCCTTGAGCTCGTCGACGACACCCTGGGTGGCGGTGCCGGCCGGGACCATCACCCAGATCGTGCGTGGGGCGTCGAGCTTCTCGACCAGTTCCTTGAGGCTCTTGACGTCGGAGACGTCCGGGTTGCGGTCGTAGCCGAGGACGGTGTGGCCCGCGCGGCGGATCCGCTCGCGCATGTTCCCGCCCATCTTGCCGAGGCCGATGAGTCCGAGCTGCATGTCAGTTCACTTCCTAAGCGTGCGGTACGTGGAGACCAGAGCGGTGGTGGACGGATCGAGGCCGGGCACCGCGGCGCCTTCGGTCAGGGCGGGCTCGATGCGCTTGGCGAGGACCTTGCCGAGCTCCACGCCCCACTGGTCGAAGGAGTCGATGTTCCAGACGGCGCCCTGTACGAACACCTTGTGCTCGTACAGCGCGATCAGCTGGCCGAGCACGGACGGGGTCAGCTCACGGGCCAGGACCGTCGTCGTCGGGTGGTTGCCCTGGAAGGTGCGGTGGGTGACCTGCTCCTCCGCGACGCCCTCCGCACGGACCTCCTCGGCCGTCTTGCCGAAGGCCAGCGCCTGGGTCTGGGCGAAGAAGTTCGCCATCAACAGGTCGTGCTGCGCCTTGAGCTCACCGCTCAGCTCGGCGATCGGCTCGGCGAAGCCGATGAAGTCCGCCGGGATCAGCTTCGTGCCCTGGTGGATCAACTGGTAGTAGGCGTGCTGCCCGTTGGTGCCGGGCGTGCCCCACACCACGGGACCCGTCTGCCAGTCCACCGGACGGCCGTCCCGGTCCACCGACTTGCCGTTGGACTCCATGTCCAGCTGCTGCAGGTAGGCGGTGAACTTGGAGAGATAGTGCGAGTACGGCAGCACCGCGTGCGACTGGGCGTCGAAGAAGTTGCCGTACCAGATGCCCAGCAGGCCGAGCAGCACAGGCGCGTTGGCCTCGGCGGGCGCGGTGCGGAAGTGCTCGTCGACCAGGTGGAAGCCGTCGAGCATCTCGCGGAAGCGGTCCGGGCCGATCGCGATCATCAGCGAGAGGCCGATGGCGGAGTCGTAGGAGTAGCGGCCGCCGACCCAGTCCCAGAACTCGAACATGTTGTCCGGGTCGATCCCGAAGTCCGTGACCTTCTCGCCGTTCGTGGAGAGGGCGACGAAGTGCTTCGCCACCGCCTTCTCGTCACCTTCGAGACCGTCGAGCAGCCACTTCCGCGCCGAGGTCGCGTTGGTGATCGTCTCGATCGTCGTGAACGTCTTCGAGGCGACGATGAACAGGGTCTCCGCCGGGTCCAGGTCCCGGGTCGCCTCGTGGAGGTCCGCGCCGTCCACATTGGAGACGAAACGGAACGTCAACTCCCGTGCCGTGAAGGCCCGCAGGGCCTCGTAGGCCATCGCCGGGCCCAGGTCGGAGCCGCCGATGCCGATGTTGACGACGTTCCTGATGCGCTTGCCGGTGTGGCCGGTCCACTCGCCCGAGCGGACCCGCCCGGCGAAGTCGCCCATCTTGTCGAGCACGGCGTGCACGGCCGGCACCACGTTCTCGCCGTCCACCTCGACCACCGCGTCGCGCGGGGCGCGCAGGGCGGTGTGCAGGACCGCCCGACGCTCGGTGATGTTGATCTTCTCGCCGCGGAACATCGCGTCCCGCAGCCCGAACACGTCGGTGGCGGTGGCCAGTTCCTGGAGCAGGGCGAGGGTCTCGTCCGTGATCAGGTGCTTGCTGTAGTCGATGTACAGGTCGCCGACCCGTACGACGTACCGCTCGGCGCGAGCCGGGTCCGTCGCGAACAGCTCACGCAGGACCGGCTGTCCCTGGGCGCGGTGGTCCTCCAGGGCGGTCCACTCGGGGCGCCGGGTGAGCCGGGTTGTGTCAGACATCGGAAGCGGTCTCCTTGGTGCCCTCGCCGCGCAGGGCGATGGCGTACATCTCGTCGGCGTCGAGGCGGCGCAGCTCCTCGGCGATCAGTTCGGAGGTGGCGCGGACCTTCAGCGCGAGGGTGCGCGGCGGCTGGCCCGGCAGGGTCAGGGTGGCCAGCGGGCCCTCGGGGCGGTCGATGACGATCTCGCCGGTCGCGGTGCCCAGCCGTACCTTCGTGACGACCGGACCCGGGGAGACCACGCGGTCCACCTTGACGCCCAGGCGGGCCTCCAGCCAGCGGGCGAGGAGCTCGGCGCTCGGGTTGTCCGCCTCGGCCTCGACGGCCGCCGAGGTCACGGCGACCCGGGCCTGGTCGAGGGCGGCGGCCAGCATGGACCGCCACAGGGTGAGCCGGGTCCAGGCGAGGTCGGTGTCGCCGGGCGCGTAGTTGCGGCCGCGGGCCTCCAGGACCTGCATCGGCCGCTCGACGGCGTACAGGTCGGTGATCCGGCGCTGGGCGAGGGCGCCGAGCGGGTCCTTGGACGGGGTGTCCGGGGCCTCCACCGGCCACCACACGACCACCGGGGCGTCCGGCAGCAGCAGGGGCAGCACCACCGAGTCGGCGTGGTCGGAGACCTCGCCGTACGTCCGCAGCACGACCGTCTCGCCGGTGCCGGCCTCGGAGCCGACCCGGACCTCCGCGTCCAGGCGGGAGGTGGTGCGGTCGCGCAGGGTGCGGGCGTGCCGTTTGATGACGACCAGGGTGCGCGAGGGGTGCTCGTGCGAGGCCTCCTCGGCTGCCTTGATCGAGTCGTAGGCGTTCTCCTCGTCCGTGACGATCACCATCGTCAGGACCATGCCCACCGCAGGGGTTCCGATGGCGCGGCGACCCTGCACCAGCGCCTTGTTGATCTTGCTTGCCGTGGTGTCGGTCAGGTCGATCTTCATGGCCTGCGCCAGCTCCGTCCGTCTCGTGCGAGCATCTCGTCGGCTTCCTTCGGTCCCCAGCTGCCCGACTCGTACTGCGCGGGCTTGCCATGCTTCGCCCAGTACGTCTCGATCGGGTCGAGGATCTTCCAGGACTCTTCCACTTCCTGGTGACGGGGGAACAAATTGGCGTCACCGAGCAGCACATCCAGGATGAGCCGCTCGTACGCCTCGGGGCTGGACTCCGTGAACGACTCGCCGTACGCGAAGTCCATCGTCACGTCCCGGATCTCCATGGAGGTGCCCGGCACCTTGGAGCCGAACCGGACGGTCATGCCCTCGTCGGGCTGGACGCGGATGACGATCGCGTTCGCGCCGAGTTCCTCGGTGGCCGTCGAGTCGAAGGGGGAGTGCGGGGCCCGCTGGAAGACCACCGCGATCTCGGTGACCCGGCGGCCCAGCCGCTTGCCGGTGCGCAGGTAGAACGGCACGCCCGCCCAGCGGCGGTTGTCGATCTCGACCTTGACCGCGGCGTAGGTGTCGGTCTTCGACTTGGGGTCGATACCGTCCTCCTGGAGGTAGCCGATCACCTTCTCACCGCCCTGCCAGGCCTCGGCGTACTGACCGCGCACGGTGTGCTTGCCCAGGTCCTCCGGCAGCCGCACCGACTTCAGGACCTTCAGCTTCTCGGTGAGCAGCGCGTCCGCGTCGAACGCGATCGGCTCCTCCATGGCGGTCAGCGCCATCAGCTGGAGCAGGTGGTTCTGGATGACGTCACGGGCCGACCCGATGCCGTCGTAGTACCCCGCCCGGCCGCCGATGCCGATGTCCTCGGCCATGGTGATCTGCACGTGGTCGACGTAACTGCGGTTCCAGATCGGCTCGTACATCTGGTTGGCGAAGCGCAGCGCCAGGATGTTCTGGACGGTCTCCTTGCCCAGGTAGTGGTCGATCCGGAACACCTGCTCCGGGTCGAACACCTCGTGCACGACCCGGTTGAGGTCCTGCGCCGACGCCAGGTCGTGGCCGAACGGCTTCTCGATGACCGCCCGCCGCCAGGACCCGGCCGGCGGGGTGGCCAGGCCGACCTTCTTCAGCTGCTGCACGACCTTCGGGAAGAACTTCGGCGGCACGGAGAGGTAGAAGGCGAAGTTGCCGCCGGTCCCCCGGGAGCCGTCCAGCTCGTCGACCGCGGCCTTCAGCTGCTTGAACGCGGTGTCGTCGTCGAAGTCGCCGGGAATGAAGCGCATGCCCTCGGCGAGCTGCTGCCAGACCTCCTCGCGGAACGGGGTCCGGGCGTGCTCGCGCACCGCGTCGTGGACGACCTGGGCGAAGTCCTGGTCCTCCCAGTCCCGGCGGGCGAAGCCGACGAGCGAGAAGCCCGGGGGCAGCAGACCCCGGTTGGCCAGGTCGTAGACGGCCGGCATCAGCTTCTTGCGGGACAGGTCACCGGTCACACCGAAGATGACCAGGCCGGACGGCCCGGCGACCATCGGCAGCCGCCGGTCGCGCGCGTCCCGCAGCGGGTTGTCCCAGTCGGCGGCGGGCACCACCGGAACCCGCACCTCCTTGGCGGTCTTGCTCATTACGCGTCAACTCCCTTGCTGTTCAAGGACTTCGTGACGGCGTCCAGCAGCTCCTGCCAGGCCACCTCGAACTTGGCGACGCCCTCGTCCTCCAGCTTGCCCACGACCTCGTCGTAGGAGACGCCGAGCCGTTCGACGGCCGCCAGGTCGGCACGGGCCTGGGTGTAGCCGCCGGTCACCGTGTCACCGCGGACGTCGCCGTGGTCGGCGGTGGCGTCGAGCGTCGCCTCCGGCATGGTGTTGACCGTGCCGGGCGCGACCAGCTCGTCGACGTAGAGGGTGTCCTTGTACGACGGGTCCTTCACGCCGGTGGAGGCCCACAGCGGGCGCTGCCTGTTGGCCCTGGCACCGGCCAGTGAGGTCCAGCGCTCGCCGCCGAAGACGTCCTCGTAGGCCTCGTAGGCGAGCCGCGCGTTGGCCAGCGCCGCCCGGCCCTTGAGGGCGAGCGCCTCGTCGGTGCCGAGGACCGTCAGCCGCTTGTCGATCTCGGCGTCGACGCGGGAGACGAAGAAGGAGGCCACCGAGTGGATCGTGGAGAGGTCCAGGCCCTTGGCGGCGGCCCGCTCCAGGCCGGCCAGGTAGGCGTCCATGACCTCGCGGTAGCGCTCCAGGGAGAAGATCAGCGTGACGTTGACGCTGATGCCGAGGCCGATGACCTCGGTGATCGCCGGGAGACCGGCCTTGGTGGCCGGGATCTTGATCATGACGTTGGGGCGGTCGACCAGCCAGGCGAGCTGCTTGGCCTCGGCGACCGTGGCCGTGGTGTCGTGGGCCAGCCGGGGGTCGACCTCGATGGAGACCCGGCCGTCCCGGCCGTCCGTCGCGTCGTACACCGGGCGCAGTACGTCCGCGGCGGCACGCACGTCCTGCGTGGTCATCATGCGGACGGCCTCGTCGACCGTGACACCCCGCACGGCGAGGTCGGCCAGCTGCTCCTCGTACCCCTCGCCCGAGCCGATGGCGGCCTGGAAGATCGAGGGGTTGGTGGTGACGCCGACGACGTTCTTCGTGGCGACGAGCTCGGCCAGGTTGCCGGTGCTGATCCGCTTGCGCGACAGGTCGTCCAGCCAGATCGAGACGCCCTCGTCGGACAGGTTCTTCAGTGCTCCCGCGGTGGCGGTTGCTTGGGTCACAGTGATCATCTTCCTCTACCGGAACTCTTCTGGCTCTTCTGGTACTGCTGGCGGTACTGCGGTGAGTGCTGCTGGCGGGCGGGTCAGGCGGTACGGGCGGCGGCGCGCGACTCGCGGGCCGCGGCGGCCACGTGCTCGGCGGTGAAGCCGAACTCGGCGAACAGGGTCTTGGCGTCGGCGGAGGCGCCGAAGTGCTCCAGGGAGACGATCCGGCCGGCGTCGCCGACGAAGCGGTACCAGGTCAGGCCGATCCCGGCCTCGACGGCGACCCGCGCCCTCACGGCCGGCGGCAGGACGCTCTCGCGGTACTCGCGCGGCTGCTCCTCGAACCACTCCACGGACGGCATCGACACCACCCGGGTGCCGATCCCCTCGGCCTCCAGGAGGTCCCGCGCCCCGACGGCGAGGTGCACCTCGGAACCGGTGGCGATGACGATGACCTCCGGGGTCTCGGTGGACGACTCGCGCAGTACGTAGCCGCCCTTGGCCGCGTCCGGGTTCGGCGCGTACGTCGGCACGCCCTGGCGGGTCAGCGCGAGCCCGTGCGGGGCGGGGTGCGTGGCGTGCCTCTTCAGGATCTCGGCCCAGGCCGTCGCGGTCTCGTTGGCGTCGGCCGGGCGGACGACGTTCAGGCCCGGGATCGCCCGCAGCGAGGCGAGGTGCTCGACCGGCTGGTGGGTGGGGCCGTCCTCGCCGAGGCCGATGGAGTCATGGGTCCAGACGTAGGTCACCGGGAGCTGCATGAGGGCGGCCATGCGGACGGCGTTGCGCATGTAGTCGGAGAACACCAGGAAGGTGCCGCCGTAGATCCGGGTGTTGCCGTGCAGCGCGATGCCGTTCATCTCGGCGGCCATCGAGAACTCGCGGATCCCGAAGTGGACGGTACGGCCGTACGGGTCGGCCTCGGGCAGCGGGTTGCCCTTCGGCAGGAAGGAGGAGGTCTTGTCGATGGTGGTGTTGTTCGAGCCGGCGAGGTCGGCGGAGCCGCCCCACAGCTCGGGCAGCACCGGGCCGAGCGCCTGGAGCACCTTGCCGGAGGCGGCCCGGGTGGCGACGGACTTGCCCTCCTCGAAGACGGGGATCTCGGACTCCCAGCCCTCGGGGAGCTGACCGGCGACGACGCGGTCGAAGAGCCGCGCCTGCTCCGGCTGAGCGGTACGCCACTCGGCGATCCGCTTGTCCCAGGCGGCGTGCGCCTCGGCGCCCCGGTCGAGCGCCCGGCGGGTGTGGGCCAGCACCTCGTCGGCGACCTCGAAGCTCCGCTCCGGGTCGAAGCCGAGGACGCGCTTGGTGGCGGCGACCTCGTCCGCGCCGAGCGCGGAGCCGTGGGAGGCCTCGGTGTTCCGGGCGTTCGGCGCGGGCCAGGCGATGATCGTGCGCATCGCGATGATCGACGGCCGCTCGGTCTCCGCCCGGGCCGCCTTCAGGGCCGCGTACAGGGCGTGAACGTCGACGTCACCCTCGGCGGTCGGCTCGATGCGCTGGGTGTGCCAGCCGTAGGCCTCGTACCGCCCCAGCACGTCCTCGGAGAACGCGGTCGCGGTGTCGCCCTCGATGGAGATGTGGTTGTCGTCGTAGAGGAAGACCAGGTTGCCGAGCTTCTGGTGGCCGGCCATCGAGGAGGCCTCGGCGGAGACGCCCTCCTCCAGGTCGCCGTCGGAGACGATCGCCCAGATCGTGTGGTCGAAGGGGGAGGTGCCCTCGGGGGCCTCCGGGTCGAAGAGGCCGCGCTCGTAGCGGGCGGCCATCGCCATACCGACGGCGTTGGCGACGCCCTGGCCGAGCGGTCCTGTGGTGGTCTCGACACCGGCCGTGTGGCCGTACTCCGGGTGACCAGGCGTCTTCGACCCGTGCGTCCGGAAGGCCTTGAGGTCGTCCAGCTCCAGCTCGTACCCGGCGAGGAACAGCTGGGTGTAGAGGGTCAGCGAGGTGTGCCCGGGGGAGAGGACGAAACGGTCCCGGCCGGTCCACTCCGGGTCGGCCGGGTCGTGGCGCATCACCTTCTGGAAGATCGTGTACGCGGCCGGGGCCAGGCTCATCGCGGTACCGGGGTGCCCGTTGCCGACCTGCTGCACGGCGTCGGCCGCGAGCAGGCGCGCGGTGTCCACGGCACGCCGGTCCAGGTCGGTCCACTCGAAGCCGTCTGATGTCTGCGTGCTCATCTTCAAGAAGTCCTCGTTAGAAGCGTTCTGGCTGGCCTGACGTGTTCAAAACTAAAAGTCTGACTTTTAGGAAGGAAGGTCGGAGTGTGTCAGCCTGTGGTGAAAGTGGGACACGGATCTTCGACAGGGACGGCACGAGAAGGACATGGCGGACAGAACGCCCGAAGCGGCAGGCGACGGTGACGGAATCAGAACCTTCCCCTTCCCGGTGGATCTGAGCGTCGGCGGTGTCGGCATGCAGGTCGGCCCGATGGGGACCGGCCGCATGTGGCACGCCGAAGCCCCCCTGGAACGCGTCCACCGCATCGACTTCCACGTGGTCATGCTCTTCACCGAGGGCCCGGTCCGTCACATGATCGACTTCGCCGAGTACCA
Source organism: Streptomyces sp. NPDC051105 (assembly GCF_040682795.1). Taxonomy (NCBI): domain Bacteria; kingdom Bacillati; phylum Actinomycetota; class Actinomycetes; order Kitasatosporales; family Streptomycetaceae; genus Streptomyces; species Streptomyces sp. NPDC051105. The sequence goes on along the minus strand of NZ_JBFBBR010000007.1, from coordinate 240,769 downwards.
GGCACAAGCCGGTGACCTGCTGTGGATCCGGCCCGGGCAGGTGCACCGCTTCTCGCGGACCTGCGAGTACCGCGGAAGTGTCCTGACCATGCAGCCCGGTTTCCTGCCGAGGGCGATCGTGGAGGCGACCGGCCTCTACCGCTACGACCTGCCGCCCCTGCTCCGACCCGACGCGCCGCAGCTCACCGCGTTGCGGGCGTCGCTCGCCCACCTGCAACGCGAGTACGAGGACACCGCGACCCTCCCCCTGAGCCTGCACACCTCGGTCCTGCGGCACTCGCTCACGGCGCTCCTGCTGCGACTCGCGCATCTCGCGGCCAGCTCGGCGGAGGCGGCCCGCCGCCAGGCCGATACGACGTTCACCCTTTTCAGGGACGCGGTGGAGCAGGACTTCGCCACCAACCACAGTGTCAGCGCCTATGCCGACGCCCTCGGTTACTCCCGCCGCACCCTGGTCCGCGCGGTCCGCGCCGCCACCGGGGAGACCCCGAAGGGCTTCATCGACAAGCGGGTCGTCCTGGAGGCCAAACGCCTGCTGGCCCACACGGACCTCCCGATCGGCCGGGTGGGCGCGGCGATCGGCTTCCCGGACGCGGCGAACTTCTCCAAGTTTTTCCACCTGCACACGGGCCAGACCCCGGTGGCGTTCCGGGCGGAGCTGCGCTGACACGGGGACGGCGCCGGAGGGAACCCCGGCGCCGTGTGCTCGACTCCCCCGTCAGTGACCGAAGTCGAACCAGTTCACGTTCACGAAGTCCGCCGGCTGGCCGCTGCTGAAGGTCAGGTAGACGTCGTGGGTGCCGGTCACCGCGCTGATGTTGGCCGGGACCGTCGTCCAGGTCTGCCAGCCGCCGGTGTTGCCGACGGCGAAGCTGCCGACGGGGGCGTTGGACGGGCTGTCCAGACGTACCTGGACCAGTCCGCTCACGCCGGAGGCCGCGCCGCTCGCCACCCTCGCGTAGAACTGGGTGGCCGCCGTGGAGCCGAAGTTGACGCCCTTGTACAGGGCCCAGTCGCCGTTGGCGACGTACCCGATGTCCTGGCCGCCGCCGGTGTCGGTGGTGGTCTCGGCGGTGACGCCGGACTGGCTGTCGTACGACTCGGCCTGGATCGCGCTGTAGGCGTCCCGGTTGCCGGTCGGCGGGGTGGTGGTACCGCTCCCACTGGACTGCAGCACCTGGACGTAGTCGACGACCATCGGGTGGCCGGACTCGGTGGCGCTGGTCGGGCCGCCGCCGAACGCGCCCGGGAAGCCGCCGCCCATCGCCACGTTCAGGATGACGAAGAAGCCGTGGTTGGTGGCGTTCGCCCAGGTGGTCGCGTCCACCTGACCGGCGGTCACCGTCTGGTAGTTGACGCCGTCGACGTAGAAGCGGATCGCCTCGGGGCTCACCGAGCGGTCCCACTCCATCGTGTAGGTGTGGAAGCCGGACTGGCAGGTGGTGTTGGGGCAGGCGGTGGAGTTGCCGAGGCCCGTCGTCTCGTTGCAGGGGCCGCCGGGGCTGGTGCCGCAGTGCATGGTCGCCCAGACCTTGTTCAGACCCTGGACGTTCTCCATGATGTCCAGCTCGCCGACGCCCGGCCAGTTCTGGTAGTTGCCCCGGTAGGGCGCGCCCAGCATCCAGAACGCCGGCCAGTAGCCGAGGGCGGCGTCGCCGGTGACGTTCGGCATCTGGATCCGCGCCTCGACGCGCAGCTTGCCGCCGGCCGGGGGCTGGAAGTCGGTGCGGGTGGTCTCGATCCGGCCCGACGTCCAGTTGCCCGACGCGTCGCGGACCGGGGTGATCTTCAGGTTGCCGCTGCCGTCGAGGGCGACGTTGGTGGTGCTGGAGGTCATCGTCTCGACCTCGCCGGTGCCCCAGTTGGCGGGGCCGCCGGGGTACGAGATCCCGGTGTCGTACTGCCAGTTGGAGGTGTTGACGCCGGTGCCGGCGGTGCCGTTGAAGTCGTCGAGGAAGACCTGGCTCCAGCCGGACGGCGCACCGGGTGCGGATGCGCTGGCGGGAAGGGTGGCGGTCGTGGCGGCCGCGGCCGCCAGACCGATCGTGGCGAGTACGGCGACGAGGGCACGGCGGAGGGAGCGCCGCCGTCTGTGATCCGCGGGGGATATACCGGAGGTTTCACTCATGGGGTGCCTCTCGGGTACGGAGTGGGGGTGCGCGGGATGCCTTCGAGAGCGCCGGGAGATGTTGCTGAGAGCGCTCTCAAAGTGGGCCCAATGTGCTCTCCGTGCCTGCGGTCGTCAAGAGTTAAAACAAAGAATCTCCTTGTTTCCCACGGGAGTTCAGGCGGTGAAGGCGCCGAGGAGTCAGACCGCGCTGCCGGCCTTCCAGTCCGACCAGGACAGGTTCCAGCCGTTGAGGCCGTTGGAGGCCTCGACGGTCTTCTCGCCGGAGTTCTTGACGATCACCACATCGCCGAGCATCGAGCTCTCGTAGAACTTGTAGCCGGCCACCGAGGAGTCGTTCGCGCCCTTGGCGTCGTGCAGGCCGACACAGCCGTGACTGGTGTTCTGGCTGCCGAACACCGACGTGGACGCCCAGTAGTTGCCGTGCACGAAGGTGCCGGAGGTGGTCAGGCGCTGGGCGTGCGGGACGTCGGGGATGTCGTACTCGTCGCCGAGACCGACCGTGGAGGACTCCATCCGGGTCTGCTTGAACCGCTCGCTGATCACCATGATCCCGGACCAGGTGGTGTGGTCGGAGTCGCCGCCGGAGACCGGGTAGCTGGCGTACGTGGCGCCGTCGCGCTTGACCACCATCTGCTTGGCCGACAGATCGACCGTGGAGATCTGCTCCCTGCCGATGTGGAAGGTGACGTCCTTCGACTGCGTGCCGTAGACACCGTCCGTCCCCTCGACGTCCTTCAGCCGCAGACTGAGGGTGATCTTGGTGCCCGCCGCCCAGTACGTCTCCGGACGGAAGTCGAGCCGGGTGTCGCTGAACCAGTGCCCCACGATCTCGACCGCCGGCTCGGCCGTCACCGTGATCGCCTTCTGGACCGCGGCCCGGTCCGCGACCGCGTGCGTGAAGTTGATCGACACCGGCATGCCGACACCGGACGTGGAGTCCGCCTCCGGCGTGAAGTAGCCGATGAAGGTCTCGCCCGGGGACTTCGTGGTGAAGGTGGCCACCGTCTCGTCGGTCGCACCCTGGGCCTTCGCCGTCACCGTGTACTTCGTGCCCGAGTAGGGGTTCTTCGCCGACGTCCATGTCGTCTTCGCGTCGTTGAAGGTGCCCGACAGCGCCGAGCCGTCGTTGCCCGCGACGGTCACCGAGGCCAGCGTGCCGTCGGTCACCGTGACCTTGACCGGGCTGGTGAAGTCGGCCTTCTTGGTGCCGGAGACCGGCGTCACGGTGATCGTGGCCTTCTTGGTCGCGGACTTGGCCGAGGCCGTCGCACCCTTGCCGTCGGTGGCGGCCGAGGTGTCCGCCGAGGAACTGCATCCGGCCAGCGCGGCCCCCGCGGGCACCGCGCCGAGAGCGGCGAGGATCCCGCGCCGGGTCCACCTCCGCGACTGCCGACCGGACCCGTTCGATATGTGCTGGACGCCCACGCCACGCCTTTCTGACTTGTCCACCTGTGTCAGGGCATCCTGCGCCGGTTGTATGGGTGGTTCCTTTGAATCGCGGGGGTGATCCCTGAGATTCGGATGAGGAGCGCCGGGCGTCTCCGGGCGTCGCCTCGCGGGGCCGGAACGAGTCGACCGGAACCCCGGTTGTCCCCGCCTCCGTTCGTGAACAGAGTATGAACGCCCGAGCGGCGGCCTGAGTTTCCGGTGAGATCCCCCTCCCGGGATGGCTTCCCCACTTATCCGATCGGAATAGTAAAGAAGCAGTACGCCGATCCCCCGCCGGAGGTATTCCGTGACCGACGTCCGCAAGCGGCAGAGCGTGGCCATCGTGGGAGCCGGAGCGGCGGGCACCCTCACCGCCGTCCAGCTCTGCGAGACGGCGCACCGTCGCCGGACCCCTCTCGACCTCGTCCTGATCGACCCGGCCCCGGAGGCGGGCCGGGGCACCGCCTACGCCACCCGCGACCCCCGGCACCGCCTCAACGTGCCCGCCGGCAACATGAGCGCCTACCCGGACGACCCCGGGCACTTCCTCCGCTGGCTGTGCCGGCACGGCGAACCCACCGTCACCGGCGCCGACTTCGCCACCCGCTACCGCTACGGTGCCTACCTCGCCGACACCTTCGGCCAGGCCCTCGTCCGCGCCCACGGCACGGTCGCGGTCCGCCGGCTGCGCACCCGCGCGGAGTCCTGTACCGGCACCCCCGACGGCCGGGTGGAACTCCACCTCGCCGAGGGGGGACCCCTGGTGGCGGACAGCGCGGTCCTGGCCACCGGTCCCGCCGGGACCACAGCCGGCTGGGCCCCGCCCGCCCTGCGCGCCTCGGACCGGTTCGTCGGCACCCCGTGGGCGCCGGGTGCCCTGGAACCCGTACGGGACAGCCCCGAGGACGTCCTGCTGGTCGGCACCGGTCTGACCGCCGTCGATCTCGCCCTCTCCCTCGACCGCCCCGGCCGTGCCGTGCACGCCCTGTCCCGCAGCGGACTGCTGCCCCAGCCGCACGCCCTCCGCCCGGCCGGCGCCATGCCCGCCCCGGAGGGCCTCGACGACACCTCGCTGGGCCGGCTGCGCCGCGCCGTCTACCGCCAGGTGAGCCGCTCGGTGCGCACCCACGGCGACTGGCGGCCGGGCCTGGACAGCCTCCGCCCGCACACCGCGCGGCTGTGGCGCAGCCTTTCCCCGCAGGAGCGTGAGGAGTTCCTGGCCCGCGAGGGCGCCCTGTGGAACACCCACCGCCACCGGATGGCCCCCGCCACCGCCGAACACGTCTCCCGTGCCCGCACCGCGCGCCGCCTGCATGTCCATACCGGCACGGTCGCCCGCGTCACGGAAGCCGACACCGGCTCCCTGGCGATCGAGCTGTCCAACGGCCACGTGGTGGAGGTCGGTTGGGTGGTCGACTGCACCGGACCCGGCCGCCGTCTCGACACACCTCTGTGGCAGGCCCTGTTCACCGCCGGCCTCGCCGTCCCCGGACCGCTGGGCATGGGCGCCGCCACCCGCGAGGGCCGGCTCCTCGACGCCCAAGGCCGCGCCGAGGGGCCGCTGTTCACGCTCGGTGCCCCGCGCCGGGGCGAGCTGTGGGAGACCACGGCGATCCCCGAGATCCGCGTCCAGGCCGCCGAACTCGCCCAGCGGCTGCTGCCGCTGCCCGGACGCGGGCGGGCGTCCCGGCGTCCCGTCGACGGCCACGGGCTGCCCCTCTCCACCCACGCCGAGGCGGCCGCCGCCTACCGGGGCGGGCTCGACCGGGTCCTCAAGGTACGCTCCGGCGCCGAGGACGCGCTCGCCCGCGCGGTCGCCCTCGACCCCGGCTTCGCGCTCGGCCACGCGGCCCTCGCCCTGCTGGGCCACGAGTGCGCCGCCGACGTCGACGTGCCGCGCGCCCTCGCCGACGCCCAGCGCTCGGTCCGCGAGCGGGCCGACGAACGCGAGCGGTCCTTCGTGGACGTGGTCACCCGCCGGGTGACCGGTGACGACGGGGACGAGGCGCTCGTACGGCATCTGCGGGAGCACCCGTCAGACGCGCTGGCGCTCGCGGCGGCCGTGCCCACCATCGCGTTCTCCGGGGTGAGCGACCTGCAGGACGACGACGCCCTGCGGCTGCTCGACCTGACCTCGCCCGCGTACGACGGGCACTGGTTCCACACCTCGCTGCTGGCCTTCCTGCGCCAGGAGCAGGGCCGGCTGCACGAGGCGGGGGAGCTGGCCCACCGCGCGCTGGCCGCCGAGCCCGCGTCCGGGCACGCGGTGCACGCCCTGGCACATGTCCACTACGAGTCCGGGGCGCACGAGGCGGGCCGGGACTGGCTCGACGGCTGGTTGTCCGGGCGCGGGCGGGGCGCGGTGCACCGGGCGCACTTCTCCTGGCACATCGCCCTGCACGAACTCGCCCTCGACGACCCGGCCGCCGTCCGCCGCCGCTGGTTCGCCCAGCTCGCGCCGGGCCGGGTGCGCGGGGTGCGGGCGCTGGTGGACTCCGGTTCGCTGCTGTGGCGGGCCCGGCTCAGCGACAGCTGGGTGGGGGACCTGCCGGCGGCGGACGTCCTGGAGTCGGTGGCCCGGGAGGTGCTGGAACGGCCGGCGACCGCGTTCACCGCGCTGCACGCCGCCGTCGCCCTCACCGCCGCCGGCGACCTGCCCGCGCTGCGCAGGCTGCGCGACCACGCGGCGGCCGCCGACCCGGTGCAGCGGGAGGTGATCGCGCCGCTGTGCGAGGCGTTCGCCGACCTCGTCGAGGAACGCTTCCACGAGGCGGCCCGGGGGCTCCACACCCTGCTGCCGGTGCTGCGCAGGGTCGGCGGCAGCGCGGCCCAACGGGAGGTCGTGGCGGAGACCTTGCTGTACGCGCTGGTGGCGGGCGGCCGCTGCGACGCGGCCCGGCGCCTCCTGGACGCCCGTCTGGATCGCAAACCGGCGCCCCGCGACCGGCGGTTGCGCGCGGCGCTGCCGGGCTGAACCCTGGCGGTGCTCTCTAAAGCCGGCGGTACGGCCGTCGCACACAGCGACAACGGACCGCGCGAGGAGGTGGGCACCGACCCCGGCCTCTTCGACGGCAACGGCCCGTTGCGCGGCCTCAAGCGGAACCTGTACGAGGGCGGCATCCGGGTCCCGCTCATCGCCCGGCCCTGGAACGCCGCCCGGCTGACCCTCGACGCCCCGAGCGGCTGGGTGGTGCACGCCCGGGACACGGCCGCCAAGGCCCGCCTGGACCCGGGCGAACACCTCACGGCCCGCTGGCAGGTCACCCGCCCGCGGGTCTCCACCGTCACGAGGCTCACCTGCCGGGGCACGTCCCACCACGCGGACGACGCATCCATGCCGTGCCGGGGCGTCGTCACCGGGTCACGCTACAAGGCCTGCTCCGGCCGCCACCCCAGCGCCCGGGAGATGCCCCGTGCGGCCAGCCGTACCACAGGGACCAACGCCGGTACCTGCGCGTCGGCCTGGGGTACCACCACCGAGACGGCCGCGGCCACCTGCCCCGTTGCCCCGCGCACCGGAGCCGCCACCGACAGCGCGTCGTCGGTCACCTGACGGCTGCTCACGGCGGCCCCTGTGCGCCGGACTTCGGCCAGCGAGCGGCGCAACCGGCCCGGATCCGTGATGGTGTACGGCGTGAAGGCGGCCAACGGGCGTGCGCAGTAATCCTGTTGGAACCCCGGTGTCTCGTGGGCGAGCAGAGCGAGGCCCACCCCCGTCGCGTGCAGCGGCCAGCGGGCGCCCACCCGGATGTGCACGCCCACCGCCGAACGCCCCGACAGCCATTCGATGTAGACGACCTCGGACCCGTCCCGCACCGCCAACTGCACGTTCTCATGGGTCGCTTCGTACAGGTCCTCCAGGTACGGCAGCGCGATCTGGCGCAGCGCGAGCCCCCGGGGCGCGAGCGCGGCCAGCTCCCACAGCCGCAGCCCCACATGGTAGAAACCGTCCGCGTCCCGCTCCAGCGCGCCCCAGGCCGTGAGCGCGCCGACCAGGCGGTGCGCGGTGGTCAGGGAGAGCCCGGCCCGGCGGCTGATACCGCTCAGGCTGAGCGCCGGATGCCCGTGGTCGAACGCGGCGAGCACCGACAGCAGCCGGTCGGGCGCGGAGCGGGCGGCGGCGGTCATGGCCGGTCGGCGACGCGCAGCAGCAGATCGTGGAGCGCCTGGCGCTCGGCGGGGCCGAGCGGGCCCAGCAGATCGTTCGTGACGCGCTGGCCCGCCTCGTCGGTGTCCCGCAGGAAGGCACCGCCGGCCTCGGTGAGGACGACGATCCGGCTGCGGCGGTCGTCGGGGGAGGGGCGCCGCTCGGCGAAGCCCAGCTTCTCCAGGTCGTCGACCAGGCCGACGATCGCGCTCGGGTCGTAGCCGAGCCGGGTGCTCAGCTCCCGCTGGAGCGCGCCCTCCGAGGTGGCGAGGAAACGCAGCACCGCGTAGTGGCGCAGCCGTACCCCCGACTCCTGCAGGTACGTGTTGAAGAGCTGCCCCGAGCGCAGACCCAGGCGGTACAGCAGGTAACCGGTGTCCGCGTGCAGCCCCCGCATCCACGGCTCGTCCGCGTCGATCGAGGTCGGGTTCTCGGTGTGCTGGCGGGTGATGGCCGTCTCCCTGGTCCGGGCCCCGGCGGCGGGGCGGTCAGTGGTGCGGATTCCAGCATGGCGCACCCATGGATGGGCAACAACTATTGACGACAACAATTATTGCTCTTAGCTTCGATCTCGAAGCCCCCCTCTCACCGAAGAGGCGCCACCCCCCCTCTCACCGAAGAGGCCCCACCCGCCTCTCATCCGAGAAGCCGCATCCGTCGTACCCGCAAGCCGCACCCGTCGTACCCGAAGGGACACCGCCCGTGCCCAGCATCGATCTCACCGGCAAGGCCGCCGTCGTCACCGGCAGCGGCCGGGGCCTCGGCCTCGCCTACGCCCACGCACTCGCCGCCCACGGTGCCTCCGTGGTCGTCAACGACGTGGACGAGGCCCTCGCCGAGCAGGCCGTGAAGTCCATCACCGAGGCCGGCGGCACCGCCGTCGCCGAAGTGGTCCCGGTCGGGACGAGCGAGGCCGCGGACCGGCTGGTCGCCCGGGCCGTGGCGGAGTTCGGGCGCCTCGACGTCCTGGTCACCAACGCGGGCATCCTGCGCGACAAGGTGCTGTGGAAGATGACCGACGACGACTTCGACGCGGTGCTCACCACCCACCTCAGGGGCACCTTCACCTGCGCCCGCGCCGCCGCCGTCCGGATGCGCGAGCAGGGCGAGGGCGGCACCCTGATCCTGGTCGGCTCCCCGGCCGGCCAGCGCGGCAACTTCGGCCAGACCAACTACTCCGCCGCCAAGGCCGGCATCGCCGCCATGGCCCGCACCTGGTCGATGGAGCTGGGCCGGGCGAACATCACCGTCAACGCGATCGTCCCGGTGGCCGCCACCGCGATGACCGAGACCATCCCCGCCTTCGCCCCCTACATCGAGGCCATGAAGAACGGCGAACCGCTCCCAGGCTTCCTGCGCAAGGGCGAGGGCTTCGGCACCCCCGAGGACTGCGCGGCCCTCGTCCCCTTCCTCGCCTCCGAGGCCGCCCGCTCGATCACCGGCCAGGCCATCGGTATCGGCGGCGACAAGGTGGCACTCTGGTCGCACCCCCAGGAGATCCGGGCGGCCTACGCCGACGGCGGCTGGACCCCGGACACCCTGGCCGACGCCTTCCCCACCTCGGTCGGCGCCGAGCTCCAGACGGTCGGCATCCCGGCGCCCGCGTTCCCGGAGGCGTGATGGACATCGAGGCACTCGCGGCGATCGACGTCCACACGCACGCCGAGGTATCCGCCAAGGGCCACTCCTCCCTGGACGACGATCTGCACGACGCCTCCTCCGCCTACTTCAAGGTCGAGGGCAAGCGGAAGCCGACGATCGAGGAGACCGCCGCCTACTACCGGGAGCGGAACATGGCCGCCGTGATCTTCACGGTGGACGCCGAGTCCGCCACCGGCACCGCGCCCGTCCCCAACGAGGAGGTCGCGGAGGCCGCCGCGGCCAACGCGGACGTGCTGATCCCCTTCGCCTCCGTCGACCCCTTCCGGGGGAAGGCGGGTGTCCGGCAGGCCCGCCGCCTGGTCGAGGAGTACGGGGTCAAGGGCTTCAAGTTCCACCCCAGCATCCAGGGCTTCTTCCCGAACGACCGCGCGGTGGCCTACGGCCTCTACGAGGTGATCGAGGAGACCGGCACCATCGCCCTCTTCCACACCGGCCAGACCGGCATCGGAGCCGGTGTCCCGGGCGGCGGCGGGATCCGGCTGAAGTACAGCAACCCGCTCCACGTGGACGACGTGGCCGCCGACTTCCCGCACCTCAAGATCATCCTGGCGCACCCGTCCTTCCCCTGGCAGGACGAGGCCCTCGCCATCGCCACCCACAAGCCGGGCGTGCACATCGACCTGTCCGGCTGGTCGCCGAAGTACTTCCCGCCGCAGCTGGTGCAGTACGCCAACACGCTGCTCAGGGACAAGGTGCTGTTCGGCTCCGACTTCCCCGTCCTCACCCCCGACCGGTGGCTCGCCGACTTCGAGAAGCTGCCGATCAAGGACGAGGTCCGGCCGAAGATCCTCAAGGAGAACGCCGCCCGCCTGCTCGGGCTGACCACGGCGTAAGGGGCCGCAGATGCGCAACGAGGGACTGGGGTCATGGCCCGCACGCCGGGCCCGCAAGACCCCGCACCGCACGGCACTGGTGTTCGGCGGGCAGCCGACCGACTACCGCACACTGCACGCACGCACCACCCGCCTGGCCCACGCCCTGCGCGCCCGGGGCATCCGCCGCGGCGACCGCATCGCGTACCTCGGCCCCAACCACCCCGCCTACCTGGAGACCCTGTTCGCGGCCGGCGTGCTCGGCGCGGTCTTCGTCCCCCTCAACACCCGCCTGGTCGGCCCCGAGATCGCGTACCAGCTCGGCGACTCCGGCGCCAAGGCCCTTCTCTACGGCCCCTCGCACGCCGGTCTCGTCGCGGGCCTGCCCGGCACCACCGACGTCCGGACGTACGTCGAGGTCGGCCCGGAGTACGAGGAACTGCTGGCTGCCGCGGCCGACGACCCGATCGACGAACCGGTCGCCCCCGACGACACCTGCATCATCATGTACACCTCGGGGACGACCGGCCGCCCCAAGGGCGCGATGCTCACGCACGCCAACCTGACCTGGAACGCGGTCAACGTCCTGGTCGACACCGACCTGATCGCCGACGAACGCGCCCTGGTCTCCGCCCCGTTGTTCCACACAGCGGGCCTCAACATGCTTACCCTGCCGGTCCTCCTCAAGGGCGGCACCTGTGTCCTGGTGGAGTCCTTCGACCCGGACGTCACCATCGACCTGATCGAACAGCACCGGATCACCTTCATGTTCGGGGTCCCGACGATGTTCGACCAGGTGGCCCGCCATCCCCGCTGGCCGGACGCCGACCTGTCCTCCCTGCGCATCCTCACCTGCGGCGGCTCCCCGGTCCCGACCCCGCTGATCGCCGTCTACCAGGAACGGGGGCTGACCTTCCTCCAGGGCTACGGCATGACCGAGGCCGCACCCGGCGTTCTCTTCCTCGACGCCGAGCACGCGATCAGCAAGGCGGGCTCGGCGGGCGTGCCGCACTTCTTCAGCGACGTACGGGTCGTACGGCCCGACCTGACCCCGGTCGACGTCGGCGAGCCCGGCGAGGTCATGGTCCGCGGACCCCATGTCATGCCCGGCTACTGGGGCCTGCCGGAGGAGACCGCGGCCTCCTTCGCGGACGGCTGGTTCCGCAGCGGGGACGCGGCCACGGTCGACGCGGACGGTTACGTCTTCATCGTCGACCGGCTCAAGGACATGATCATCTCCGGCGGCGAGAACGTCTACCCCGCCGAGATCGAGGACCTGCTCCTCGCCCACCCCGGCATCGCCGAGTGCGCGGTGATCGGCGTACCGGACGACAAGTGGGGCGAGGTGCCGCGTGCGGTGGTCGTCCCCCGCGAGGGCACCGTCCTCGACCCCGACGAGGTGCTCGCCTCGCTGGCCGGGCGGCTCGCCAAGTACAAGCTCCCCAAATCGGTGGTGCTCGCCGACGAACTCCCGCGCACCGCCTCCGGAAAGCTCCTCAAGGCCCGCGTGCGCAAGCGCTACGGCTCTCCCGACTCCCAGCCAAGGAACGCCACATGACCGTCACCGTCAACGGACTCGACGAACTGAAGAAGCTCGCGGGCAGGGACCTGGGCAACAGCGACTGGATCGAGGTCACCCAGGACCGCATCGACACCTTCGCCGACGCCACCGGCGACCACCAGTGGATCCACGTCGACCCGGAGCGGGCGGCCGCGGGCCCCTTCGGCGCCCCGATCGCCCACGGCTACCTCACCCTGTCGCTGTTCATCCCCCTGTTCACCGAGCTCCTGGACGTCCAGGGCGTCACCACGAAGGTCAACTACGGCCTGAACAAGGTGCGTTTCCCCGCCCCGGTGAAGGTCGGCTCCCGCATCCGCCTGGCCGGCCGCCTGACGGAGGTCGAGGACGTGCCGGGCGGCGTGCAGATCGTCGTCGACGGGACGATCGAGGTCGACGGCGGGACCAAGCCCGCCGCCGTGCTGCAGAGCTTGTCGCGGTTCTACGCGTAGTGCCGCGGGCTGGTGGGGGCTGGTCGCGCAGTTCCCCGCGCCCCTACGGGGCGCTCGGCTCAGCCCACCACGTCCACGAAGATCGGGTTCGAGTAGAACCACGTGTCCGCCCACGGGTCGCCGTCGCCCGGCTCGTGCGGGATCGGGCCGTGCGGGTCGATCGCCGCGCCCAGGTAGCCCGTTCCGTTGCGTTTGCCGTCGCTGCCGCGCAGCCGGACGTAGAACGACTCGTCGCCCGCGGTGACCGGGATCCGCAGGGTGTACGTGCCCCTGCGGCCGGACACGTCCTTGGACTGCACGACCCTGGTGTCCGGCGCCTGCCAGGTGTCGCGGTCGGCGACCGGGCCGCGCACCGCGCCCCGGATGACGTCGACGTGCGCCAACTGGGGCAGGATTCCCTGGGCGTTGGCCCGGGACGCGGTCGTCACCGTCACGTTCAGGGTGATCCGCTCGCCCTTGCGGACGCGCAGCCGGCCGCCGAGGGTGACGCCCTCGCCGTGGTCGCAGTCCCGCTTCAGCCGGACGTCGAGGCCGTCCAGCAGGTGTCCGTGGTCCAGCCACACCCGGCCCGCGCGCAGTCCCGCCATCACCGCGCGGTAGCCGTACCGGGTGACGCCGACGTGGGTCCGGCTGAACTCGCCGGGCCAGAAGTCGCTGCCGGGCTGCGGGGTGTCGGTGTGCACCGGGTCGGGCAGCTTGCCGGTGTTGTCGAAGTTCTGCCCCGGCGGCCAGTCGCCGTTCTTCCAGGTGTCGAAGACCGTGCGGTGGTTGTCGGAGTTGGTGGTGATGGTGAACAGGCGGCCCTCGGACAGCATCGCGTCCCAGAGGCCGCCCACCGTCGCCGTCGCCCAGTCGAAACCGCCGTACGTCAGGTAGGCGTCCGCCGGGTAGCCCGCCCAGGACTGCGCGGAGGGCTTGTTCTCGTACTCGCCGCGGATCGAGGTGGTCCCGCGCCAGCCGGGGATCGCGGCACCCTGGGCGCCGGGCGCGCCCTCCATGCCGATCATGATCTCGGCGGCTTCCTCGTTCCCGCCACCCCACCCTGCGTCCCGCCAGTTGCGCATCTCGTGCGGGGAGTCGATGCCGAGCCGCAGCGGGTGGTTGGCGAGGACGAGGACGTCGTCGACGTAGCCGGTACGGCGCCGCTCGGCCAGCCACTGGATGGCCTTGACGGCGTGCGCCTCGTTGCGGGCGGTGTCGGCCGCACCCGCCGCCCCCTCGGTGTAGCCCAGGAGCTTCCCGTCGTAGGCCAGCTCGAACTGCGTGAGCAGGTCGGTCTCGTGCGGTCCTGGCGCGGCGAACACCGTGCAGTGCTCGGCGGCCGGGATGTACCACTCCAGGCCCTGGAAGATCAGCTGGCGCGGGTTCTCGGCACGCGCCTTGAGGATCTCGGCGTGCTCCAGCTTCGCGCCGTAGTAGGCGTGCCCGAAGTTGGAGTGCTCGTTGAACACCATCCAGTCCAGGCCGTACTTCGCGGCGGCCCGGGCCTGCTGGGAGAACGTGTACTTGGCGTCGTGGCTGTACACGGAGTGCACGTGATGGTCGCCGACCAGGTAGGCGAGGCGGGGATCCTCGCCGCCCAGGCCTCGGCCGGACGCGGCGGACGCGGGGGTCGCCGCGGACCCGAGCGCGAACGCGGCGCCGAACAGGCCCGCCCGGCGCAGGAGTCCACGCCTCGACATGCCCTGGGCGTCCAGGTCGGCGGGGGAGACGGCAGGATCGGCCCAGCTGGGCAGCTGCTGCTCGGTCATGATGATGATCCTCGTGACGGGGGCCAGTGGGTCATGAAGGAGGAGACGGGCAACGCCCGGGAGACGATCCGGACGTCGCCGAGGCGGCCGTGCAGGATCTGGTCGATCCGGTCCGCGTACTCGTAGCCGCCGAGCAGCCAGGGCTTCCCGGAGGAGGCGATGCCGACCGCGGCGGCGTGCGGATTGCGGGCCACCGGGCAGCCCTGGACATACATCGTGGTGTGCCGTCCGTCGTTGACCACGGCCAGGTGCCACCAGGTCTCGCGGGCGGTCTCGTCGCCCCAGTTGGTGACCAGCTGCTGCTGGTTGAGCGGGTGCATCGCCCACTGCGGACCCGGCCCGTCGGAGATGGACAGGGTGGCGAGCGGCTCGTCCGGGTCGTCGGTGACGGTGCCCACGGAGCCGTTGCGGCCGGTCCGGCTGACCAGGCCCGACCAGGCGTTGTGCGAGGGATCCCAGTCGGCGGGCAGCCGGTAGAACGCCTCGATGGTGTAACCGTCCTTGAAGGTCGCCGAGTTGAGCGGCGCGCCGTCGACGGTCCGCAGGTAGGCACCCTTGAGCGGCGACTTGTAGCCGGTGAACTCCAGGCTGCCGTGGCCCGGCTGGTCCGGGTGGTGGTCGGCCGACCAGCCGAGGGTGCCGCCGCCCACCGAGACCACGGTGAGGTCGTTGCCGTTGCCGGACAGGTCACGGACCGTGCCGGAGACCGCCGAGTCGAACCGCCAGTAGGCGGCCGTGCCCCGGACCAGCAGCCGCGAGGCGGGCCGTGCCGGGCGGACCGGCACCGGGTCGAAGCCTTCGAAGCGGTCCGCGAAGTCGATGTCGACGGAGAAGCGGTCCCCGTCGCCGCTCAGCTCCATCTCCTGCCGCTCCAGCTCGTTCAGGCCCTTCTTGGCCCGGCCGAGGATCCACGGCGAGACCGTCTCCACGTCGATGACGTCGCGGTCCAGGTCGAAGTGGTAGAGGCGGATCATCGCCGCGCCGCCGAAGTACCGGTTCTGGTAGTTCGTCAGGTGCAGGTGCACGTCGTTGCCGGCCGCGTTCTTGCGGGTCGCGCGGCGGGCCGGCCAGTAGTGGCCGTTCAGCGTGAGGAAGATCTGGTCGTGCTCGTCGATCAGCTGGTCCCACAGCTGCTGCCCGTACGACGACAACTCGTCGTCGTCCACGACCAGTTCGTGCGTGGTGAGGATGACCGGCGCCTTCGGGTGCGCGGCGATGACGTCCTTCGCCCAGGCGTACCCCTTGGCCGACAGCCGCCAGTCCAGCGCCAGCACGAGCCACTCGCGCCCGGCCGCCCTGAACAGGTGGTAGGTGTTGTAGCCGTCCGCGGAGGCACCGCCGAACGTCGGCTTGTCCTCGAAGCGCCGCGGACCGAAGGCGTCCAGGTACGGCGAGGCACCGCGCTGGTCGTCCGTGGACGACCTGACGTCGTGGTTGCCGGCCAGCACGCTGTAGCCGACCCCGCGCCGGTCGAGGATCTCGAACGCCTTGCTGATCGCGGCGAACTCCTCCGCCGCCCCGTTCTGGGTGAGGTCGCCGAGGTGGGACAGGAAGACGATGTTGTCGTCGGATTCGCCGCCGTGCTCCAGCAGGTAGCGCAGCGAGGCCTCGATGGGCGCCGGGTTGATGCTCGGCCCGTCGAAGAGGTACTGGGTGTCGGGCATCACCGCGAGGGTGAAGCGCCGGCTCTCCGGGTCGGGCCGCGGGCCGGAACCGGAGGACGCCTCGGCGACGGTGGGCACCGCGACGCCGGCGGTGGCGGCGGCGCCGAGCAGCGCGGTCGCCCGGAGGAAACCGCGACGTCCGGCTCCGGCCTGCGCGGCCTCGCCCTGAGGGTGGTCATGCGAAGTACACACGTGTGCTCCGTGAGTAAGCGGAAGTGACGGCGAAGGGCGTGGGGGGATCTCGGAAGACGGATCTCGGCAGACGGTTCTCAGAGGACGCGCAGGGTCCAGCTCCAGCGGTGGACGCCCGGTGCGACGAGGTAGGAGGGGAAGGTGTCGGGGCCGCACGACGCCGTACCGAGGCCCCGGTGTGCGGCGTCGATGTGGACCACGCAGCCGGCTCGGGGCACGAGTTCGTCGTGGTGGGTGACGGCGGTGAGGTCCTCGGCGCGGTAGCGGGTGACGGATACCTGGCGGGGCTCGTCCAGCTCGACCGCGAGTCCGGTGGCGTCCGGCGCCGACAGCGTGAACCGCCGTACGCCATGGCGGCCCCCGCTCTCCTGGGGCCGAAGATACGGGGTGAACAGCTCGTCCACAGGGACGGAGTGGTGGCCGACCGGGGCACCGGCGGCACGGTCCGGGTACGACTCCCAGGGACCCTGACCGAACCACTCCAGCAGGTCGAGCCCGGCCACCGTCTCGAAGACCGAGCCGACCCGGGCCACGTCCGCGAACTCCTCGGGCAGCTCGGCCGACTCGTCGACCCGGACCCCGCCCTCGACCGCGGTGAACTCCTGCCGGTGCCGCACGACTCCCGTCGTACCGGCGTACTCGGCGAGCACGGTGACCCGGTCGCGCTCCTGGTGCACCGAGACCACCTTGCGCACCAGGCTGTCCAGACCCCAGGCCCGCCAGCGCGGCGCGATCCCGCCCAGCTCGTCGTTGTCCGTGGGCGCCCGCCACAGCGAGAGCGCCGGCGCGGCCGTCAGCAGCGGGTGCCGCAGCAGACCCTCGCCGTCCACCTCGACGGCGGGTCCCGCCGGCACCGGCCGCCTGGGCGTGTCCGCCGCCCGGATCCGGACCTGCGGTGCGCAGATCTCCGTTCCGGCCGGCGCCCAGGCCTGGTCCTCGGCCGTGGTCACCCGAAGCGTCAACCATGCCTCTCCGCCGTCCGCCGGCACCTCGAAGGGCAGCGGCACGGCCGCGGTCTCGCCGGGGCACAGCTCGGGCAGCTCGGCCGGCGCGGTCAGGGTACGGCCGTCGGCCAGCGCCAGCTCCCAGGTGCCGGTCAGCCAGTCGAGGCCCCGGAAGTGCTGGTGGTTGGCGAGCACGATGCCCTCGTGCTTGAAGCACCGGATGCGGACCGGCCCGGCGATCTCCCGGTGCTCGTACATCGCGGGCTTGGGGGTGCGGTCCGGGAAGACCATGCCGTCCGCGACGAACGCCCCGTCGTGCAGGGCCTCGCCGAAGTCACCGCCGTACGCCCAGCGGTGGCCGGGCGCGGCGACACCGTTGTCGTACAGTCCGGCGCCCGCGCGCCCGACCGGTCTACCGTCGCTCACCCGCTGGAGAATTCCGTGGTCCCAGAACTCCCAGATGAACCCGCCCTGAAGACCCGGAGTGGACTCGATGGCGGCCCAGTGGTCGGCCAGCGTGCCGTTGCTGTTGCCCATCGCGTGGGAGTACTCGCACTGGATGAGGGGCTTGGTCTGCTCCCCGGACAGGGCGTGCGCGACACAGTCCTCCAGCGGCGCGTACATCGGGCAGGCGATGTCGGAGGCCACGTCCGGGTCCGCCCAGCCGCGCTTGGCCGCCCCCTCGTACTGGATCGGCCGGGTCGGGTCGTGCCGCCGCACCCAGCCCGCCGCCGCGTCGTGGTTCGCCCCGTAGTCGGACTCGTTGCCCAGCGACCAGATGATGACGGAGGGGTGGTTCTTGTCGCGCAGCACCATCCGCGAGACCCGGTCCACGAAGGCGTTCAGGTAGCGCGGGTCGTCCGCGATCTCGTGCGCGTGGTCGTGGGACTCGATGTCCGCCTCGTCGACGACGTAGAAACCCAGCTCGTCGGCGAGGTCGTACAGGGCCGGGTCGTTCGGGTAGTGCGAGGTGCGGATCGCGTTGAAACCGAACCGCTTCAGCACCACGAGATCCGCCCGCATCTCGTCGTAGGACACCGTCCGCCCGGTGAGGGGGTGGAAGTCGTGCCGGTTGACGCCGCGAACGAAGATCCGCTCGCCGTTGACCAGCAGATCCCGGCCGTCGATCTCGACGTCCCGGAAGCCGACGCGGTGGTACGACGTGTCGGCGACCGTGCCGTCGGCGCGGTGCAGCCGGACGGTCAGCCCATACAGCTCGGGCTGCTCCGCGTTCCAGGTGCGCACCTCGGGCACGACGGCGTGGACGCGGGCCTCGCCGAGGAAGTCGGAGACCCGGTCGTCCTCGGTGTTGAGCCGGTCGAACTCGGAGTCCTGCGCGAGGAGTTCGCCGTCCAGGTCGCCGGTGACGTACCAGCCGTCCGGCAGCGCACCGCCGTGGTCCCGTACGACGCAGTCCACCCGCAGCTCGCCGTCCCGCCGCGCCCGCACGGTCACGTCCGCGAGATGCAGCGGGTCGGTCGCGTACAGCAGCACCGAGCGGGTGATCCCGCCGTGCCACCAGTGGTCCTGGTCCTCGATGTGCGAGGCGTCCGACCACTTGACGACGGTGAGCCTGAGGACCGACCGCTCGCCGGGGCGGACGGCGTGGGTCAGGTCGAACTCGGCCGCCAGGTGCGAGTCCTTGGAGACGCCCACCGGCCGCCCGTCGACGTGCACGAGGAGCACGCTCTCCGCGGCGCCGACCTGGAGCACGATCCGGCGCCCGGCCCACCCGGCGGGGACGTCCAGCTCACGCTCGTAGACCCCCGTCGGGTTGGCGGCGGGGGAGGCCGGCGGGAACTCGCGGAACGGCATGGTGACGTTCGTGTACTGCGGCAGGTCGTCGGTGTCCTGCACCGTCCAGGCGCCGGGGACGTGCGCCGTGGACCAGGAGCCGCCGACCGGCGCGTCCGGAGCTGGCAGCAACTGGAAGCGCCAGTCGCCGTCCAGGGGGAGTGCTCCGGCGCGCCGGTCGACGGCGTTCATGGGGAGCCGTCCCCAGGAGGTCACCTCGGGTGCCTCCCAGGGGCGGAGGGCGACCAGGGGATCGGCAGGCCGGGGCCCGGGGATCGACGGATCGTTCATCGGCGGATGGCTCACTTCTCTGCTGACGTGGGTGACGTGGCGGGCCTGGGCAGGACGCGTCCCTCCCAGCCCCAGGCGGGGTCGACGGGGATGCCGAGCCGGTCCAGGACGGTGGGGGCGATGTCGACGAGGCGGGGCGAGTCGAGCAGGGTGCCGCGGGGCGTGCCGGGCTCGGCGAGGATCACGAAGACCTCCCGTTCGGCACGCGTGTCGCCGCCGTGGCCGCCGGTGTCGAGATGCCCGTGGTCGGTGGTGACCAGTACGGTCCACCGCTCGCCGGGGCGCCGGGCGTCGATCGCCGCCAGCAGCCGCCCGAGGTGGGTGTCCTGGGTGCGGAGGGCGTGGTCGTAGGCGGGGGAGAGCGGGCCGGTGGCGTGGCCGGCCTCGTCGGTGGCGCCGAAGTACACGAACACCAGGTCCGGGTCGTGCTCGGTGAGCCAGCGGACGGCGGTGCGGGCGACCAGGTCGTCCGCGCTCGCGTAGCCGTGGGTCTCGCCGTCGTAATGGACCCGCCGGCCGATGGCGGGACCGAGGGTGCCGCGGTGGACCAGCTCCGGCCAGGACACCGCGGCCGCGGTGCGCAGGCCGGGACGGGCGGTGGCCGCGCGGCTGAGGAAGTCGGGGTGGCGGGTGTAGTCGGCGCCGACGAAGTCGTTGCCGGTGACCCCGTGGCGGTCGGGCCACACCCCCGTCAGCACGCTCGACCAGCCGGGGCCGGAGTCGGTGTAGGCCATGCTCGTCGACGGCCCGTCGTCGGCCTGGCCGTCCGCCTCGCCGTAGGGCAGCAGGCTGGTGCCGTGGGCACCCGCGGCCATGAGGCCGTGCAGGACGGGCGCGTGGGCGCCCGAGCGAAGCGAGAGGGGGGTCCCCCCGGCCGAAGGCTGGGGGAGGGGCAGCCGGTCGTGGCGCAGCCCGTCCATGCCCACTACGAGCACCCTGCCGTGACCGCTGCCGTCCCGGCCGACGTCCGTCACCGGATCCCTCCTCTGTCTCGCGTGTGCCGCGTGGGCGTCGTGCGTGTGCTGCGTGGGCGTCGTGCGTGTGCTGCGTGGGCGTCGTGCGTGTGCTGCGCGGGCGTCGTGCGTGTGCCGCGCGGGCCGGTCCGGCCCGCGCGGGTCAGGTGCCCTGCACCGCGCCCTCGGTGGCGCCCGCTATGAAACCGCGGGCGAATATGGCGAAGACCAGCACCAGCGGGAGTGACGCCATCAGCACACCGGCCATGACCATGCTGTAGTCGGTGGTGTGGCCGACGTTCAGCTGGGCGAGCTCCACCTGGAGGGTCACGTGGTCGGGGTTGGTGAGCACGATGAGCGGCCAGACGTAGTCGTTCCAGGCCCCGACGAAGGCGTAGATGGCGAGGAAGGACAACGCGGGCCTGATCATCGGCAGCGCGATGTTCCAGTACTGGCGGAAGAACCCGGCGCCGTCGATGCGCGCGGCGTCCAGGAGTTCGTCGGGCACACCGTTCTCGATGTACTGGCGCAGCCAGAAGATGCCGAAGGCGTTGGCCAGAGCGGGCGGGATCAGCGCCTTGAGCATGCCGACCCAGCCGATGTTCGACATGAGGATGAACTGCGGCAGGATCGCCAGCTGCAGCGGCAGCATCATGAACAGCAGCAGCGTGCCGAAGAGCACCTTGCGGCCGGGGAAGTCGAACTTGGCGAAGGTGAAGGCCGCCAGCGAGTCGATGAACAGCACCAGGACCGTGGTGACGGTCGCGACGACGACCGTGTTGAGCATCGACCCGAAGAAGTCGATGGTGTTGAGCACGTGCCGGATGTTCTCCAGCAGGTGGGAGCCGAAGGTGAACTTCGGCGGGCTCTTGTAGATGTCCTGGGTGGTGTTGGTCGCCATCACGATCGTCCACAGGAACGGGAAGACCGAGATCAGGACGGCCGCCATGAGGACGATGTGCGCGGTCAGGCCCTTGGGGCGGCGCAGCCGCCTCGCGCGCGGGGCCGGCCGCGTCGGGTCGGCGGTCGGGTCGGCTGTGGTCACGGCTTCCTCCCTCGTTGGGTGATGCGCCAGTTGACGGCGACGAGGACGATGATCAGCAGGAAGAAGGCCCACACGATGGCCGCGCCGTAGCCGTAGTCGTTGTTGAGGAAGGCCGACTGGTAGAAGTACAGCAGCGTGGTCAGACCGGCCTGTCCAGGGCCGCCGAGGTTCGCGTTGGCGGCGTTGCTCGCGAACAGGACCTGGGGTTCGCTGAAGCTCTGCAGGCCGTTGATCGTCGAGATGACGACGGTGAACAGGATGATCGGCCGCATGATCGGGATGGTGATCTGGAAGAACGTGCGGACCGGGCCG
The DNA here is from genome assembly GCF_040682795.1 of Streptomyces sp. NPDC051105. Taxonomy (NCBI): domain Bacteria; kingdom Bacillati; phylum Actinomycetota; class Actinomycetes; order Kitasatosporales; family Streptomycetaceae; genus Streptomyces; species Streptomyces sp. NPDC051105. The sequence continues at coordinate 219,633 of NZ_JBFBBR010000007.1, read as the reverse complement.
GCGCCGTCGACCTTCGCCGCCTCGTAGATCGAGGTGGGGATCGCCTGGAGGCCGGCCAGGTAGATGATCATGTTGTAGCCGGTCCACATCCAGGTCATCAGCAGCGAGATGACCACCTTGATCAGCCACGGGTTGCTCAGCCACGGGACCGGCGAGATGCCGACCGTGCCCAGGATCGCGTTGACCAGGCCGAAGTTGTTGCTGAACACCGCGCCGAAGAAGATCGCCACCGCGACGATCGAGGTGACGTTCGGCAGGTAGAGGGCGATCCGGTAGAAGCCCTTGAAGCGGCGCACAGAATGCAGCAGCGTCGCCAGCACCAGGGCGCCCAGGAGGGTGGGCACGGTGGACAGCACCCAGATCACCAGGGTGTTGCGGATCGACAGCCAGAAGACCGGGTCCGACCACAGGAACTTGAACTGCTGCAGGCCCACGAACTGCATGTCGCCGAGGCCGTCCCAGCGCTGGAACGCCAGGTACAGCGAGTAGAAGACCGGGAAGAAGGAGAACGCGGCGAAGATCAGGTAGAAGGGCGAGATCGCCAGGTACTGCCGCCAGTACGACAGCGGCCCGCGCCGCCTGGGCCGGACGGTGGTGCCGGCGGGCGTGGCGCGCCGCGGGCGGAACCGGGCCGGGCCCGGCCGGCCGCGGTGCTCGGGCACCGCGACCGGACCGGTGACCGGAGGTGACGTCACCTCAGCTCACCCCCTGGCGCCGGGCGATCTGCTTGGCCTGGCTGACCGCGTCGTTCCAGGCGTCGTCGGGCTTCTTGCCCTTGGCCTCGATGTTGGTCAGCTCCGTCATGTACGGGGCCATGACGGCCGCGTCGGCCGGCGCCTCGTAGCTGTCCGGTATGGACTTGGCGGCCGGGCCGAACACCTCGATGATCTTCTGCCCGCCGAAGAAGGCGTCCGGGCCCGTCATGGCCGGCATGGTGTACGCGGCCGGGGCGGCCGGGAAGATGGCGGCGTCGGTGAACCCGCGGGCGTCGTTGGAGGGGCTGAGGATCCAGCTGATGATCTTGAAGGCTTCCTCGGGGTTGCGGCACTGCTTGGGCAGCGCCAGGTAGGAGCCGCCCTGGTTGGCCGGTCCGGCCGGGTTCGCGCAGACCCGCCACTTGCCCTTGGTCTGCGGCGCGGCCTGCTCGATGTCCAGCGCGTGCCAGGCCGCGCCGAGTTCGGTGAGGAGGCTCTTGCCGACGGCGGCGTTCCAGCTGTTGTCGTTGATCTTGGCGTCGATGCCCAGGGTGTAGGGGCGGACGGCCGTGGTCCACGCGCTGCGGATGTGGTCCTGGTCGCCGATGAAGTGGTTGTTCTTGTCGATGAACCGCTGGGTGCCCTGGCCGACCGCGATGTTGAAGACGGAGCTGATGTTGTTGACCAGGTAGGTGCCGGGGTTCTTCTTCTGCAGCTCGGTGCCGAGCGTGAAGTAGTCGTCCCAGGTCGTGACCAGCGCGGCGACCTTGTCGGGGTCGGTGGCCACGCCGGCCTTGGCGAACAGGTCCTCGCGGTAGAAGAGCGCGGTGGGGCCGATGTCGATCGGGAAGCCGATCTGCTTGCCGTCGCTGGTCTGGGCGAGCTTGGTCTTCCAGCCCAGGTACTGGGAGGAGAGCTTCTTGAAGCCGAGGTCGTTCAGGTCGAGGAAGCGGGAGGCGTTGGGCAGGAAGGACGCGATGTCCTCGCCCTTGATGCCGGTGATGTCGGGCACGGAGGAGCCGCCCGCGGCGAGGGTGGTGGTGAGCTTCTGCTTGAAGTCGCCGCCGATGGACGAGGCGGTCAGCTTGACCGAACCGCTGAAGTGGGTCTTCGCCTCCGCGACCACCTTGTCGCTGAGCGCACCGCCCCAGTACCACAGGGTGAGGTTCTTGCCGTTCTTGGTACCGCCCGATCCGGAGCCGCCGCATGCGACGGTCAGGCCGGACGCGGCCGCGGTGAGTGCGGCGGCCTGGAGGAAGCCTCTACGTGAAAGGTCCACGGGTCACTCCTGTTGTTCCTGTTCGTGGTACTGAGGGGCGTTGGTGCTGTGGATCGTGGGGGCTGTGGGGCCTTGGGCTGTGGGGGCTCGAGTTGTGGGGCGGCGGGTTGTGGGGGCTCGGGTTGTGGGGCGGCGGGTTGTGGGCGTCGGGTTGTGGGGCGTTCGGGCTGCGGGCGGTGCGGGTCAGTGCTGCCGGGCGGGCGGGGTGACCGGGGCGTGGTGCACCGGGGGGCCCACGTCCGCCGGCAGCCGGTCGGCGAGGAAGCCGTAGGTCTTCTTCAGTTCGGGATCGGTCAGCGAGCGCCACCAGCGGTCGACGCCGTACCAGCCGGGGGCCGCGAGGGCGCCCCCGTGGTGCTGGACCGACAGACCGGCCGCGAGGACGGCGAACCGCAGCCGCTCGGCCAGCGGCCAGCCGCCGAGGGAGGCGGTGACGAAGCTCGCCCCGAAGACGTCCCCCGCGCCGGTGGCGTCCAGGACGCCGACGTCGAGGGCCGGGACCTCGGCGTATTCGCCGGTGGTCTGGTCGACAGCGACCGCGCCGTCCCCGCCCCGGGTGACGACCGCCACCGGCACCAGCTCCGCGAGCGTGCCGAGGGCCGCTACCGCGCTGTCGGTGCGGGTGTAGGCCATCGCCTCGGTCTCGTTGGGGAGGAAGGCGTGGCACAGGGCGAGCTGGTCGAGGAGGTCGCGGGACCATTCCTGGGTGGGGTCCCAGCCGACGTCGGCGTAGACGTGGGTGCCGTTCGCGGCGGCCTTGGCGATCCACTCGCGCGGCTCGGCCTCGATGTGCACGAGCGCGGTGCGCGCCTCGGGCGGGTCGCCCATCAGGGCGTCCTGCGAGTACGGGGGTTCCTGGCCGTGGGTGACGAGGGCCCGGTCGTGGCGGGTGGCGATCGAGACGGTGACGGGGGTGGGCCAGCCGTCCGCGGTGCGGGAGAGCGAGAGGTCGATGTCCTCCTGGTCGCACAGGACGTCCCGGCAGTACTCGCCGTAGAAGTCGTCCCCGAAGACCGTCGCCAGCGAGGTGCGCAGGCCGAAGCGGGACGCGGCCACCGCGAGGTTGGCGATGCCGCCGGGGCCGCAGCCCATGCCGGCCGTCCAGATCTCCTCGCCCGGCGTCGGCGGCTTGCCGAGCCCCGTGAGGACGAGGTCGTAGAAGAGCAGCCCGGTCAGCAGCACATCGGGCCTGTTGTCGTCCACCGTGCGCAGCCTCTCGTCAAAACTCGTCATTTTCGATGACGGGAATCGTGCGCTGCTCGGAGAGATTGGTCAATACCCGAGCAGAACTGAGCATGGAAATGATTGAAGATGACGAGTAGTGTTCGCCGCGTGCTGGCAGAACGACGACACCAACTTATCCTGCGGGCCCTGCGCGCCGGTGGCCCCGCCTCTGTGACCGACCTCTCCGAGCAGCTGAGCGTGAGTCCGGCCACCATCCGGCGCGACCTGGTCAAGCTGGAGGAGGACGGGCTGCTCACACGTGTCCACGGCGGCGCCGTCGTCGACGAGGGCGACCAGCCCTTCGCCGAGGTCGCCGAGGTGCGGGTGGCCGAGAAGGACGCGATAGCCGCGTGCGCGGCGGCGCTGGTCAAGGACGGCCAGTCGGTGCTGCTCGACATCGGCACCACCGCCTTCCGGCTCGCCCGGCAGCTGCACGGCCGCCGCCTCACCGTCATCACCAGCAACCTCGTCGTCTACGAGGAGCTCGCCGACGACGAGGGCATCGAGCTGGTGCTGCTCGGCGGCATGCTGCGCCGCGAGTACCGCTCCCTGGTCGGGTTCCTCACCGAGGACAACCTGCGTCAGCTGCACGCCGACTGGCTGTTCCTCGGCACCAGCGGGGTGCGGCCGGGCGGGCAGGTGATGGACACGACGGTCGTGGAGGTGCCGGTCAAGCGCGCCATGATCGGGGCGAGCGACAAGGTCGTGCTGCTCGCCGACGCCGCCAAGTTCCCGGGCACGGGCATGGCGAAGGTCTGCGGTCCCGGGGACCTGGACATGGTGGTGACCAACGCGCCGGTGGACCCGCCGACCCGAGCCGCCCTGGAGGAGGCCGGTGTCGAGGTGGTCCTGGCAGGAAAGGCTGAAGCGTGAAACTGACGATTCTGGGCGGCGGCGGGTTCCGCGTGCCGCTCGTGTACGGCGCACTGCTGACGGACCGGGCGGAGGGGCGGGTCACCGAGGTCGTGCTGCACGATCTCGACGCCGGCCGGCTGTCCGCGGTCGCCCGGGTCCTGGCCGAACAGGCGGCCGGCGTCCTCGATGCCCCCGCCGTGACCGCCACGACCGACCTCGACGAGGCCCTCACCGGCGCCGACTTCGTCTTCTCGGCGATCCGGGTCGGGGGCCTGGAGGGCAGGGCGAACGACGAGCGGGTGGCCCTGGCCGAGGGCGTCCTCGGCCAGGAGACGGTCGGCGCCGGCGGCATCGCCTACGGCCTGCGGACCGTGCCCGTCGCCGTCGACATCGCCCGCCGGGTGGCCCGCCTGGCCCCCGACGCCTGGGTCATCAACTTCACCAACCCCGCGGGACTGGTCACCGAGGCCATGTCCCGCCACCTCGGCGACCGCGTCATCGGCATCTGCGACTCCCCGGTGGGCCTCGGCCGCCGGATCGCCAGGGTGCTCGGCGCGGCGAACCCGCGCGAGGCCTGGATCGACTACGTCGGCCTCAACCACCTCGGCTGGGTGCGCGGCCTGCACATCGCGGGCCGCGACGAACTCCCGCGCCTGCTCGCCGACCCGGACCTGCTCGGCTCCTTCGAGGAGGGCAAGCTCTTCGGCGTCGACTGGCTCCAGTCCCTCGGCGCCATCCCCAACGAGTACCTGCACTACTACTACTTCAACCGCGAGGCGGTCCGGTCCTACCAGCAGGCCGAGAAGACCCGCGGCGCCTTCCTGCGCGACCAGCAGGCGCACTTCTACGAGGCGGTCACCGACCCGGGTGCCAGGGCCCTGGACGTCTGGGACCGCACCCGCGCCGAGCGCGAGGCGACCTATATGTCCGAGAACCGGGAGACGGCCGGCGCCGGTGAACGCGACGCCGACGACCTCTCCGGTGGCTACGAAAAGGTCGCCCTGGCCCTGATGAGGGCCATCGCCCGCGACGAGCGCACCACCCTGATCCTCAACGTCCGCAACCGCGGCACCCTCTCGGTGCTCGACGGCGAGGCCGTCATCGAGGTGCCCTGCCTGGTCGACGCCAACGGCGCCCACCCGGTCGCCGTCGCCCCGCTGCCCGACCACGCCACCGGCCTGGTCTGCGCGGTCAAGGCGGTCGAGCGCGAGGTGCTCGCCGCCGCCGGGTCCGCCTCCCGTACGACGGCCGTGAAGGCGTTCGCGCTGCACCCGCTGGTCGACTCGGTGAACGTCGCCCGCCGGCTGGTGGAGGGGTACACCGAGGTCCATCCCGGCCTCGCGTATCTTAAGTAACCAGCCGCTCGGAAAGCGCTTTCCATCCCTCTTCTGGAGACTTCCATGCACGACGAACGCCGCCGGATCGAGGAGCGCGTAGAGCGCCTCCACAACCAGCGCATCAAGCCCGCGATCTACGCGGCCACCGTCCCCTTCGAGGTGTCCGCCTGGCAGGCCCCCGGGGAGCCGGTGCCCTTCGAGGAGGCCGCGGCCGCCGCGTACGAGCCGTTCGCCATGGACACCCCGTGGGGCCCGCCCTGGGGCACCACCTGGTTCCGGATGCACGGGCAGGTGCCCGAGGCGTTCGCGGGCCGCCGCGTCGAGGCCGTCATCGACCTCGGCTTCGTCGGCGACTGGCCGGGCAACCAGGCCGAGGCCCTGGTCCACCTGACCGACGGGACCCCGCTGAAGGCGGTCAACCCGCTCAACCAGTACGTGCGGATCGCGAACCCGGCGACCGGCGGCGAGGTGATCGACTACCTGGTCGAGGCCGCCTCCAACCCCGACATCCTCGCCAACGACTTCGCGGCGCCGACCCCGCTCGGCGACGTGCTGACGGCCGGCGACAAGCCGCTCTACACCTTCAAGCGCGCCGACATCGCCGTCCTCGACGAGGACGTCTGGCACCTCGACCTGGACATCCAGGTGCTGCGCGAGCTGATGCTGGAGCTGGGCGAGCACGACCCGCGCCGGCACGAGATCATGCACGCCCTCGACCACGCGATGGACCTGCTCGACCTGGACGACATCTCCGGGTCGGCCGCGGAGGTCCGCGCCGCCCTGAAGCCGGCGCTGTCGAAGCCCGCGCACGCCAGCGCGCACCGCATCTCCGGCGTCGGCCACGCCCACATCGACTCGGCCTGGCTGTGGCCGATCCGCGAGACCAAGCGCAAGACCTCCCGGACCTTCTCCAACGTCACCTCGCTCGCCGAGGAGTACGAGGAGTTCATCTTCGCCTGCTCGCAGGCCCAGCAGTACGAGTGGGTGCGCGACAACTACCCGCAGGTCTGGGCCCGGATCCAGGAGTCGGTGAAGAAGGGCCAGTGGGCGCCGGTCGGCGGCATGTGGGTGGAGTCCGACGGCAACCTGCCGGGCGGCGAGGCGGTCGCCCGCCAGTTCATCCACGGCAAGCGGTTCTTCATGGAGCACTTCGGGGTCGAGACCAAGGGTGTGTGGCTGCCGGACTCCTTCGGCTACAACGCGGCCTACCCGCAGATCGCCAAGCTCGCCGGCAACGAGTGGTTCCTCACCCAGAAGATCTCCTGGAACCAGACCAACAAGTTCCCCCACCACACCTTCTGGTGGGAGGGCATCGACGGCACCCGCATCTTCACGCACTTCCCGCCCGTCGACACCTACAACGCCCGCTTCAGCGGCGAGGAGATGTCCCGCGCGGTCCGCAACTACGCCGAGAAGGGCGGCGCCACCCGCTCGCTGGCCCCCTTCGGCTGGGGCGACGGCGGTGGCGGCCCCACCCGCGAGATCATGGAGCGGGCCCGCCGGCTGAAGGACCTGGAGGGCTCCCCGCGGGTCGAGGTCGAGCACCCGGACGCCTTCTTCGCCAAGGCCCGCGCCGAGTACGAGGACGCGCCGGTCTGGGTCGGCGAGCTGTACCTGGAGCTGCACCGCGCCACCTACACCTCGCAGGCCCGCACCAAGCAGGGCAACCGGCGCAGCGAGCACAAGCTGCGCGAGGCCGAGCTGTGGGCGACGACGGCCGCCCTGCACGCGCCCGGCTACCACTACCCGCACGACAAGCTCGACCGGCTCTGGAAGACGGTCCTGCTCCACCAGTTCCACGACATCCTGCCGGGCTCCTCGATCGCCTGGGTGCACCGCGAGGCCGAGGCCGAGTACGCGCGTGTCGCCCAGGAGCTGGAGGCGCTCACCGCCGAGGCGATCACCGCGCTCGGCGGCGGCACCGCCCGGGTCTTCAACACCAGCCCCTACGACCGCGCCGAGGTCGTCCGGGACGCCACGGGCACGCCGGTGTACGTCGAGGTCCCCGCCGGCGGCAGCGCCCCGCTGACCGGCGCCGCCGAGGCCCCGCAGCCGGTGACGGTCGAGGGCCGGGTCATCGACAACGGACTCGTCCGGGTGGAGATCGCCGCGGACGGCACCCTGTCGTCCGTGTACGACCACCGTGCGCACCGCGAGGTCCTCGCCGGCCAGGGCAACCTGCTCCGCCTGCACACCGACCTCCCCAACTACTGGGACGCCTGGGACGTCGACAAGCACTACAAGAACCGCTACACCGACCTGCTCGACCCATCCGAGATCACCGTCGTCGACGCGGACCCGCTGCTCGGCTCGATCCGCGTCACGCGCCCCTTCGGCAACGGCTCGACGATCATCCAGACGATCACCGTCCGCGCCGGCAGCCCCCGGATCGACTTCGAGACGGACATCGACTGGCACGAGGCCGAGAAGTTCCTCAAGGCCGGGTTCCCCGTGGACATCCGCGCCGCGCACTCCTCCGCCGAGATCCAGTTCGGCCACGTCCAGCGGCCCACCCACACCAACACCACCTGGGAGGCGGCCCGCTTCGAGGTCTCCGGCCACCGCTGGGTGCACCTCGCCGAGCCCGGCTACGGCGTCGCCGTCATCAACGACTCGACCTACGGCCATGACGTCTCCCGCACGGTCCGCGAGGCGAGCGAAGCGAGTTGGGGGTCCCCCCGGCCGGGGGCTGGGGGAGGTACGACCACCACGGTCCGCCTCTCCCTGGTCCGCGCCCCGCGCGTCCCGGACCCGGGCGCCGACCAGGGCCGCCACCGCTTCACCTACTCCCTCCTCCCCGGCGCGAGCATCGAGGACGCGGTGGCCGCGGGCTACGCCCTCAACCTTCCGCTCCGGGTGGCCGACGCGGCGGGCGCGCCGGAGCCGGTCGTCTCCGTCTCCGGCGCCGGCGTGACGATCGAGGCGGTCAAGCTCGCCGACGACACCTCCGGCGATGTCGTGGTCCGGCTCTACGAGTCGAGCGGCGGCCGTGCCGAGGGCGTGCTGCGCACCGGCTTCCCGCTCGCCGGCGCCCAGGTGACCGACCTGCTGGAGCGCCCCCTGGAGACGGCGGACACCGAAGGGGACACGGTCGCGGTGGCGCTGCGGCCCTTCCAGATCCTGACGCTCCGTCTGCAGCGGGCGGCCACCGGCCAGTAGCCCCGAAGGCGGGCCCGGCGGTCGTGCGCCGGGCCCGCCCCTTTCCCCGACCGACCCTGTACACAGCGGGAGTTCATCCGTGCCCATGCAACCGTGGTTCACCGACGCCAAGTTGGGGATCTTCGTCCACTGGGGGATCTACGCCGTCGACGGCGTCCAGGAGTCCTGGTCGTTCTACGACGACATCGTGCCGCACGACCAGTACATGTCCCAGCTCGGCCGCTTCACCGGCGCGCGGTACGACCCGCGCGCGTGGGCCGACCTGTTCGCCCGCGCCGGCGCCAGGTACGCCGTGCTCACCAGTCGTCATCACGACGGAGTGGCGCTGTGGGACACCGAGTTCGGCGATCTCAACCTCGGCAGGGACTACCTCACCGGCTACGCCGAGGCTCTCCGTGAGCGGGGACTCAAGGTCGGTCTCTACTACTCGCACTCCGACTGGAACCACCCCGACTACGCCAGCACCCGCAAGCCGGGCCGCCCGCCCGAGCAGGAGGACAACCCCTACTCCGAGTGCTCGGCCGAGGACGAGGACCTCGATGCCTGGGAGCGGTTCATCGCCTACCGTGACGGCCAGATACGCGAGTTGGCCTCCCGCTACCGGCCCGACCTGATGTGGTTCGACGGCGAGTGGGAGCGCAGCGAGGAGCAGTGGCGGATCAGGGAACTCGCCGCGCTCGTCCGCTCCTACTCACCGCACGTCGTCTTCAACGCCCGGATGCTCAGCGAGGGCGACTACGCGACACCGGAACAGGGCGCACCCATCGAGCCCCCCGCCGGCCCCTGGGAGCTGTGCCTCACCATCAACGACTCGTGGGGCTTCCAGCACCACGACCACAACCACAAGTCGCTCAGCCAGCTGATCCGCTACTTCACCGAGACCATCGGCGGTGGCGGCAATCTCCTCCTGGACGTCGGCCCGACGGAGGACGGCACCATCCCGCAGCCGCAGGTCGAGCGCCTCGAAGGCCTGGGGGAGTGGATCCGGAGACACGCCGAGGCCGTGTACGGCACGGTCCGCGGGTTGCCGGCCGGGCACCACTACGGGCCCAGCACCCTCTCCGCCGACGGCCGCACCCTCTACCTCACCCTGTACGACATCCCACGCGCCGAGATCGGCGTCCGCGGCCTGGTCACCCCGGTCCGGAAGATCAGCGTGCTCGGCACCGGCACCGAACTCGCCCACCGTGTCGTCGGCGGCCTGCACGAGGCGGTCGGCGTGCTGTGGATCGACCCGCCTGCCGCGGCCGACCTCGACCCGTACGCCACGGTCCTCGCCGTCGAGCTGGACGGGGAGCTGGAGCTGTACCGGGGATCCGGCCGGCTCTGATCCGGTTCTGTGGTGTTTCGAAACCAGAAGTCGGAAAATCTCATATGAAGAATTAAGAGAACGGTAAGTGGGCTGGTCAGGGCGGCTTTTCGGGCCGCCTTGACTCCTCCGGTTCGCCTCTTGGACATCTTGAGTTCTCCTGCCACCCCTGGGATGCGGAACGGCAGGGACGAGAGAAGGGCATCACCGTGCGAGACCCGCGAATGTCAGCGATCGCCAAGGGGCTCAGGCGCCGCGGACGGCTCATGGCGCAGGCGGTGAGTCCTCCGCGCAAGACCCTCGACGCGATCCCGACGCAGCGCCCGGTGAAGCCGCAGCCCGCCGGCGGTTACGTGGCTCCGCGTGCCCCGCGGCTGGTGGAGGCCCCGGTCTTCGTCCTCTCCTCGGTGCGCTCCGGCTCCACGCTGCTGCGGGTCCTGCTGAACAGCCACAGCCGCATCCGCGCCCCGCACGAGATGCATCTGCGCACGGTGCACGTCCGGATGTCCCGGGAGTTCACCGCGGACGCCATGAAGGAGCTCGCCCTCGACCGGGAGGAGCTGGAGCACGTGCTGTGGGACCGGGTGCTGCACCTGGAGCTCAGCCGCAGCGGCAAGGACGTCATCGTCGACAAGACCCCGCCCAACACCCTCATCTGGCCCCGGCTGCACCGATGTTGGCCCGACGCCCGGTTCGTCCTGCTGCTGCGCCACCCCGGCGCCGTCATCCAGTCCCTGACCAGCCGCCGCGCCGACCCCGACCACGAGGGGATCCGCGCCGAGGTCCTGAGCTACGCCGAGAAGCTGGAAGAGGCCCGGCAGCAGCTCCCCGGCGCCCACGTGATCACCTACGAGGACCTCACCGCCGAACCGGAACGGGTCACCCGGGGCCTGTGCGCCTACCTCGGCGTCCCGTGGGAGAGCGGCATGCTCGACTACGGCAAGCAGGACCACGGCACCTTCAGGCCGAAGCTCGGCGACTGGAGCAGTGAGATCAAGTCCGGCCGTATCCAGGCCGCGCGCCAGGCCGACCCCACCGCCGAACTCCCGCCCCGGCTCGCCGAGATAGCGAAGGCGTGGGGATACCCGGTCTAGGGCCTGTCCGGCGGATCATGCCGCAGACGCGGGGGCTGGCACGCGCATCTGCCGCGTTGTCGTCGGTTGCCGACGCTCCGCGTCGCCGCCCTCCTCCGCCTTGCAGCTGCACGCACCAGCCCCCGCTCACCGGCGCTGATGAGGCGCCGCGGCTCTCCTGCGACCTGATCCGCCGGACAGGCCCTAGGCACCCCCACGCCACCGATGCCGATGCTCAGCCGGTGAAGCCGGCCGTGATCGAGGTGAACTGCCAGTTGCTCTGGCTGATCCCGGAGCAGTTGCTCACCACGCCACCGCCCGCGCAGCCGCGGTCCCGGTTCACGGCCCAGAACGCGAGCCGGGCGATGTGGTGCGAGTTCGCCCAGTCACGGATGGACGTCCAGATCGCCGGGGTCGTGGTCTCCTGCTGGTCCGACAGACCGTTCATGCCGGAGATCCCGATGTGCGCGTAGGCCGTCGCGTCGTCCCACCCGAAGGTGGACTTCAGCTTGGTCTTCAGCCCCTCGGCCGCCGCCACGGTGTTGCCGTACATGTCGGCGCCGCCGCCGAAGTCGAACGGCATGATCGTGAAGACGTCGATGTTCGCGCCGAGCGACTGCGCCTGCTCGATGAGCCGGTTGCCGTAGTACGTGGGCCCGGTGGTGGACGTTCCGAAGGTGACGATCGTCTTCAGACCGGGGTTGTTGGCCTTGACCGTCTTCAGAGCGGTCAGGATCCTCGCCTGCACGGCCTCGTTCTCGAACTCGTCGGTGTTCTCGATGTCCATGTCGACGGATGTGAGACCGTAGGCGTTGATCACCTTCTGGATCGCCCCGGCCAGCGCGCTCGCGGAGGAGCAGTTGGCGCCGAGCTTGCTGCCCTGCCAGCCGCCGAACGACGGGGTGATGTCACCGCCGGCCGCCCGGATCTGGTTGATCGCGGTCTGGTCGACACCGCCGGTCAGTGCCCGGCTGCCGTCCCAGGCCGGGGTGCAGCCGCCCGAGTCCAGCACGAAGGCCATGGTGAACGACTTGATGCCGGTCGCGCTCATCACGGTCGAGGGGCTCGGCGGATCGCCCCAGCCCTCGAAGAGGTAGGGCGCGGCCTGCTTGAAGCCGGTCCCGCCGCCGCTGCCCGCGTCGGTGGTCACGGACACGGAGTTGGAGGCGGCCGACACGTTCCCGGCCGCGTCCCGTGCCTTCACCGTGAACGTGTACGCCGTACTGGCCGACAGCCCGCTCACCGTGCCGGAGGTCCCGGAGACGCTCGCCACCTGGCTCGACCCGCTGTAGATGTCGTACGCCGTCACCCCGACGTTGTCCGTCGCGGCCGACCACGACAGCGACACGCTGGACGAGGTCTTCCCGGTGGAGGTGAGGTTCGTGGGCGCGGTGGGCGCCTGCGTGTCCGAGCTGCCGCCGGGCCCGTCGAGGCTGATGTCGTCGGCGTAGTACGTCCCCTGGGCGTACCACCCGTGGACATAGATCTGGGCGCTGGTCTGCGCGGCCCCGGTGGTGAAGGAGACGGTCAGCCGGCTGTACTGGGACGCCGAGGTCGTCCACGTGGAGGCGCCGCCGGTCACCCCGAGATAGACGTACGAGCCGCGGACCCAGCCGCTGAGCGAGTACGTCGTGTTGGGCTGCACGGCGACGGTCTGCGTGCACTGGGCGGTGTCACTGGCACTCGCGGCTCCCGCGAGCGCCTTGGAGCCGCCGTGCACGGGGGAGGACACGACCGAGCCGAGGTTCCCGGTGCAGGACCAGGGGGAGAGGCTCCCCGACTCGAAGCCGGGGTTGGAGAGGACGTTGGCCGCCTGCGCGGTACCGGGCAACGCGATGGCCCCGGCGAGCGCGAGAGCGGCGGACCCGAGCAGGGCGAATATCCGACGTCTGGAACGTCTGAGCGAGTTGCGCACGCGATCTCCCTGATGGAATGGGGGTGTTCGGGAGTTGCACGAAGGTGCAAGGGGGTGCGCAACAAAGTTGGTATGGACCAATCCTCCTGTCAAGGAAACGAGCGTGAATTGGTCCATACCGGTGAGAAGACCGACCCGGGGGCGCGAGGCTGTGGCTCATATGCGGCTCCGCCGCGCGGGCGCGAGAAACCACCACGGCGCCGCACCCGGCCGGCAACCTAGAGCGGCAGCACCGCAGCCGCTTCGTTCACGGCCTCCACCGCCGCAGGCATCGGCGCGGGCAACACCATCTCCTCGGCCTCCTCCCGCCGCACGGGAATCGACGGCAACACATGCCTCGGCCCCGACACCACCGCGTAGTCCTGCCCCAGGAACGGCGGCTCGATCACGCCGGGGTCCTCGCCCAGCGCCAACTGCACGGCCGCCCAGGGCGCGTTGACCCCACAGAGTGACAGCTGGTGCAGCCCCCCGGCGGGACGCGTGTTGACGTCGAGCAGCACCGGCTCATCGCCGTACATCCGGAACTGGATGTTGGACAGATAGTGCAGCCCGAAGCCCTCGGCGATCAGGCGGGCCGGCGCCAGCCACCGCTCGTCCAGGGTGAAGCCGCGGCGGCGGCCCTTCTTCGTGCGGCCCACCGCCAGCCGGACCCGGTTGTCGGGCCCGGTGAGGCAGTCCACGGACACCTCCGGCTCCTCCAGCCGCGGCATCACCAGCCAGTCCACCGGCTGGTCGGCCCGCCGCAGCGCGTCCAGGACCAGGTCGAGCTGGACATACGGCCCCGGGAACCCGTTGAGGTGGAAGAGCGAGAAGGGGGCGCGCGTGATCACCCGGAAGCCCACGCCACCCGCACCGGCGGCCGGCTTGAAGCAGGCCTTGTGCCCGTCGGCCTCCAGTGCCTCGACCGCGGTGGTCAGTTCGTCCGCCGTGCGGACCCGCCACCACGGCGGCACCGGGACCCCGACCGAAGCGACGGCCTCATACGCGGTCGCCTTGTCCTCGAAGACCGCCGTGCCCTCCGGCGTCGGGGCCAGCAGGGCCGTACCGACCGCCTCGAAGTCGGCCCGGTGGGCGACGATCGCCGACTGGTGCAGCCGGGGCACGAAGACATCGATGCCACGGCGCTGGCACTGGTCTAGCGCGTACTCGACGTAGGCGGCGGGGGAGAGGCCCTCCGGCTCCAGGTCGGCGGTGTCGGCGGCGGCCAGCACGGGGGAGTCGGCGTCACCGTGCGTCGCATGGATCTCGACCGCCCGGTCGCTGGGATTTTTCCGCAGCTGATCCATGAAGAACACGTTCTCCGCGTACGTGCGGTTGAGCCAGACGCGTACGCGAGAGCGCATTAATGCCGCCTTCCGGGGTTTTCGGGCAGGGGTCAGCGGGCCCGTGCCCGGGCAGGGTGGTTGGAGGGTCACCAAACCGCCCTGGACGAAGGGAAGTTCGTGGCGGTGGTGTTGGGGGGATCATACGGCTTTCAAGGGGCCCCGCGTGCAACGCCAGTGTTACGGATTTCCCGGGACTGTCCACGCGCGTTTTCCTGCACCGTCCACGTCGGTTTCCTTGACTGACGGCATCGACCCGCGCGACCTGTCCGGTTCCGGCCGTCGAATGACCGCCGACAGGCCGACAAGTCCCCTTGTTCCGTGGACCCGTCATGTGTTGAGGTGGGTGGTGACGACATGATCGGAAGGGGTACGGGGTGGAGTCCACGGCCGGTGCCGGGCAGCTGCTGGCCATCAGCGACCTGCACATCTCGTACCCGGAGAACCGCGAGCTCGTCGAGAAGATGCGCCCCGAGACGGATGACGACTGGCTGATCGTGGCCGGTGACGTCGCGGAGACCGTCGCCGACATCCGGTGGGTCCTGGAGACCTTCGCCGGGCGCTTCAGCAAGGTGCTGTGGGCCCCTGGCAACCACGACCTGTGGACCCACCCCAAGGATCCGGTCACCCTGCGCGGTGTCGCCCGCTATGAGCACCTCGTCGACCTCTGCCGGGAACTCGGCGTGGTCAGCCCCGAGGACCCCTACCCCGTCTGGGAGGGCCCGGGCGGCCCGGTCGTGGTCGCACCGCTCTTCCTCCTGTACGACTACTCCTTCCTGCCGGCCGGCTGCGCCACCAAGGAGGAGGGCCTCGCCTACGCGCACCGCACCGGCATCGTCTGCAACGACGAGTACCTGCTGCACCCCGACCCCTACCCGACCCGTGAGGACTGGTGCCGGGCCCGGGTCGAGGCCACCGAGCGCCGGCTCGCCGAGCTGCCCGAGGAGCTGCCGACCGTGCTGGCGGGCCACTACCCGCTGGACCGGCACCCCACGGACGTCCTGTGGTACCCCGAGTTCGCCATGTGGTGCGGCACCACCCGCACCGCCGACTGGCACCGCCGGTTCCGCGTCGACACCATGGTCTACGGTCACCTGCACATCCCCCGGACCACCTGGCACGACGGCGTCCGCTTCGAAGAGGTCTCCGTGGGATACCCCCGCGAGTGGCGCAAGCGCTCCCAGCCCCCGGGCAAGCTGCGCCGTATTCTGCCGATGGAGGTCGGAACCGGTGATCGAGGAGCTGCTCCCGGACTCGGTGGTGGCCGTGGAGATGCTCGGTGACGAGGCGATCCGCGAAGCCCCCCTCTACCCCGAGGAGGCGGCGCTCGTCGCGCGTGCCGTGCCCAAGCGCCGCCGCGAGTTCTCCGCCGTGCGCGCCTGCGCCCGGCGCGCCATGGAGAAGCTCGGGGTCCCGCCGCAGCCCGTCGTGAGCGGCGAGCGCGGCGCACCGCGCTGGCCGGACGGGCTGGTCGGCAGCATGACCCACTGCGAGGGCTACTGCGCCGCCGCCCTGGTCCGCGCCACCGACCTGGCCTCCCTGGGCATCGACGCGGAACCGCACGCCCCGCTGCCCGAGGGCGTCGCGGAGTCCGTCCTGCTGCCCGCGGAGCAGGAACGGCTGCGCCGGCTCGTGGCCGAGCGGCCCGACGTGCACTGGGACCGCCTGCTGTTCAGCGCCAAGGAATCCGTCTACAAGGCGTGGTTCCCCCTCACCGGGAAGTGGCTGGACTTCATGGAGGCCGACATCGAGCTCGTCCCGGAGCCCGGCGAGCGGCCGCACGGCACCCTGCACGCCCGGCTCCTGGTCCCCGGCCCCCAGGTCGGCGGGGAGCGGTTGCAGGTTTTCGAGGGCCGCTGGAGCGTGGGGCACGGCATGCTGACCTCGGCCGTGATCGTGCCGCACCCCTGACAGCGCCCCTGGTCGCGCTCCGCCGGCTCAGGTGGGCGGGCACCAGTCGTGCAGGAGGCGGAAGAACGCCTCCTCGTTGCCGGTGAGTCCGGCCCGGGCCAGGGCCTCCTCGGCCTCGGCCAGCACGGCCGGTGGGACCAGGAAGGGGCGAGCGCCGTCCGGCGGTCCGTCGAAGGCCGCGCGGACGGTGTGCAGCAGCCGCAGATAGGCCTGGACGGCGGTGCGCTCACGGTCGGTCAGTACGGCGGTGGGCATGGCTCGGCTCTCCCCGTCGGTCGTCACGGTCACGCGCCCGGACGGCGCGGCCGCACCGCGTGTGCGGTGCGCACCCACCAGCTTGCCGTCCGCCACTGACAACGCCTGCCCGCTACGCCTCGGTTCGCCCGCTCAGCCGACGCGGAAGCCACCGCGCGCCCCTCCTGAGGGAACGTCTCCTCGCCCGGCCCGCAACGGAATCGGGCGGGCCCGGCTCATTTCCCCGGATAGCCCAGCGAGGCCTCGATGCGCCCCGCCACGTCGTGCCGCCGCACCGGGCCGCGCAGGGCCGAACCCGCGAGCCAGGTCCGGCACTTGCTGGCCAGCAGCAGCCCGAAGGTCTCCGCGTCCTGTTCCTCGGCCTGGTCGAAGCGGGTACGGGCGGCCACCCGCCGGACGGCGGCCTGGACCGCGGCCAGGTCGGTGACCGCACCGTAGCCCGTGCCCTCGTCGATGAGCCGTGCCGCCACCGCGACCCCCTCGACGTCATGGCCGTGGTGGTCGGCGTGCATGTGCCACAGTTCGTGGCCGAGGATCACCAACTGGTGGTCGGGAGCGGTGCGTTCCTCGACCACGACCAGGTCGCGGTCGGCCAGGTCCAGCCAGAGCCCGCTGGCCGTGCCGGGCGGGAAGACGGCAGTACGGAACAGGACCGGGCGGCCGCGCCGGCGGCTCATCGCGTCGCACAGCGCCCGGTACAGCTCCTGCGGCGGGGCGGGCGCGGGCAGGGTCAGCTCCCCGACCAGCTCGCCGCTCAGCCGGCGCATGTCCCTGTCGATGGCCATCTTCTCCCGTTCCCCCTCAGCTCACGACTCGGGCCGCTTGACGCTTTCCAGGAGCATGTCCAGCCATTCCGCGACCTTGTCCCGGTGCTGGTCGGTGGGCAGCTGGGCGGCCCGCCAGGCGATCCCGCGCACCCCGTGGTCCTGCAACAGCCGCTCCAGGGGATCCGCCGCGGCCTCGGCCGCCGCCCGCTCCCGGTCGGCCAGCTTCTGCAGCAGCTCCTGCTCGACCCGCTGGAGGGCACCGGCCAGCGCCTCGGGGTCCGCGGCGGTGAGGAATCCGGCGTGCACCCGGAAGAAGCGCTGGAGGGCGTCGCAGTGCTCCATGGTCGGCCGCCGGTCGCCGTTGAGCAGGGCGCCGGCCTGCTGCCGGGACATGCCCGCGCCGTCGGCGATCTCCTGCTGGGTGTGCTTGCGGCCGTTGGGCTTGAGGCGGGTGCGGCGCAGCAGGTCGAGGCGTTGCAGGAAGCGTTCCTGGACATCGGGTTCGCCCGCGGGCCGGCCGCTGAGCAGGACCTTGACCACGGACTCGGGGACACCGCAGGCGTGGGAGAGCCGTGCGACGTCGTAGACCTCGGCGTACGGCACGCCGAGCCGGTCGGCGAGCGCGGTGACGCGGGAGACGACGGCCGGCAGCTGGGCGGTCGCCGTGGCGCCCGGATCCTCGTAGCCATCCGTCACCGACAGAACTCCTACGTCTCTCAGGGGAATCAGGGGCTTCGCACCGGCGGTCGCCGTGCACTGCCCGGCGTGAACCCCCCGGAGATTAGCGGGTCGTTCGAACTCACATCCAGGTGTCGCCACAACTGTGGCCAATTTCGGCCGTCAACGGGCACGAAATGCCACGATAGTTGACATGCCTCTGGGTGGGGCAGCAGGATCACATCGCCGCGAGAAGGCCGCATAGGCAAGAGGGGTGACCTCCCGATGGCATATCAGGCAGGTGGGCGGCGGCCGGCGCCGCGGCCCGTCCCCGAAAGTCTTGAGGCCCAGGCATATCTCCAGGACTACGCGTTGCTGCTGGACGCGGTCCCTTTTCCGTCCCTGGTGGTGGATCACCGGTGGGACGTGGTGCTGGCCAACGGCGCGTTCGAGACACTTTTCCGGGGGGTCGGCCCCCATCCCACCGCCATGCCGGGGGACAACTTCCTCCGGTTCGTCCTGTTCCATCCGGACGCAGGCTCGGTGCTCGGCGCGCACGAATCGGGCTGGTGCCTGCCGATGCTGGCCCAGTTCAAGACCACCCTGGAGCGGTACGCCCACGACCACGAACTCCAGTCGATCCGCCGTGAGATCGCCCAGGACCCGATCATGGAGGCCGCCTTCCGGTACGGTCTGCCGCACTGGCTGCGCGCGGTCGGCGAGGAGGGCGCCCGGCTCGACGGGGCCGTCCGGCCGGTGCTGCACCCGGACCCCATGCTGGGCGCCACCGAGTGCCGGGTGGTCGGCGAGACCGCCAGCACCCTGCACGACATGGGCTACGCGCGTTACACCCTGGTGCTGCGCGCCGCCCCTCGCCCCGCCGCCCCGCGCCGTGCCCGCCGGCCCGGCGGCCTGGGCGCCCATCTGACCGTGGTCCCCACCCCCGACGCCTGACCCGGCACCGCCGGCGTTCAGGTCGCCGACGGCGCCGGGCCGGACGCCCGCACCGGCTCCGGCCCGCCACCGCCCGGACGCGGGTCCCGTCTCACGCCGGGGCCACCGCAAGGACCAGCGGCACACCCCGGCAGGGCACCAACCGCAGCGCGCCGAACGTGCCCGGCCGTCCGCTCTCCAGCACGGCCGCGAAGTCCGGCCCCTTGGTCAGTGAGCCGGCCAGGTGCGCCGGGTCCGCCGACGCCGCCACCCGGCCGCGTGCGTTGACCAGCCGGGCGGGGCCGGGCAGCGCCCGCAGCAGGGGCAGCGCGGCCGCCTCGAAGTGCCGTAGATACACGTCCGCGGCGGCCACGCCCAGGAAACGGCCCGCCCGTTCCACCGGTGCGGACAGGGTGAGGCTGTACTCGTCCGAGCAGAGGTAGTCGACGTACGGCCCGGCCACCGCCCGCCGCCCGGTGTCCCGGGGCAGCGTGAACCAGTCCCAGTGCGTGTAGTCGGAGTAGGCCGAGGTGCGCGGGTCGAGGTCGAGGAGCAGCGGCCGTACGTCCCCGCCGGCGTCGCTCTGCCACCACTCCAGCCAGGCCGGCACGTCGGCCAGCAGTCCGGGCGCGGCCACGAAACCGACACCGGAGACCAACTCCTGCCGCATCAGGCGCAGATGGAGCCCGGGGCGCAGTGCCGCGAGGTCCGCGGTCACCGGCCGGCGGCCCTCGGCGGCCACCCGGGACAGCAGCGCGGCGGTGTCGGCGCGGGTCTGCGCGACGGCGTCGAACACCGCCTCCAGGGCGCGGCCGACCCGCTCGGCCACGTACTCCTCGGTGGCGGCCGGCGCCCTGGTCACGGATGTGGAGGGGACGGTGCCGCGGCTCATGCTGCCCTCCGGTGGACGGGGGAGCGGGCGCGGCGCGGCTACAGGGTCAGCCGGAGGGCGATGAGCCGCGCCGTCGAGTCCCGCACGCACCGCTCGGCCAGCTCCCTGGCCGATGCGTCCGCCCCATCCTGCACGGCCGAGATTACGGACCGGTGACGGTCCGCCACCTCTTCACGATATTCGTCGTCGCCGAGCACAAGGCACAGCAGCGCCCCGACCTCCGTCTGGAGCGCCACCTGTTCCCGAGTGAGCCGGGCCGACTGGGCGGCGGCGGCCAGTTCCACATGGAAACGGCCGTACAGCCGGCAACGCGCCGACGTGTCCCGGGCCCTGCGCAACTCCTCGGTGGTCCGGCGGAGCTGGTCCAGGTCGTGGTCCTCGGTGCGCTGTACAGCGAGGTGCGCGGCGGTGCCGGACAGGGCCGCCCAGTGGTCGCCGAGGTCGCGCAGTTCCTCGGGGCTCCAGCCGCGCAGCCGCTCCAGCAGACGCTCCCGGCCGGGCGTGTCCGGCAGCGAGACGAAGCTGCCGCCGCCGCGGCCCCTGCGGGTGACGACCAGGCCCTGCTGGCGCAGCGCCATCAGCGCCTCCCGCAGGGTCACCGTGGACACCCCCAGCTGTCCGGCCAGCTCCGTCTCGCCGGGCAGCTGCTCGCCGTCCGCGAGCAGTCCGAGCTCGATGGCGTCGCCGATCCGGCGTACGACGGCGTCGACCCGGGCCCCGCTGTCCACCGGGGCGAAGACGGCCTTTCGGGCGCCGCCGTCCGTCTGCTGCTGTTCCACGGCCCACCACCCTATGCGTTGACCCAAGCTTTACCTCAGAAGGGTCTTGAGCTTTGAACTATGACTTCATATCTTTCCGTTCACCACGTGCAACGCAAGAGAGCACCAGAAAGGTTCCCGCCCATGGAGGCCAGCGCGATCCGGTTGCGGGATCTGCGGAAGTCGTTCGGCGAGACCACCGCCGTGGCAGGAGTCGACCTGGAGATCCGTGACGGTGAGTTCTTCTCGATGCTCGGCCCCTCGGGCTCCGGCAAGACCACCGTCCTGCGCCTGATCGCCGGCTTCGAGAGCCCCACCTCGGGAGTGGTCGAACTCGCCGGACAGGACGTCACCCGCCGTGCCCCCTTCGAACGGGACGTGCACACCGTCTTCCAGGACTACGCGCTGTTCCCGCACATGAACGTCGAGCAGAACGTCGCCTACTCCCTCAAGGTCCGCCGGATCGCCAAGGCCGAACGCCTGGTCCGCGCCCGCAAAGCCCTCGCCGAGGTCCGCCTGGACGGCTTCGGCGGCCGCCGCCCCGCCCAGCTCTCCGGCGGCCAGCGCCAGCGCGTCGCCCTCGCCCGCGCCCTCGTCGGACGCCCCCGCGTCCTGCTGCTCGACGAGCCCCTCGGTGCCCTCGACCTCAAGCTGCGCGAGCAGATGCAGCTCGAACTCAAGGCCCTGCAACGGGAGGTGGGCATCACCTTCGTCTTCGTCACCCACGACCAGGAGGAGGCCCTGACGATGAGCGACCGCGTCGCCGTCTTCCACCAGGGCCGTATCGAACAGGTCGGCACCCCCGCCGAGATCTACGAACGCCCCGCCACCGCCTTCGTCGCCTCCTTCGTCGGCACCTCCAACCTGCTCACCGGGGACACCGCCCGGCGGGTGTTCGGCGAGAGCGGCACCCACAGCATCCGGCCCGAGAAGATCCGGGTCCTCGAGGAGACCGCGGGCCCGGGCGAATCCGACCACGCCGACGCCGTCGGCACCGTCGCCGAGGTGGTCTACCTCGGCGACGCCACCCGCTTCCTGGTCGACCTGGACGGCGGCGGCCGGCTCACCGCGCTCCAGCAGAACCTCGACACCTCCGCCGAGGACGTCGCCGCCTACCGCGGCACCCGCGTCCGGCTGCGCTGGCAGCGCCGGCACACCGTCCACGTCCCCGACTGACCCGCCGTCCCTCACCTCTGGAGTACGTCGTGCGCCTCCCCCGTCCCCGCACCGCGGTCGCCGCTGCCGCGCTGCTGCTGGCCGCCACCGCCTGCGGCTCCTCCGGCTCCGGTTCTTCCACCGGGCTCAACCCGCCCGACCTCAAGCCCCTCGCCAAGCTCGGCAAGAGCGAGGGCGAGGTCAACCTGATCGCCTGGGCCGGCTATGTCGAGGACGGCTCCGACGACCCCAAGGTGGACTGGGTCAGCGACTTCGAGAAGCAGACCGGCTGCCAGGTCCACTCCAAGGTCGCCGCCAGCTCCGACGAGATGGTCAAACTGATGAAGACCGGCGAGTACGACGCCGTCTCCGCCTCCGGCGACGCCTCCCTGCGCCTGATCGCCTCCGGCGACGCGGCCCCGGTCAACACCAAGCTCGTACCGAACTACAAGGACGTCTTCAGCGGTCTGAAGAACGGCGCCTGGAACTCGGTCAAGGGCCAGATGTACGGCATCCCGCACGGCCGCGGCGCCAACCTGCTGATGTACAACACCCAGAAGGTGACCCCCGCACCCACCTCCTGGTCGGCCGTCTTCGACGACGCGGCGAAGTACCAGGGCCATGTCACCGCCTACGACTCGCCGATCTACATCGCCGACGCGGCCCTGTACCTCAAGGCCACCAAGCCGGAGTTGAAGATCAAGGACCCCTACGCGCTCGACCAGAAGCAGTTCGACGCGGCCGTCGCCCTGCTGAAGAAGCAGAACGCGGACATCGGCGAGTACTGGAGCGACTACCTCAAGGAGATCTCCGCCTTCAAGAGCGGCGACTCCGTGATCGGCACCAGCTGGCAGGTCATCGCCAACCTGGCCGCCGACGAGGGCGCCGAGGTCAAGGCCTTCGTGCCCAAGGAGGGTTCGACGGGCTGGTCCGACACCTGGATGGTCTCCGCCAAGGCCAAGCACCCCACCTGCGCCTACCAGTGGCTGAACTGGATCGTCTCCCCGAAGGTCAACGCCGAGGTCGCCGAGTACTTCGGCGAGGCCCCGGCCAACGCCAAGGCCTGCGATCTGACCAGCGACAAGAGCTTCTGCGCGACCTATCACGCGGCCGACGAGAGCTACTGGAAGAACATCGCCTTCTGGAACACGCCCATCGAGCAGTGCCTGGACGGCCGCACCGACGTCAAGTGCGTGCCGTACGCCAAGTGGGTACAGGCCTGGACCGAGATCAAGGGCTGAGCCATGACCGTGCTCACCCGGACCGCGGGGGCGCTGCACCGGCGCCCCCGGCTCCGCCTCGCCCTGCTGCTGACCGCCCCGGTGCTGTGGCTGGCCGTGCTCTATCTGGGCTCGCTGGCGGTGCTGTTCGTCTCCGCGTTCTGGACGACGGACTCCTTCACCTCCGAGGTGGTGAAGGTCTGGTCGACCGACAACTTCCACGAACTGTTCACGACACCGGTGTTCCGGCAGGTGATCCTGCGCAGCGTCGGCGTCGCCCTCGCGGTGACCGCCCTGTGCGCGGTGATCGCCTTCCCGGTCGCCTTCTACACCGCCCGGGTCGCCGAGCCGAGCCGGCGCCCGCTGCTCGTGGTCGCCATCCTCACCCCGCTGTGGGCGAGTTACCTGGTCAAGGTGTACGCCTGGCGGCTGATCCTGTCCGAGGGCGGGCTCGCCGACTGGCTGCTGAAGCCCTTCGGGCTGAGCGGGCCCGGCTTCGGACTGCCGGCCACCGTGCTCACCCTGACCTACCTGTGGCTGCCCTACATGGTCCTGCCGATCCACACCGCGCTGGAGCAGCTGCCCGACAACCTGCTGGACGCCTCCGCGGACCTCGGCGCCCGCGCCGGGCGGACCTTCCGTTCCGTGGTGCTGCCGATGGTGCTGCCGTCGGTCGCCGCGGGGTCGGTGTTCACCTTCTCACTCAGCCTCGGCGACTACATCACCGTGCAGATCGTCGGCGGCAAGACCCAGCTCATCGGCAACCTCGTCTACGCCAACATCGAACTCAACCTGCCCATGGCCGCCGCGCTCGCCACCGTCCCGGTCGTCGTCATCGTGCTGTACCTGCTCGCGATGCGCCGCACGGGCGCGCTGCGCAGCCTGTAGAGGAGCCCGCCGTGCAACTCTCCCGTTCCGCGCGGATCGCGGTGCGCGTCGCCGCCGGGTTCGGCTTCGCGGTGATCTACGTGCCGTTGCTGCTGGTCCTCGTCAACTCCCTGAACCCCGACCGCAGCGCGAGCTGGCCGCCGCCCGGCCTGACCACCCGCTGGTGGTCGGCCGCCTGGCACAGCTCCGGCGCCCGCGAGGCCCTGTGGACCTCGGTGATGGCCGGGCTCGGCGCCACCGCGATCGCCCTGGTGCTCGGCACGCTGATCGCCTTCGCGGTCGCCCGCCACCGCTTCTTCGGCCGGGACGCACTCTCCTTCGTGGTCGTCCTGCCGATCGCCCTGCCCGGCATCGTCACCGGCATCGCCCTCAACTCGGCCTTCAGCACGGTCCTTGCGCCGCTCGGGGTCGGACTCGGCCTGTTCACGGTGGTCGTCGGACACGCCACCTTCTGTGTGGTGATCGTCTTCAACAACGTCGTCGCCCGACTGCGCCGCACCTCCGGCAGCTACGAGGAAGCGGCGGCCGACCTGGGCGCGGACACCTTCCGGGCCTTCGCCGACGTCACCTTCCCGCTGGTGCGCTCGGCGCTGCTCGCGGGCGGACTGCTCGCCTTCGCGCTCTCCTTCGACGAGATCGTGGTCACCACCTTCACCGCCGGGCCGGGCGTCCAGACCCTGCCCCTGTGGATCTTCGACAACATGACCCGCCCGCAACAGGCGCCGGTGGTGAACGTGGTGGCGGCCGTGCTCGTGCTGCTGTCCGTCGTCCCGATCTACGGTGCGCAAAGGCTGTCGGCGGACACGGCGACCGCCAGCCGGGTGTAGCGGGCCCGCGTTCGGATCGTCCGGCGGAGCGGGGGCGGAGGACGACTGGGGGGCCGCGACAGTGGGCAGGACGTGGCCATGAGGAACGCGGGGGAGACGGCGACGGCCGTGCGGGCAGGCTCCGGTTGACCCGGCGGCCGCCCTGGCTCATGTCCGCCCTGCTGGCGGTCTCGGCGGTGCTGCTCGCGCTGGCCGTCGTCGTCTGGGTGCCGCGGCTGATATACCCACCGCTCTCCCAGGCGCAGTTGACCTCGGTGCCGAAGGGGGACAAGCGGATCGAGCTCCAGCAGGCTCAGTCGCAGCTCCAGAGGGATCTGCGCGGGCAGTTGCTCCAGTTCCTGGGCGGGATCGTCGTCCTCGCCGGTGCCGCCGCCGGATGGCGACAGCTCCAGATCACGCACGAGGGCCAGGTGACCGAGCGTTTCACCCGCGCCATCGACCAACTGGGGAGCGACAGCCTGGACGTGCGGGTGGGCGGCATCTACGCCCTCGAACGCGTCGCCAGGAACAGCCCGTCCGACCGTCCGACCGTCGCGTACGTGCTCGCCGGGTTCGTCCGGGAGCACGCGGCCTGGTCCGTGGGAGCCGTGGACGGGCCCGTGCACCCGACCGCCGAGGTCGATCCGCAGACGCCGTGGCTGAGCAGCAGGGCGCCGGACGTCCAGATCGCCGTACACGTGATCGGACGCAGACCCGTCCACCCGGGTGAGGCGCCCCTGTACCTGTCCCGGGTGGACCTGCGCCACTGCCGGCTCACCCGAGCGCGCCTCACGGCCGCGAACCTCCGGCACTCCAACCTGGCCTGGGCCTGGATGCCGGACGTCGACCTGAACCGCGGCCGTCTCGTCAACGCCGATCTGCGTCGGACCAACATGCGAGGAGCCCAGCTTGCCGAGGCGGATCTGCGCGAGGCACACCTCCAGCGGGCCGATCTGCGTGGAGCGAACCTGCGCGGCGCCGACCTGAGGGGAGCCAACCTCGACGGGGCGCTGCTGTCCGGAGCCGACCTCGCGGGGGTCCGCAGCGACAACAGCACGGTGTGGCCCACGCCCTGACCGGTGCCGGGCCCGAAGCCGGGCCGCCCTCCCCCGTGCAGGGCCGCGGGCCGTCCCCGGACCTCCGGGCGGCGGTGGATCCCCCCGCTACGCAAAGGGCTTGCGTATCTTGCGCTACTCTTGCGTCCATGACGCGACGACTTGCGGAAGTGGCCAAGAAGGTCGGGGTCAGCGAGGCCACGGTCAGCCGGGTGCTCAACGGCAAGCCCGGGGTCTCCGAGGCCACCCGGCAGGCGGTGCTCTCGGCCCTGGACGTCCTCGGCTACGAGCGCCCCACCCAGCTGCGCGGCGAGCGGGCCCGGCTCGTCGGTCTGGTCCTGCCCGAATTGCAGAACCCCATCTTCCCGGCCTTCGCCGAGGTCATCGGCGGCGCGCTCGCCCAGCTCGGTCTCACCCCGGTGCTGTGCACCCAGACCAAGGGCGGGGTCTCCGAGGCGGACTACGTCGAGTTGCTGCTGCAACAGCAGGTCTCGGGCGTGGTGTTCGCCGGCGGCCTGTACGCCCAGGCCGACGCGCCCCACGACCACTACCGGCTGCTCGCCGACCGCAACATCCCGGTGGTGCTGGTCAACGCCGCCATCGAGCACCTCGGCTTCCCGGCGGTGTCCTGCGACGACGCGGTGGCGGTGGAGCAGGCCTGGCGGCACCTCGCCTCCCTCGGCCATGAGCACATCGGGCTCGTCCTCGGTCCCGGCGACCACATGCCGTCGGCCCGCAAGCTGGCCGCCGCGCGCACCATGGGCGACCTCCCGGACGCGAACGTCGCCCGGGCCATGTTCTCGATCGAGGGCGGTCACGCGGCCGCCACGCGCCTCATCGACCAGGGCGTCACGGGCATCATCTGCGCCAGCGACCCCCTGGCGCTGGGGGCGATCAGGGCGGCCCGCCGCAAGGGCCTGGACGTCCCGTCCCGGATCTCCGTGGTCGGCTACGACGACTCGGCGTTCATGAACTGCACCGAGCCCCCGCTCACCACCGTCCGCCAGCCCATCGAGGCCATGGGGCGGGCCGCCGTCGAGCTGCTGAACGCTCAGATCGGCGGCACGGTGGTCCCGGCGGAGGAGTTGCTGTTCGAGCCGGAGCTGGTTGTCAGGGGGTCGACCGCGCAAGCGCCGAAAGCCTGAGCCCCAGTAGACCCCATCCGCTGTCGAATAATTACAGATTCTGCGCGACATCTTGCGCGGCGGTGCTGCCGGTGCTTGAGTGTGCGGCGCCCACCGGTCCCGGTGCGGCGCCCACTGCTCCTGTTCTGGGGGGTCCACCGATGTCCAGCACCGGGTTCCGCCGTGCTCTCGTCGCGATAGGTGTCTGTTCGTCCCTTGCGCTCTCGGCCTCGGCCTGCGGGTCGGGCGACGACGACGCGGGCAGCGGCAAGACACGTATCACCGTCAACTGCGAGCCGCCGAAGAGCGCCAAGGTCGACCGCTCGTTCTTCGACCAGGACCTCGCCGACTTCGAGAAGAAGAACCCGGACATCGACGTCGTCGCCCACGACGCGTTCCCCTGCCAGGACCCGAAGACCTTCGACGCCAAGCTGGCCGGCGGCCAGATGGAGGACGTCTTCTACACGTACTTCACCGACGCCAAGCACGTCGTCGACATCAACCAGGCCGCCGACCTCACGCCGTACCTCAAGGACCTGAAGAGCTACGACACCATCCAGAAGCAGCTGCGGGACATCTACACCGTGGACGGCAAGGTCTACGGCATCCCGCGGACCGGCTACAGCATGGGGCTGATCTACAACCGCGCGCTCTTCCAGAAGGCCGGTCTCGACCCCGACAAGCCGCCGGCGACCTGGGAAGAGGTCCGCGCCGACGCCAAGAAGATCGCCGCCCTCGGCAACGGCACCGTCGGATACGCCGACTACAGCGCGCAGAACCAGGGCGGCTGGCACTTCACCGCCGAGCTGTACTCCCAGGGCGGTGACGTCGTCTCCGCCGACGGCAAGACGGCGACCGTCGACACCCCCCAGGGCCACGCGGTCCTGCAGAACCTGCACGACATGCGCTGGACCGACAACTCGATGGGCAGCAAGCAGCTGCTGATCATCAACGACGTGCAGCAGATGATGGGTTCGGGCAAGCTCGGCATGTACCTCTCCGCGCCGGACAACATCCCGATCCTGGTCAAGGAGAAGGG
This sequence comes from Streptomyces sp. NPDC051105, assembly GCF_040682795.1. Taxonomy (NCBI): domain Bacteria; kingdom Bacillati; phylum Actinomycetota; class Actinomycetes; order Kitasatosporales; family Streptomycetaceae; genus Streptomyces; species Streptomyces sp. NPDC051105. The sequence goes on along the minus strand of NZ_JBFBBR010000007.1, from coordinate 192,005 downwards.
CGGCAACTACAAGGACCTCGCCCTCGCCCCGATGCCCGGCGGCCAGGGCACCCTCATCGGCGGCGACGGCTACATGTTCAACAAGAAGGACACCCCGGCGCAGATCAAGGCCGGCCTCAAGTGGCTCGACTCCATGTTCCTCACCCCCGGTGACGGCTTCCTCGGCGACTACGCCCGCGCCAAGAAGAACAACGCACCCGTGGGCCTGCCCGAGCCGCGCCTGTTCACCGGCGCCGCCGACGCCAAGGACCAGCAGGTCAAGAAGGCCAACGCCAACGTCCCGGTGGAGAACTACCAGGCCTTCCTGGACGGCAACCAGTCCCTCCAGATGAAGATCGAGCCGCCCAACGCGCAGCAGATCTACTCCGTCCTCGACGGCGCCGTCTCCGCCGTCCTCACCAAGAAGGACGCCGACATCGACCAGCTCCTCAAGGATGCCAACGAGAAGATCGACGGCATCCTGGCGCGGAGCTGACCGCGATGACCAAGACGGCCGAGCGCCGACCCGCCCGGGCGGCGGTCGGCGCCCGACACGCCCCGGCGCCGCCCCCGGCAGGGGACCGGAGGCGGCGCCGGATCCTCGACCAGGCCCGGGCCTACGGCTTCCTGCTGGGCGGACTGATCTGCTTCGCCCTGTTCTCCTGGTACCCGGCGATCCGCGCGGTCGTGATCGCCTTCCAGAAGTACACGCCCGGCTCGTCCCCGGAATGGGTCGGCACCGCCAACTTCACCCGGGTCCTGCACGACCCCGAGTTCTCGGCGGCCTGGCGCAACACCCTCACCTTCACGCTGCTCGCGCTGCTGATCGGGTTCGCGATCCCGTTCGTACTCGCCCTGGTCCTCAACGAGTTGCGGCACGCGAAGGCGTTCTTCCGGGTCGTGGTCTACCTGCCGGTGATGATCCCGCCGGTGGTCAGTGCCCTGCTGTGGAAGTGGTTCTACGACCCTGGAGCCGGCCTCGCCAACGAGACCCTCAGCTTCCTGCACCTGCCCACCTCGAACTGGTCCAACGGCGCCGACACCGCGCTCGTCTCCCTGGTGATCGTGGCCACCTGGGCGAACATGGGCGGCACCGTCCTGATCTACCTGGCCGCCCTCCAGTCCATCCCCGGCGAGCTGTACGAGGCCGCCGAACTGGACGGCGCGAACCTCCTGCAACGCGTGCGTCATGTGACGATCCCCCAGACCAGGTTCGTCATCCTGATGCTGATGCTCCTTCAGATCATCGCCACCATGCAGGTGTTCACCGAACCGTTCGTCATCACGGGGGGCGGCCCGGAGAACGCCACGGTCACCGTGCTCTACCTCATCTACAAGTACGCGTTCCTCTACAACGACTTCGGCGGCGCCTGCGCCCTCAGCGTCATGCTCCTGGTGCTGCTCGGTGTCTTCTCCGCCGGCTATCTGCGGCTGACCCGCTCCGGGGAGGACGGATGAGCAGCGCCACCCGCACCCTGATCTCGCCGGCGACCCTGGCCCGCCCGCGCGGGAAGGCGGTCTACTGGACCGTCTTCACCGGAATCGTCCTGCTCTTCGCCCTCGCCTTCCTGTTCCCCGTGTACTGGATGGTGACCGGCGCGATGAAGTCCCCGGACGAGGTCGCCCAGACCCCGCCCACCATCGTCCCCAAGCACTGGCACCTCAGCGGGTACACCGACGCCTGGGACCTGATGCAGCTGCCCCAGCACCTGTGGAACACGGTGGTGCAGGCGGCCGGCGCCTGGGCCTTCCAGCTGGTGTTCTGCACGGCCGCCGCCTACGCCCTGTCGAAACTGAAGCCGGCGTTCGGCAACGTGGTCCTGGGCGGCATCCTGGCCACCCTCATGGTCCCGGCCCAGGCCCTGGTCGTACCCAAGTACCTGACCGTGGCCGACCTGCCGTTCATCCACACCAGCCTGCTGAACGACCCGCTCGGTATCTGGCTCCCGGCCGTCGCCAACGCCTTCAACCTCTATCTCCTCAAGCGGTTCTTCGACCAACTGCCGCGCGATGTGCTGGAGGCCGCCGAGATCGACGGCGCCGGCAAGCTGCGCATCCTGTGGTCGGTGGTGCTGCCCATGTCCCGCCCGGTGCTCGGGGTGGTGTCGATCTTCGCCCTGGTCGCGGTGTGGCAGGACTTCCTGTGGCCGCTGATGGTCTTCTCGGACACCGACAAGCAGCCCATCAGCGTGGCACTGGTCCAGCTGTCGCAGAACATCCAGCTCACCGTGCTCATCGCCGCGATGGTGATCGCCAGCATCCCGATGGTCGCGCTGTTCCTCGTCTTCCAGCGGCACATCATCGCCGGGATCAGCGCGGGCAGCACCAAGGGCTGACGCCCTTCCTCCGACAGAAAGGCACGCACAGTGGGACAGCCCAGCCATGCCCCGAAGGACCTCGACTGGTGGCGTTCCGCCGTCATCTACCAGGTGTACGTCCGCAGCTTCGCGGACGGCGACGGCGACGGCACCGGCGACCTCGCGGGCGTCCGCGCCAAACTGCCGTACCTCGCCGGCCTGGGCGTGGACGCCCTGTGGTTCAACCCCTGGTACCTGTCACCGCTGAAGGACGGCGGTTACGACGTCGCCGACTACCGGGCCATCGACCCGGCGTTCGGCACCCTGGCCGAGGCCGAGAAACTCATCGCCGAGGCGGCGGAGCTGGGCATCCGGACGATCGTGGACATCGTCCCCAACCACGTCTCCGACCAGCACCCCTGGTTCCGGGCGGCGTTGGCGGCCGGCCCCGGCAGCCCCGAGCGCGAGCTGTTCCACTTCCGCCCGGGGCGTGGCGAGCACGGCGAACTCCCGCCCAACGACTGGCCGTCGCAGTTCCTCGGCTCCACCGAACCGGTGTGGACCCGGCTGCCCGACGGCGACTGGTACCTGCACCTGTTCACCCCCGAACAGCCCGACCTCAACTGGGCCCACCCGGCCGTCCGCCAGGAGCACGAGGACATCCTGCGGTTCTGGTTCGAGCGGGGCGTCGCCGGCGTCCGCATCGACTCCGCCGCCCTGCTCGCCAAGGACCCGGACCTGCCCGACCTGGCCACGGACCCGCAGCCGCACCCCTTCGTCGACCGTGACGACCTGCACGACGTCTACCGCGCGTGGCGCGCGGTCGCCGACGCCTACGACGGGGTCTTCGTCGGCGAGGTCTGGCTCCCCGACGCCGAGCGCTTCGCCCGCTACCTCCGCCCCGACGAACTGCACACCGCCTTCAACTTCTCCTTCCTGTCCTGCCCCTGGGACGCCGCCCGGCTGCGGACGTCGATCGACACCACCCTCGCCGAGCACGCCCCGGTCGGCGCGCCCGCCACCTGGGTGCTGTGCAACCACGACGTGACCCGCACGGTCACCCGCTACGGCCGCGAGGACACCGCCTTCGACTTCGCGACCAAGGCCTTCGGCACCCCCACCGACCTGGAGCTGGGCACCCGCAGGGCCCGCGCGGCCGCGCTGCTGTCCCTGGCGCTGCCCGGCGCGGTGTACGTGTACCAGGGGGAGGAGCTGGGGCTGCCCGAGGCCGAGATCCCGGCGGACCGCATCCAGGACCCGATGTACTTCCGGTCGGGCGGCACCGATCCCGGCCGGGACGGCTGCCGGGTACCGATGCCCTGGGCCGCCGACCTGCCGTACGCGGGATTCGGTTCGCGTGAGGAGCCGTGGCTGCCGCAGCCGGCCGGCTGGGCCTCGTACGCGGCCGACCGCCAGCAGGACGACGCCGACTCCATGCTCAGCCTCTACCGCCGCGCCATCGCCGCCCGCCCCCTCTTCGGGGCCGGCCCGCTGACCTGGCTGCCCGCCCCCGAGGGCGTCCTCGCCTTCACCCGCGCCGAGGGAGTGATCTGCGTGGTCAACCTCGCGCCCGACCCTGCCGAACTCCCCGCCCACACCCAACTTCTGCTCACCAGCGGCCCGTTGGACGGCACGGGCCGTCTGCCGCAGGACACGGCGGCCTGGCTGATGACCTGAGCCGCCGGTTCCGCTCGCGCTATTTCCCTCCCCCCACCCCGAAGGGATCAGCAGATGCAGAGCACCACAGCCAGATCTGTCAGGAGCATGCCAGTAGTGGCGGCCGCTGTCGCCCTCGCCGCCGGCATGCTCGTCGCCGTCGCGCCCGCCGCCCACGCGGCCGCGGGCGCGAGCCTGCCCTTCACCTCGGTCGAGGCGGAGGCGGCGACCACCACCGGCAGCAGGATCGGCCCGGACTACACCCAGGGCACCCTCGCCTCCGAGGCCTCCGGCCGCCAGGCCGTGCGCCTCACCTCCGGGCAGCGCGTCGAGTTCACCGCACCCCAGGCGTCCAACGCCGTGAACCTCTCCTACAGCGTCCCCGACGGCCAGACCGGCACCCTCAACGTGTACGTCAACGGCGTCAAGCTGGCGAAGACCCTGGCCGTCACGTCGAAGTACTCCTACGTCGACACCGGCTGGATCGCCGGCGCCAAGCAGCACCACTTCTTCGACAACGCCCGGCTGCTGCTCGGCCAGAACATCCAGGCCGGCGCCAAGGTCGCCTTCGAGTCCACCGGGACCCAGGTCACCGTCGACGTCGCCGACTTCGAGCAGGTCACCGCGGCCGCCGCGCAACCCGCCGGGTCGGTCTCGGTCACCTCCAAGGGCGCCGACCCCAGCGGCAACGGCGACTCCACCCAGGCCTTCCGGGACGCCATCGCCGCCGCCCAGGGCGGCACGGTGTGGATCCCGCCGGGCGACTACAGGCTGACGTCCTCCCTGAGTGGCGTGCAGAACGTGACCCTCCAGGGCGCCGGCAACTGGTACTCGGTCGTGCACACCTCCCGGTTCATCGACCAGTCCAGCTCCGCCGGGAACGTCCACATCAACAACTTCGCGGTGATCGGCGAGGTCACCGAACGCGTCGACTCCAACCCGGACAACTTCGTCAACGGGTCGCTGGGGCCGAACAGTTCGGTCTCCGGGATGTGGATCCAGCACCTCAAGTGCGGCTTCTGGCTGACGGGCAACAACGACAACCTGGTCGTCGAGAACAACCGCATCCTCGACACCACCGCCGACGGCCTCAACCTCAACGGCACCGCCCATGGCGTCCAGGTCCGCAACAACTTCCTGCGCAACCAGGGCGACGACTCCCTCGCCATGTGGTCGCTGTACTCGCCCGACACCAACTCCAGCTTCACCAACAACACCATCTCCCAGCCGAACCTGGCCAACGGCATCGCGATCTACGGCGGCACCGACATCGCCGTGCGGAACAACCTGATCTCCGACACCAACGCACTGGGCAGCGGCATCGCCATCTCCAACCAGAAGTTCGCGGATCCCTTCTCCCCGCTCGCCGGCACCATCACGGTCGACGGCAACACGCTCGTGCGCGCCGGCGCGATCAACCCCAACTGGAACCACCCGATGGGCGCGCTGCGCGTCGACTCCTACGACAGCGCCATCAACGCCACCGTCAACATCACCAACACCACGATCACCGACAGCCCGTACAGCGCCTTCGAGTTCGTCTCCGGCGGCGGCCAGGGATACCCGGTCCGGAACGTCAACGTCACCGGCGCGACCGTGCGGAACACCGGGACGGTCGTCGTCCAGGCCGAGGCGCAGGGCGCCGCCACCTTCCGCAACGTCACCGCCACCGGCGTCGGCGTGGCCGGCGTCTACAACTGCCCCTACCCGGCGAACTCGGGCTCCTTCGCGCTCACCGACGGCGGGGGGAACTCCGGCTGGTCCAGCACCTGGTCGGACTGCTCCAGCTGGCCGCAGCCCGGCGCCGGCAACCCCGACCCGGACCCGGCCCGCAACCTCGCGAAGGGCCGCCCGGCGACCGCCACCGGCTCGCAGGACGTGTACACGCCCGGCAAGGCGGTCGACGGCGACGCCAACAGCTACTGGGAGTCCGCCAACAACGCCTTCCCGCAGTCGCTGACCGTCGACCTCGGCTCCTCCTACGCGGCCCGCCGGCTGGTGCTGAAGCTGCCGCCGTCCTCGGCCTGGGGCGCGCGCACCCAGACGATCACCGTGCTGGGCAGCACCGACGGCTCGAACTACTCGACCGTCGTGGGGTCCACCGGCTACCGGTTCGACCCGGCCACCGGCAACACCGTCACCGTCGCCCTGCCCGGCAGCACCAACCTGCGTTATCTGCGGCTGACCGTCACCGCCAACAACGCCTGGCCGGCGGCGCAGTTCAGCGAGGTGGAGGCGTATCTGACGTCGTGACCTCCGCCGCCCGGGGAGTCCCGCGTTTCGCCGCCTGGATCTGCTCGTACACATGGGTGCGCAGTTCGGCGAAGCGCGGGGCGACCCGGGTGTGCAACTGGTCGCGCTCGTCCGGCAGATCGACCTTCAGCTGTTCCTGGACGACGGTCGGCGAGGCGGACAGGACGATCACCCGCTGGCCCAGGTAGACCGCCTCGTCGATGTCGTGGGTGACGAACAGGATCGTGATCCCGCGCTCCCGCCACAGACCCCGGACCAGATCCTCCAGATCGGCCCGGGTCTGGGCGTCGACGGCGGCGAACGGCTCGTCCATCAAGAGGACCCGGGGTTCGTAGGCGAGGGCCCGGGCGATCGCGACCCGCTGCTGCATACCGCCCGAGAGCTGCCAGGGATAGGCGCCGGCGGCGTCCGTGAGGCCGACCGAGCGCAGCGCGTCGGAGACCAGCTCCCTGCGCCGCTCCCGCGTCAACCGCTTCTGCTTCAGCGGGAGTTCGACGTTGTCCGCGACCCGCATCCAGGGGAACAGGCTACGGCCGTACTCCTGGAAGACGAACGCCGTCCCGGGCGGCGGCCCGGTCACCTTCCGTCCCTCCAGCAGGACTTCGCCGCCGGTCGGGGTGAGCAGACCGCCCATGCACTTGAGCAGGGTGGTCTTGCCGCAGCCCGACGGGCCGACGAGACAGACGAGTTCGCCCGCCTCCACGGTGAAGGTGAGGTCCCGCACCGCCTCGATGCGACGGCCGGAACCGTCGTAGACCTTCCGCAGGCCGCGTACGTCGAGCATGGACCGCCCCTTCACGATGCTCACTCAGGACCGCCGGGTTGTCGCGCGCAGCCCGTGGTACCAGCCGAGCACCCGCCGCTCGACCAGTTGGAAGACCACCGACAGCGCGAAGCCGAGCAGGCCCAGCACCAGGATCCCGGTCCACATGTCGGGGATCGCGAAACCGCGCTGGAACTGCACGATGGTGAAGCCGAGCCCGTTGCTGGCCGCGGACATCTCGCTGATGACCATCAGGATGATCCCGATCGACAGCGCCTGCCGCAGGCCCGCGAAGATCCGCGGGCTCGCCGAACGCAGTACCAGCGTACGCAGCCGGGTCACGCCCGTGATGCCGTAGGAGCGGGCCGTCTCCGTCATCACCGGGTCGACCGCCCGTACCCCCTCGACCGTGTTGAGCAGGATCGGCCAGACGCAGCCGCTGACGATCACCACGATCTTCATGGTGTCGCCGATGCCCGCGAACAGCATGATGACGGGGACGAGGACGGGCGGCGGTACCGCCCGCAGGCATTCGAGCACCGGCTCGCACACCGCCCGCACCCGCCGGTACGAGCCGACGACCATGCCCAGGGCCACGCCGACGACGGCCGCCGTCGCGTACCCGGCGAGCAGCCGCAGCACACTGCGCAGCAGGTCGTCACGGAGCCGCTGACCGGTCCAGACGTCCGGGAAGGTCTTCAGGATGGTGCGCAGCGGCGGCCAGTAGACGTCCGTACTGCCGTCGGAGGCCACCCACCACAGCGCGACCAGTACGACGGGCAGGGCCAGGACGTACACCGCTCCGAGCAGCAGCCGCCTCACACCGCCACCTCCCCGCGCACCGACTGGTGCCAGGCCAGCGCCCGCCGCTCCACCGACCGGGCGCCCACGTTGATGAGCAGGCCCAGCAGCCCGGTGACCACGATCAGGGCGTACATGTCCGGCACCGCCTGCGAGGCCTGCGCCACGGCGATCTGCTGGCCCAACCCCGGTGCGCCGATGACCAGTTCGGCGGTGATGGTGAGGATCAGCGCGACCGCGGCGGCCAGCCGGACACCGGTCATCACATACGGCAGCGCGGTCGGCCACAGCACATGGCGGACCCGGGCCCAGGTGCCCAGTCCGTACGACCGCGCTGTCTCGTCGGCGACCGGGTCGACGTCCTGGACGCCGTACATCACCTGGATCAGGACCTGCCAGAAGGAGGCGTAGACGACGAGCAGCAGGACCGAGCGGAGTTCGGTGCCGTAGAGCAGGACGGCGAGGGGGATCAGGGCGACCGAGGGGATCGGGCGGAGGAACTCGACCGTGGAGGCGGTGGCCTCGCGCAGGTGCGGGACGACCGAGAGGACGACCCCCGCCACGATGCCGGCGCCGACCGCGACGGCCAGGCCCGCCGCCCAGCCGGTGAGGGTGTCGCCGAGCGCCGACCAGAAGGCCCCGTCGGCGAGTTCGGTGCCGAGGGCACGGGCGATCCGGCTGGTCGGCGGGAGGTAGTCCGCCTTGACCAGACCGAGCCGTGGCACCGCCTCGCCGAGGGCGAGGAAGGCCGCGAGCCCGGCCGCACCGAGTGCGGTGTTCAGCCCTTTCGCATCCTTCACGGCAGCAGCTTGTCCAGGTCGGGTGCCGTCCTGAAGAGGCCGTCCTGCTCGCTCAGCTTCTCCAGCGCGTCGATCGACGTACGGTTCGGGTCGGCCGGCCACTTCGGCAGGGTCACCGCGGCCAGCACGTCCGCGGGGGTCTTGGTGTAGGTGGTGACGATCTGCCGGACCTCGTCCGGGTGCGCGTCCGCGTAGGACAGCGACTCGGCCGTGGCCTCCTGGAACTTCTTCACGACGTCGGGGTTCTGCTGCGCGTACGACGTCGAGGTGAAGTACATGGCCACGGTGAGGTTCTTCGCCACGTCGACCAACGGCGAGGCGATCTCGGTGGCGCCCGCGAGCTTCATGGTGGCGAGCGCCGGTTCGACCGCCATCGCCGCGTCGATCTGCCCCTTGTCGAGCGCGGCCGGCATCTGGTCGAAGGCCAGCTCGACGAAGCTCACCTTGTCCGGGTCGCCGCCCGCCCTGCGCACCGACGCGCGGACCGCGGTCTCGTTGATGTTCTTCAGCGTGTTGACGGCGACCTTTCTGCCCTCCAGCTGCTTCGCCGAGGTGATGTCGCTGCCCTTCTTCACGACGAGTCCGCCGAAGTCCTTGCCCGCCACGCCCGTCGAGGCCACGCCGTTGGCGATCGCCTGCACCGGCACGCTGTTGGACTGGGCGATCAACAGCGAGGTCATGTTGCTGAAGCCGAACTGGAACTGACCACTCGTCACGCCCGGCACGATGGCCGCGCCGCCCTGCGCGAGCGTCATCGACAGCTTCAGGCCGCGCTTGCTGTAGAAGCCCTCCTTCTGCCCGAGGTACAGGGGGGCCACGTCCACGATGGGGATGATGCCCACTTTGACGGTGGTGGTGCCGCCCGACGAGGGCGATGTGGACGCCGAGCCCCCGGAGGAGCCGCAGGCCGCCGTGGTGAGCAGGATGGTGCCGGCCGCGAGACCGGCGAGCAGACGACGCATGGGCTCCTCCTGTGCAGACAACGGTGTTCCGACAGGGTGTGCGCTGTGCGCACAGTGGTGCTCGGATGGTGTTCAGCGGGAAGGTAGAACCGGCCGGACAACCCGGTCAATGGGTTCAGCTGACAAAATTGTTGACAGTTACCGAACGGCGCTCTCACCGTGTTCTCCGGGTCGAGCCGTCGGACCGCCGCACAGCGGCGGACCGCGACGGACCGTGACGGGACGTACCGGACCGGGAGGCGCCGATGTCGAGTGATGCCCGCGCACCGCACTTCGTGAGGTCCTTCGAGCGCGGCCTTTCCGTGCTCCGCGCCTTCGACGCCGACCATCCGGCGCGCACACTCAGCGAGGTGGCCCGCGCCTGCGACCTGCCCCGGGCCGCCGCCCGCCGCCTGCTGCTCACCCTCGTCGACCTGGGCTACGTCCACTCGGACGGCCGCCGGTTCCGCCTCACCCCGCGGGTCCTGGAAATCGGCTACGCCTACCTCTCCGGCCTCGACCTGCCGAGCCTCGCCCAACCGCATCTGGAGCAACTCGCCGCGCTGGCGGGGGAGTCGGCGTCACTCTGCGTCCTGGACGGAACCGCCGTGGTGCATGTCGCCGCGGCCCCGGCCCGGCGGGTGATGGCGGCGGCCGTCCCCGTGGGTGCGAGGTATCCGGCCCACCGGACGGCGGTGGGGGCGGTGCTGCTCGCCCACCCGCCCAAGCCCTGCTCACCCGGCCCGCCTGAAGCGGAGTCGACGCGCCGTCAGGGATTCGCCCTGCTCGAAGACGACCTGGAGGACGGCGTCAGGACACTGGCCGCCCCGGTGCGGGACCGGAGGGGCCAGGTGGTGGCCGGGGTGGTCCTGGCGGTCCACTCCGGCCGGATGTCCGCCGCCGCGGTCCGCCGCGAGCTGCTGCCGCCGCTGCTCGTGGCGGTGACGCGGATCGAGGCGGACCTGCGGATCACAGATCGAGCACCAGGCGCTTCCCTCGGCACCGCGACACACAGATGAGCATGGTCTCCCCGGCCGCCCGCTCCTCCTCGCTGAGCACCGAGTCCCGGTGGTCCGGGGTGCCTTCGAGGACATCGGTCTCACACGTCCCGCAGGTGCCCTCCGTGCAGGAGTAGAGCACCTCCACCCCGGCGGCCCGGACGGTGTCGAGCACGGAGACTCCGGGAGCGACGGTGAGGGTACGACCGCTCCGCCCGAGTACGACCTCGAAGTCGGCGTCCGTGCCCCCTTGTTGTGCCTTCGGCCGAAAGCGCTCCACCCGCAGCACGCCCGCCGGGCAGCGCTCCTCCACCGCGTCCAGCAGCGGCCCCGGACCACAGCAGTACACGAGCGTCCCGTCCGGGACGTCGTCCAGCACCGGGCCGAGGTCCAGCAGCCCGGTCGCGTCCTGCGGGGCGACGGTGACCCGCTCCCCGCCGTACCGCGCCAACTCGCCGGTGAACGCCATGGACCGCCGGGTCCGGCCGCCGTACAGCAGCGTCCACTCGGCGCCCGCGGCCTCGGCGGCGGCCAGCATCGGCAGGATCGGGGTGATGCCGATGCCGCCCGCGACGAACCGGTAGCGCGGGGCCGGCTCCAGCCGGAAGTGGTTGCGCGGACCGCGCACCCGCACCTTGTCGCCGACGCCCAGCCGCTCGTGCACGTAGGCGGATCCGCCGCGCCCCGCGGGCTCCCGCAGCACGGCGACACGCCAGCCGGCACGGTCCCCGGGATCTCCGCACAGCGAGAACTGCCGCTCCAGCCCAGGGCCGAGCACGACATCGACATGCGCCCCCGGCTCCCACTCCGGAAGGTCCTCGCCGAGGGGATGCCGAAGGGTGAGGGCGAGGACCCCGTCGGCCACCGACACCCTTTCGCCGACGACCAGTTCGGCTTCGTACAGACTCATGCGGTGCGCTCCGGGGGCTGGTGACCTTCGGGGTGGCCGAGCATCCACTCCCACATCTCGACCGGGTCCTGCGCGGTGTGCTCGGCTCCGCAGTGACAGGTGCCGTGCAGCACGTCGGTGCCCGGCAGCCAGTCGATGCGGTAGATCTCACCGGCCGGCGTGCTCACAGGACCTTCTCCACGGGCTTGTCGCCCTCCTCGACCAGCCGGGCGAGGATACGGCGGGCGGCGAGGCCGCCGGTGTCGATGTTGATGCTCAGCTCCTGGTAGCCGACGCGCTCCGAACCCAGCGTCCGCTGAAGGAGGTTGAGGGCGTCGACGTCCTGCATGACGACCGTGTGGTTGTTGCTCCGCAGGAATTCGGTGACCTCGGCGTCGTCGTTCGCCCAGTCCCGGGAGACCATCCAGAAGTCGTACACCTCGCCGTCCGAGGACGGGGTGATCGCGTAGGTGATCTCGGTGTGGAAGCCGTTCGGGTCGCTGCCGTCGGCCTCCGGCACCACACCGACCGGTGCGATCCGGCTGTGCAGCAGGTACAGACAGGGCGCGTGGTACTCGATGTCCTGCCAGCGCGTGATCCGCCCCTCGATCCCGGTCGAACGGGCGTAGAACGGCGGGCACTCGGCGTCGTCCATGTGCCGGCTGACCCGCACGATCCCGGCGCCCTCGTCGACCTCCGTGGTGATCGGCGTCTCGGCGACCTCCGGGGTGCCTATGTAGCCGCCGTGCAGATAGGTCTCGTGGGAGAGGTCGAGGAGGTTGTCGACGAGGAGGCCGTAGTCGGCGTCGATGGGCTCCATGCCCCGTACGGTCGTCCAGCCGGGGGCGTCGAGGTGCCGGGCCCGCGGGATGGTGTCCGCGTCGGCGAGCCCGGGGTCGCCGATCCACACCCACACCAGGGAGTCCTGCTCGACCACCGGGTAGGAGGCGACCCGGGCGGTGCGCGGGACGCGTTTCTGCCCCGGCACGTACACGCACGCGCCGGTCCGGTCGTAGGTGAACCCGTGGTACCCGCAGACGATCCGGTCACCGTCGAGCCCGCTCTCCGACAGCGGGTAACGCCGGTGCACACAACGGTCGTTGAGGGCGACCGGACTGCCGTCCTCCGCGGTGCGGTAGAACACGAGCGGTTCCCCGAGAACCGTACGCCCGAGCAACTCCCGGCCGACCTCGTGACTGTAGGCGGCGACGTACCACTGGTTCCTGGCGAACGCGGTCGTGTGAGGCATCTGGGTCCCGTCCCTGTCGGCGGGGCGCCGTCGCCCCGCGTGCCGTGGTGGGAATCAGGGTCATGAGGCTTGTGCCGGCTCGGCAAGGCGGCTTCTGCCAGGCGGAAGGGCTTCTGAGCACGCTTCCCGTTTCTGCACCGCAATACCCCTACCGGCGTATGGGTTGTTCCGCCCGGTCCGACAGTTCGCCTCGCTGCCCATCAGCGCGGGTCACGCCTACGGGCACATCCGCCGCGCGCTGGAGCTGTTCGACGCCCTGCGGGTGGGGTTCGGGAAGATTTCTGTGCCCGCCGCGGCGCGTCCTGCCCGCCGACCCGGTCGCCGTCGCCGTCGAGGACGGCCATCCCCTCGACTCGCACAGCGGCCTGGGCCTGACGGCGTTCTACTACGCGCTCGCCCTGGGGGGACGAGAGGCGCGTGCGCCATCAGGGCTCGGCGACGGTCTCTCCCCGAGATCGTCGGCGAGCCTCTGAGTGGGCCTTCAGGCGGCCGCGCGGCGGCGGGCGTCTTCCCGACACCCCATGGAAACCGATCGGTTTCTTTTTCATTCGATTCGAGTTAACCTCCTGGTATGACCCCCAAAGTGAAGCCAAGCCCCCGGGAGCGGCTACTGGAGGCAGCGGCCACGCTCACCTACCGCGACGGCGTCGGCATCGGCGTCGAGGCGCTGTGCAAGGCGGCGGGGGTGTCCAAGCGCTCCATGTACCAGCTGTTCGAGAGCAAGGATGAACTGCTGGCGGCGAGCTTGGAGGCGCGTGCCGCCGCCTTCGCGGCCGGTCTCCTGCCGGCGGCGGATGATGGCCGTTCCCCCCGCGAGCGGATCCTGTACGTCTTCGAGCGGGTGGAACTGCAGGCGGGTGCGGCCGAGTTCCGGGGCTGCCGGTACCTGGCTGTGCAGATCGAGCTCAAGGATCGGTCCCACCCCGCGAGCCGGGTGGCCCACCGGATCAAGGCAAACCTGACGGCCTTTTTCCGTTCCGAGGCCGAACAGGGTGGCGCGAGCGATCCCGACCTGCTGGCCCGGCAGCTCATCCTGGTGTTCGACGGTGCCAGCGCCCGCGCCGGAATCCAGGCCGACAGCCTGACGGGGCTCGTCGCACCCACCGTGGTCACCCTGCTCGATGCGGCAGACATGCGCTGACGCGCCCGGGGTTCGAGCAGGCTCGGCGACCGAAGCTCTCTTTGGGGGCGCTGCCGGTCGCCGGCGGCCGGCAGCGCCCACGGCCTCGCGCCCTGCCTCCTGGTGATCGGAGGAAAGCCCGATGTCCGAAAGCGTGTTGCCGAGCATGCCGCAGGCAAAGAAGGTTTTGGTAGCTGACGAGACCATCCGGGGCCGACAGGACAGCGGTGGCCGGGCCGACGAGTCCGAGGTGGGCATGTGCGGCGGGGGGTGACGTCAGCGTGCGATCCGGGATTCATCGGTTCGTCCATGAGCCGCCAACCTGGCCGTTCTGGCCCTCTTTGCGAAGTATGGGGGTTGGCGTAAAGGTGACTTGACGCCTGGTGGACAGGGCAAACTGCTGACCTCGGCACTTGACGGCACCACGCTGTCCTCCCATGAGAGACATGAACGACAGGTGGCGCCGCGGGGTCCACCCTCCCCGGCCTCGGCACACGGCGGCGGCCGTTGCCCTCGTGGCCCTCGTGGCCGGTCTGACCGCCGCCCCCGGCGCCGCTCAGGACCTCGGCCCGCACACCGGGCGAACGGAAGCCGCGCAGGCCGGAGCGGCCAGGTCGCCGATCATCTCCCGGCATCGGCTCACCCTGATCACCGGCGACCGCGTCACGCTGGAGACGGACACGTCGGGCAAGCAGAGTGTGTCGGTCGAGCCCGCCAAGGGCCGCGAACGCGTCGCGTTCATCAAGCGCCAGGCCGGTCGCGACTGGACGGTCATACCCGCCGACACGCTCCCGCTGCTCGCGACGGGCCGCCTCGACAAGGCGCTGTTCAACGTCTCCGCCCTGGTCCGGGGAAAGGACGCGGAGCGGTCGAGCCTGCCGCTGATCGTCGAGTACGCCGGGGACGCGGGCACCGCCCGGCGACAGCTGACCGCCGCCGGTGCCGACACCGTCCGCCCCATCGGCGGGACCCCCTTCGCGACCCTCGGCGAACATCGCGCGGACGCCGCCGGGTTCTGGAAGGGCATCGCCCCCGGCCGCGCGGACGCCACCTCCTTCGGAGCGGGTGTGCGCCGGATCTGGCTGGACGGCCACTCCAGGATCCAGCTCGACAGCACGGTGCCGCGCATCGGCGCCCCGCACGCCTGGCAGAAGGGCTACACCGGCACCGGCGTCAAGGTCGCGGTGCTCGACACCGGTTACGACCCCAACCACCCGGACCTCAAGGGCCTCGTCACCGAGTCCGCGAACTTCACCACCGAGCCGAACACCGACGACCTGAACGGCCACGGCACCCACGTGACCTCCACGGTGGCCGGTTCCGGCGCGGCCTCCGACGGCAAGTACAAGGGTGTGGCACCCGGTGTGCGGATCCTGTCCGGCAAGGTGTGCACCGCGGACGGCACCTGCGACAACTCCGACATCATCGAGGGCCTGGCCTGGGCCGCCCAGCACGGCGCCAAGGTGATCAACCTGAGCCTGGGCGACACGGACACACCGGAGACCGACGCCCTCGAGGCCATGGTCGACACCGTGACCCGTGACTACGGCACGCTGGTCGTTGCCGCGGCCGGCAACAGCGGTCCCGACAAGGTCTCCTCGCCCGCCTCCGACGACCGGGCGCTGGCCGTCGGCGCGGCCGAGGACGACGACGACCTCGCCGTCTTCAGCTCGGTCGGCCCGCGGGTGGGCGACTCCGGCCTCAAGCCGGACATCATCGCCCCCGGCGTCAACGTCGTCGCCGCAAGGGCGGGCGGCACTACCGCCGACGACGGCTACGTCGCGATGAGCGGCACGTCCATGGCCACGCCCCATGTGACCGGAGCCGCCGCCATCCTGTTCCAGCAGCACCCCGACTGGACGGCGGAGCAGGTCAAGCGCCAGCTGATGCAGTCGGCGACCGGCGCCAAGGAGCACGGCGCCTACTTCCAGGGCGCCGGACGCGTCGACGTCGCCCGGGCGGTCGACCAGGACGTCACCGCGGACACCACCGCACTGGACTTCGGGCTGATCCGCTGGACGGACGGCAAGCGGCCTCCCGTGACCAAGACCATCACCTACCGCAACCCGGGCGCCGCGCCGGTCACCCTTCAGCTGACGGACAACCCGAGCAGCGGGAAGAAGGACGTGCCCGCTCCCGCCGGGGTGTTCCGGCTCAGCGCCGACTCGGTCACCGTGCCCGCGCACGGAACCGCGGCCGTCACCCTCACCGCGACCCCGGAGGCCACCACGACGTACGCCGCCTACAGCGGTGTGGTGACCGCGAGCACCGCGGACGACCAGGTGTCGGTGCGCGTCCCGTTCGGCATGGACGTCGAGCAGCCGTCCTACGACCTGCGCATCGATATGAAGAGCCGCACCGGCGCCGCCCCCGACAACGCCTACCTGCTGGTCAACTCGGCCGACGGCAAGGCGTACGAGGTCGAGGCGCTCGGCAGGAGCAGCACGGTGGTGCGACTGCCGAAGGACACCTACTCGGTGAGCGGCTTCTACTTCGACGCCTCCTTCACCGAGGGCACCATCGTCGGTGTGCCGAAGGTCGTGATGAGCGCCGACCGGCAGGTGACCATCGACGCCCGGAAGGCGAAGCCCGTCACGGTGTCGGCACCGAGCCGCTCCGCGCGCATCATGTCGGCCGAGATCGGCACGATCAGCATGGCCGACCAGCTCCTCTCGGTCACCATGTACAACGCGATCGGCACGGACCACATCGACGGCGTGTACGCGGTGCCGACGGCCCAGTACCAGGACTCGAAGTTCACCTACCTCGTCACCAGCGTCTGGGGCGACCCGGCCGGCGCGGACGGGAACCCCGCCTCGGTCTACTACCTCACGCGACCCGTGCACGGCGCCATCCCTGCGGATCCCGCCTACAATCCTCGCAGGTCGGAGCTGGCCAGGGTGAACACCACGTTCGCCGCCACCACGCCCGGCACCACGGCCACGCGCATCGTGTGGACGTACGTCGGCAACGTCCGCTTCAGCGGCCGGGCGATGGAGGGGATTCCGGTCCCGGCCCGGCGCGTCGACTACTTCTCGGCGGCCGACGGCCTGCGCTGGCAGACGGCCTTCGACCAGAACAGCTTCCTCGATCCGGACGCGCACGGGCAGAGCTACCTCAGCGACCTGCACGGCTACCAGGCCGGCTCCCAGGTCGAGGAGCGCTGGAACGGCGGGATCCAGGCCGTGGGCCTCTCGTCCCAGATGGCCGCCTTCCGTGAGGGCGACACGATGTACCGGCCGTTCCAGTCGGCCGCGAACGGCAACCTCGACCTGGTGGCCGACACCACGTCCGGCCTGCCCGAGGTGAAGCTGTGGCGCAACGGCGAGCTGGTCTCCCAGGACTGGAGCATGAGCGACGTCCCGGCCGACGCCACCCCCGCCGACTACCGTCTGACGGTCGAGCACAACCGTGACCTGGCCCCCAGCTCCGTCTCCACGAGTGTGCGGGCGGAATGGCGGTTCCGGTCGGGGACCACGGCGACCCGGCAGGCGCTGCCGCTGTACGCGGTCCGCATGTCGCCGAAGCTGGACGAGTGGAACCAGGCCGAGGCCGGGCGCGAGCTCGACATCCCGGTCCTGATCCAGCGGACGGCCGGCGCCCCGGCGTCGCCCATCCGCGTCTTCACCACCGAGGTCTCCTTCGACGAGGGGAAGACCTGGCAGTCGGTGCGGGTCAAGGGCTCCGGCATGGAGCGCACCGTGACGGTGGAGCACCCGCGCCGCGCCGCGGGCGGCTCGGTCAGCCTGCGTGTCCACGTCGAGGACGCGGCGGGCAACTCCTTCAAGGAGACCGTCATCAAGGGCTACCTGCTCAAGTAGCCGCCTTCGCGGAGTAGCCACGTCCGCTGCGTAGCTACTTCCGCGGAGTAGCCACATCCTCCGGTAGCTACTTCCGCGGAGTGGTCACGTCCTTTGGTAGCTACTTCCGCGGAGTGGTCACGTCCTCGCGCGGCTGCTTCCGCGAGCTGCGCCCTCGCGCGGCTGCCTCCGTGAGCAGCGCTGTCCGGCCGCGGCGGCCGGACGAACGGGGACAGGGCCCGCCGGACACGTCCGGCGGGCCCTGTTCGTGTGCGGTGCGGCGTGCGCCGTGTTCAGAGCCAGTCGCGGCGGGCCGCGTGCCAGCCAAGCTGCATACGGGTGGCGACGCCCGCCAGGCTCATCAGGCCCTGGATGCGCCGCTGCACGGTGCGCTTGCTGACCCGCAGCTGTCCGGCTATCGCCTCGTCCGTCATGCCGGCGACCATCAGGGAGAGCAGGTGCCGGTCCTCCCCGACCGGCGAGGCGGCATCCGCGGTGCCGGCGCCGCCGATCTGGCCCTCCTCGGTCACCCGGAGCGGGGCACCGATCTCCCAGTGGTGTTCGAACAGGGCGATGAGCGCGTCCAGCAGGCTGCTTTCCCGGATCACCGCGGCCCGCAGTTCCCGCGGGTTGCGGGACGTGCCCGAGGCGGCCAGCGGCAGGATGGCCACCGAGCGGTCGGCGATCGCCATCCGCAGCGGCAGCAGAGGCACCGCCCGGGCGACCTCTCCGGCGCACACGCCCTTGACGACGTAGTCCACCGAGTCGGGGTCGTCGAAGTACGCCTGCTCGTACAGGGCCCGGTAGAGCACACCCCGGTCCAGCGCGTCGAACTCCTCCTGATTGCTCTCCGGGGACATGGCCACGTACTGGGCCTTCACGAACCACATCATCTCGCGGTCTGCGCCGTGCTGGAGCTGGCGCAGATGCTGGCGCAGTGCGGCGGCACCGGTGATGATCTCGACGACCTCGCCCGTGCTCCGGGCCCAGGTGCTGCGACGGTGTGTCTCCGCCAGTTCGTAGACGGCGGCCCGGGTCTGTTCCAGGGCGTCGAAGTGGCGTTGGAGCCGGGGCATGAGGGCCACCTGCGGCGGCACGGCCGTGAACCATTCGGGACTGTCCTCGACCGACGACGCCAGCCCCTTGTGCTCCAGCGCGCGCAGCAGCAGCCGCGCGGTCGCGACGTCCAGCGCCGAGCGGCCGGAGATGTCCTGGGCGGACGCCGTCCCGGTGGCGACCAGAAGGCGGTACACCTCGCTCTCGTCGGCCGTCAGGCCCACCGTCTCCAGCATGTCGCCACCTCTCTCACCATCCGGGCCGCCTCCGCCCTCGTTCCCGTGGGTGAACGCGGTCGGTCCGGCGGATGATTCCACCAGCCCCCGCGACCAGGCACGGCGACGGTTCACCGGCGATCCGGTTCACCGTGACCGAGCGGTGCCGTCAGCACATCCGGTGGACCCCGGGCGGGGCCGCTCGAGTGTCACAGACCGTGGGCCACGGGGTGGCGAGGTTCGTAAAGCGGCAGTTCGGCGCCACTGGGCAGACGCACCGCCGTCAGCCTGCCCCAGCGCTGTTCGCTGACCGGGCGGGTGATCTCGACGCCCCGCGCGCGCAGTTCCCCGAGCTGGGCGTCGAGGTCGTCGCACATCAGAGAGAACTCGTGCTGGGGGGCGCCCTCGGTGGGGTGTACGGCGATCTCCGCCGGGGGCAGCTTGAAGATCAGCCACCCGCCGCCCGCGTCGACACCGGGGAAGGCGAGGACGTCGCGGATGAAGGCGCGGTCGGCCTCCGCGTCCTGGCTGTAGAGGATGACGTGGGCGCCGTTGATCATGCCGGACCTTCGTTTCGCTGAGGTGGGCCGTTCGGTCTACGGGGTCGTCACCGGGCCCGACTGGTCCCAGCCGGGCACGAGGTCGTCCCGGCGGACATCTTCCCCGTGGACCCGCCGGCCGCGGGTCTCGCACACCGTGCGGGTGACGATTTCGTGATTCCGGTGCCGGATCCGGCCGGGCGGTGCGTGCGTCGGGACGATCCGCACAGGCAGGTCCGGCTGTCGTTCCGCGGCTGAGCGGCGCGGCTGGGGGAGGCCCGGGGCGATGTGCCCCGTGCTAGCGTGGGGCGTTTGCTGTGTCGCTGTGTCGGTGCCCGGTTCGCGGTCCCTGGCCGGTGGCCGCGTCCCCGCCGCGCCTTCCTCGGTACGGTCCCTTCGGAGGAAGGCTTTCTGTGAGCGAATCAGCACGTGCCGATGGACGGCAGCAGGACGAGGTGTCCGAGGCGTCGGGCGTCACCGCGGCTCTGCCCCCTGCGACGTCCTTCGCGGAGCTGGGGCTGCCGCCCGAGATCCTCCGGGCGCTCGACGAGCACGGTGTGACGGTGCCCTTCCCCATCCAGGCCGCGGCACTGCCGAACGCGCTCGCGGGACGGGACGTTCTGGGCCGGGGCCGCACCGGATCCGGCAAGACGCTCGCCTTCGGCCTGGGGCTGCTCGCCCGGACGGCCGGGCGGCGCGCGCAGCCCAAGGAGCCGCTGGCGCTCGTCCTGGTGCCCACCAGGGAGCTGGCGCAGCAGGTCGGTGAGGTGCTCACCCCGTACGCCCAGGCGCTGCGGCTGCGGCTCGCGACCGTGGTGGGCGGAGTGTCCATCGGACGGCAGGCCGCCGTGCTGCGGGACGGCGCCGAGATCGTCGTCGCCACGCCCGGCCGACTGCACGACCTCATCGACCGCAAGGCATGCCGACTGGGACGGGTGCGCATCACGGTCCTGGACGAGGCCGACCAGATGTGTGACATGGGGTTCCTGCCGCAGGTCACCGAAGCCCTGGACCAGGTGCGCCCCGACGGGCAGCGGATGCTGTTCTCCGCCACCCTCGACCGCGACGTCGACCAGCTGGTGCGGGACTACCTGCGCGACCCCGCCGTCCACTCCGTGGACCCCTCGTCCAGCGCGGTCTCCGCGATTGAGCACCACGTCTTCGTGGTGCACGGCCCGGACCGGTACGCCGTGACCACCGAGATCGCCGCCCGGGACGGCCGCGTCCTGCTGTTCCTGGACACCAAACACGGCGTCGACCAGCTCACGCGGCATCTGCGGGCCAGCGGCGTGGCCGCCGCCGCCCTGCACAGCGGGAAGTCCCAGCCGCAGCGCACCCGGACCCTGGCCCAGTTCAAGAACGGGCAGGTCACTGCCCTGGTGGCGACGAACGTCGCCGCACGTGGCCTGCACGTCGACGACCTCGACCTCGTGGTCAACGTCGACCCGGCCACCGACCCGAAGGACTATCTGCACCGCGCGGGCCGCACGGCCCGGGCCGGCCGCTCCGGCACCGTCGTGACACTCGCCCTGTCGGGACAGCGCCGCGAGACGAGCCAGGTCATGGCGGACGCCGGCGTCGCCCCCAAGGTCGCCAAAGTGCGGTCCGGTGAGGCGGAACTGAGCCGGATCACCGGCGCCAAGGCCCCTTCCGGAAAGCCTCTCGACGGGGGGCCGGCCGTGCCGCGCCCCAAGAACCACAACGCCCCGTTCCGTGGGCTGGGCAGCACCAAGGACGCGAAGAGCGGCTCCGGTGGCAGGCCGTCCCGCAAGAGCAGCGAGGCCCGCAAGCTCGCGGAGGCCCGCGAGGCGGCGCGGGTGCGGCGCGGCGGCTGAGCCCGGCTTCCCGGACTGCCGGGCGGTGTCTCCGGCGGCGACTCACGGAGTCTGAGCGGCCTCCGCCTGACCGTTGACGGGCAACGGTGTCGAGGAGCGCGTGGACATGCCGGTGAGATCGGTGCGGCTGGTCTCGCCGAGCAGGGCGAGGCACACCACCGTCCCCAGGCAGAACGCGGCGATGATCGCGGAGACGAGGAGCATCGCCCCGGCACCGGCGTCGGCCCGCACCTCGGTGAAGATCAGTGGTGCGAAGCCCGCTCCCAGGCCCGCGATCTGGTAGCCGAGGGAGGCGCCGGTGTAGCGGCTCCGGGTGGAGAACAGTTCCGTGTACAGCGCCGCGAGCGGGCCGTACATCATCGGATGCACCAGCGACTGCCCGACCACGAGAGCCAGGACGAGCAGCGCCGTGCTGCCCGTGTCGACCAGGGGGAACAGGGCGAAGGAGTAGGCGCCCACCGCGAGTGCGCCCGCCATGACCACCGGACGCCGTCCCACCCGGTCGGACAGCGCCGACCAGCCGACGATGCCGAACATCGCCAGCGCGGAGGACACCGCCAGGCTGTTGAGCACCGTCTGCCGTGCGAAGCCGCCCTGGACCGCGTACGAGATGATGTACGTCGTCACCGTGCCCTGGAAGACAAACGCGGACAGGCCGACACCGATGCTCAGCAGCAGCACCCGGGGGTGGTGACGGAGCACGTCCCACAGGGGGAGGGACCGGCGCGGCGTCGACTCCTGCTTCTTCTCCTTCGCCTTCGCCTTCTCCTCCGCTTCGGCGAACACCGGTGTCTCGGTGACGCGCAACCGGACGAACAGGCCGACGGCCAGCAGGAGCAGGCTCAGCAGGAAGGGAATGCGCCAGCCCCAGGAGAGGAAGGCCTGCTCGCCGACGGTGCCCGACGTCGCGGACAGGACGACCGTGGAGAGCGCCATGCCGCACGGAGCCCCGGCGTTGGTGAAACTCGCCCACAGCCCTCGCCGTCCGGTGGCGTGTTCGGCCGAGAGAAGTACGGCCCCACCCCACTCACCGCCCACCGCCACTCCTTGGACGATCCGCAGGAGCAGCAGCAGGACCGGGGCCAGCGTGCCGGCCTGGCCGTACGTGGGCAGGACGCCGATGAGGAAGCTGGCGATGCCCATGAGGGACATCGTCACCACGAGCATCCGCTTGCGGCCGAGCCGGTCCCCGAAGTGCCCGAAGACGATCCCGCCCAGCGGCCGGGCCAGGTAGCCGGTGGCGAAGGTGGTGAAGCTGGCGAGGGTGCCGGCCACGGGGCTGAGGTCGGAGAAGAACACGTCGGCGAAGACCACGGCCGACGCGGTGGAGTACAGCAGGAAGTCGTAGTACTCGATGACGCTCCCCAGGAAGCTGGAGGTCACCGCCCGGCGCAACTGCGAGGGATCCTGCGTTGCTCGGTGTGGAGAAGCGGCCTGCATGTCGTGAGCTCCCTTGCTCTCGCTGAGGTGCGTCAGCCTGAAACGGGGGTGCGACCTCGGTGGTGGATGACGGGGACGCCCGTCCGGCACGGGGCCCTCGCGGAAAGTGGCGACGAGATACGCCCGGTGGATCCCGGTCGGTGGATGTCGGGGCCGCGGCCGACCCGGCCGGCCCGGCTGGTCGTCGGCCGGGTCCGGCCGCCTCCCGGGTACGGCCCCCGGTGTCCGGTGGCCGATCCCTCGAAGTGGGGCAGATCTTTGTCCTGCGTCAGGATTGTGACCAACATTGTTCGCCTCGTCTACCCTCTCGCCGTGACATTCGAAGAAGAGGGCGAACGGATCGCGGCCACTTCCGCCCGCCCGCAATCGTTGATGTTCAGCTTCCTGGGCATGTACGTGCTGGACCGGGACGTCGCCGTGTACTCCGGGAGCGTCATCGACGTCTTCGCCCGCCTGGGAGTGTCGGAGGAGGCGGTGCGCTCCACCCTGTCCCGCATGGCCAGGCGTGACCTTCTGACGCGGCATCGCAGGGGACGCAAGGCCTATTTCGGTCTCACCGGGCACGCCGTCCAGGTACTGCGGGACGGCGCCGACGGATCCGGGACACCGGCGCGGTCAACCGGGACTGGGACGGCACCTGGACCCTGTCCGTCGACGCGGGTGTCAACTCGGGCTCCTACACGCCGGTCGTGGACCGCACCTTCGACCTCGCGGACATCGCCGAGGCCCACCGCTACATGGCGGCCAACGGCCATGTCGGCAAGATCGTCGTCACCGTCGCCCACGACGACGCGACGACGCGACGACGCGACGGCGTGACGGCGTGACGGCGTGACGGCGTGACGGCGTGACCCGGACTGTCCCTCAGGGCGCCCGAACCGACCTGTCCGCCACCGGGCGGGCAGTCTCGTCGGCCCTCGGACGGGTGGTCGGCGAACCAGTCGCGCGGCACGCGTGCGACTCCGTCCCGGAGGTTTAGTACATGACCGTTCCCGCCGTCACGGCAGCGCAGTCGGCGGCGTTCACCCTGCTGCTCCACGACGTGCGCCGGGTGGCGGGCGTCGATCTCGCCGTGGGCGCTCTCACGGCCGCCGGCGCCGACCACTTCGTCATCGACCGGCTCCTGGGGGTGACCACCGATGGCCTGCGCGACCTGCGCGTCTCCGTCGGCGCGGGGCTGGGCGGCAAGGCGATGCTCCTGGCGAGACCGGTGCAGGTCCAGGACTACTGCAGCGCGAGCGGGATCACCCACGACTACGACGCCGCCGTACGCCGGGAACGGATCCGCGCATCCTTCGCCGTACCGATCCGGGTGCCCCGGGGCCCGCGAGGCGTGCTCTGGGGCGCTCTGCGCCATGAGTGCGCCTTCGGCGACCGGGTCATCGGCGACGTCATGACGGTCGTACATGCCCTGGAGCGGGACCTGGCCGAGGAGTTGGCCCTGAGCCGCAGACTGGAGAACCTGCGGGCGGCGGCCGGGGGACGGTCGCAGACGGCGGCCGTGCGGCCGGGGACGCGATGGCGAGCGTGGCCGAGCGTCGTCGGCTCGTCGGCATCTGCTCGGAACTCGTGCACATCGCGTCCTCGATTCCGGAGGGACCCCAGCGGCAGCAACTCGACTCCCTCGTCCGGCGTTTGATAGGCGAGGCCATGGACGGCGTACCGGCCGATCCGTCCGCGGCCGCGGCGCCGGCCGGTCGCCGGCGTGCACTCTCAAGCCCAGTTGCGGCACCGCCGGCCAACTGCCCCGGGTCGGCGCCATGATCGCCTCCTACCCCGCGGTCGACCCTCGACCTCCGTGGGCGACAGCGCGTTCGGCGAGGAGTCCGGCGACTGGTACATCGGCGGCGATCCCGCCCGGTACCCGGAGCGCTACCAGGCCGTCGACTCCGCGCATCAGATCAGCAAGGACGCCCCGCCGACCTGATCCTCCAGGGCTCCCGGGACCACCTCGTCTTCGCCGACCACACCGAGGCCTTCGCCGACAGACTGACGGCGGCGGGCGTCATCCACAGCTACGTGGAACTCCCCTTCATGGACCATGCCTACGACAGTGTCTCCGCCGACATCGGCACCAAGGCCACCCGGGCACTGACGCTGCCGTGGCTCCAGGAGTACGTCGGAGGCTGACGACCTCCTGCTCTCCTGGGCCATGGATCCGGTGGTGTCGGGCGCGGAGGGTCGCGGTAGGCGGCCGCGGCGGCAGGGGTGTCCCCGGCGAGTCCCTGAGTCGGGTCGGTGGCGGTCATGGCCCGAGTCTTGTGGGCGGTGCCCGGCTCCCACCAGTCCCTCGATCGGGCGACGGCGACGGGAGCTGGGGCCGGTGCTCCGGACGGGCTCACCCCGCGGCTGCGGCCTCCTGGGCGATCCCCTCGAACCGGGCTTTCATGGCCTCGGCCAGCGCCTGGGCGGCGGAGAGGGGGCGCACCATCACCGTGAGGTCGTCGATCTTCCCCTGTTCGTCGACGTGCAGCAAGTCGCAGCCCTGGAGCTTACTGCCGGCCACCGTCGCCGTGAAGACGAGGACGTGGTCACGGCCGTCGGGGCTCGCTATCTCCCGTACGTAGGTGAAGTCCTCGAAGACCTGGGAGACCGCGCGCAGGATCGCCGCGGTGATCGGCTTGCCCGCGTACGGCTTGAAGGCGACCGGGCTGGTGAAGGCGACGTCGTCGGCCAGCAGGGCGGCCACGGCGTCCATGTCGTTGCTCTCGATGGCCTTGCGGAAGGGATGCATGGGTCCCACCTCACCTAGTCAAAAAATTGAGTAGGTGCATGCTAGCGTGCACCCATGGCTCTGCGGAACGCGCTGATGGCCGCCCTTCTGGAGGGCGAGGCCTCCGGGTACGACCTCGCGAAGGGATTCGACGCGACGGTCGCCAACTTCTGGACGGCCACACCCCAGCAGCTCTACCGCGAACTGGACCGCATGGAGGCCGAGGAACTGGTCACCGCGCGCGTCGTCGAGCAGGAGCGCCGGCCCAACAAGCGGCTGTTCTCACTGACGGAGGCGGGCCGCGAGGCGGTGCGCGCGTACACCGCCGAGCCCCCGGCCCGGCCCGCGGTGGTCCGGGACGAACTGCTGGTCAAGGTGCAGTGCGCGGACGCCGGTGACATCGAGGCGGTCCGCACCGCCGTCGTCGAGCGGATGGACTGGGCCACGGCCAAACTGGCCCGCTACGAGCGGATCCGCCGGCGCCTGCTCGCCGGGCGCTCGGAGGAGGCGTACTTCGCGGAGGCGGAGCGCATCGGCCCGTACCTCACGCTGCTGCGCGGGATGTCCTTCGAGCGGGAGAACCTGCGCTGGGGCGAACTAGTGCTGCGCAGACTTGAGGAGCGCGCGGCCGTTCATCGACAACAAGTTGAGTAGGGACACGGACGGGGGCGCCCGACTCGTCGGGCGCCCCGGGCCGGGCTCGGATCAGCAGGTGGCGACCCCCGGCAGCCATGCCGGACCCTTGATGTAGATGTTCGTCATCCACGCGCCGTTGGTCAGCTTGGACCAGGCGTCGTTGGTGTAGCCCTCGGCCGTGACCGTCTGGGCGTGCGCCTGGCAGACCACGTTGACCGTCGTGGGCTGCGGGAAGTAGTCGACGACCCCGGCGTTCACATTCGGCTCGCTGTGCGTGCGCACTCCCGTGCCCCAGGTCTGGAACGCCGTGCTGCCCCCGCCCGGCGGCGGCGGGGTGTCGCCGCCGCAGTCCGGGATGCCGGGCAGCTCGGCCGGGCCCTTGATGTAGATGTTGGTCAGCCAGGAGCCGTCGGCCAGCTTGGACCAGATGTCGTTGGTGTAGCCCTCGACGGTCACCGTCTCCGCGTGCTCCTGGCACTGGACCGAGACCTGGGTGGGCCCGGCGAAGGTGTCCACGACGGAGGCGTGCACACTCGGCGTGGAGTGCGTGCGCACCCCCGTCCCCCAGGTCTCGAACGTCGTACCGCCGTTGGCCGGCGGCGGCACCGGCGTGCCCGACGGGTTGATGCGGATCGCGCCCGCGTAGTCGCCGCCCGTGCGCACCGGGGCGACCCGGATGTGGGTGCCCGACTCGTACGCCTCGACCATCTGCCCGGCGCCCAGGTACATGGCGACGTGATGGATGTGCCCGCTGCCCCAGAACATCAGGTCGCCGGGGACCAGGGGATCGGTGCCCTGGGAGGCCGAGAAACGGGCCGACGCCTGCGGGCTGTGGTACTGGTCGTCGGCCGTGCCGTTGAGCAGGTCCCGCCCGGTCGCCCGGTAGTACGCGTACCGCATCAGGCCCGAACAGTCGAAGCCCTTGCGTTCGTTGTCGTGCAGGCTGTCGGGGTCGGAGCCGTCGTAGTAGCCGTACGTGGCACCGGGGGTGGCGCCGTGGCCGCCGCCCCAGCTGTACCAGACACCGATCTGCGAGCAGGCCGCGCCGACCGCGGCCTCCGCGGTGGCCGAGGCGCCGGAGGCCAGCACCCCGCAGGTGGCGTCCTGGGCGGCGCGCGGGGCGGCCGCGTGCGCGGTGGCGGGGAGGAAGGCGATCAGCGCGATCGCCGCCGCGGCGGCGATCGCCCGGCCCGGCGTGGTGCGTTCGGAGAGTCTCAAGGTGCACATCCTTGGTCGAGGTGGAGCCGTGTACGGAGGTGTACGGGGGTCCGGTGACGTGCCGGGTGCCGCGTCCCACCCCCGTCGGAACGCGGCACCCGGTGCTCAACCGGCCAGCGCGGCGCGCATCTTGGCCAGCGCCCGCATCCGGTTGCGCTGGACGGTGCCGCGATGGGCGCCGAGCCGTTCCCCGGCCGTGTCGTGGGTGAGGCCCTCCAGATCGACGAGGATCACCGCGGCCGCCTCCTTCGGCGAGAGCACGCTCAGCAGTGCGAGGGCGGTGGCCGAGGCCTCGTACGAGCCGAGCCCGCCGTCCCAGCCGGCCTCGGGCAGCCGGTCCGTGGTGCGCTCACGGCGGGAGGGGTGCAGCCAGGAGTCGCGCAACAGGTTCAGCGCGACCGTGCAGGTGTAGGCGTACGGATGCTGCTGGTGCGTCAGGTTCCGGGCGTGGGCCCGCCGGGACAGCCGCAAATACGTCTCCTGCAGCAGGTCGTCGGCGTCGTGCGGATTGCCGGTCAGGGCCAGTAGTCGTCTGCGCAGTCTGGGCATGTCGGCGGTGAAGGAGGCGTCGAAGTCCCCCGGACTCATGGGCGGTTGGGCCGCCTCGCCCGGTCCCCGCACGGTCTCGCGCCGGCTCGGCACGGCTTCGCGCGGGTGCGGTACGGCTGCGCGCGGGTCCTGCGCACATCTGCCGCCGTGGCTTTCCATGGTCGTCCCCCGATGGTCGTTCGCGGTCTTGGCGGTCTTGGTGGTCTTGCTGGTCTTGGCGGTCTTCCGGTCTTCGTGGTGTTCTTGGCCTTCGCGGTCTTCCTGGTCTTCGTGGTGTTCGTGTTCCGGGCGAGGAGAGGGTCGCGGCCCGCTGGTCAGACGGCCCGGACGGAGGCGGCGGCGGGCCCGTAGCGGGCGGCCGGCGCACCGCTCAGCAGGGCCCAGTACCGGTCGCCGTAGGACCAGTGCCACCACTCCGTGGGGTAGTTGACGAACCCGGCCGTGCTCAGGGCCTGCGCCATCAGCGCTCGGTTGGCGCGCGCCTCGGCGCCGATGTCCGGTGCCTCGGTACGGCAGGCGCCCGCGCTCTCCTCCGGGGTGGCGTTGACCTTCGTGCCCAGCGGCAGCTCGGTGCCGTCGGCCGTGCACAGGGTCAGGTCCACCGCCCCGCCGCTGACATGGGGCGCCACCTCCGGCGGGGAGATGTAGGCGCTGGCCAGCTCGCGGATCCGGTCCGGCGGGGCGTCGGGGTGGGCCGCGCGCAGCGTAGCCGCGTACTGCTCGAAGTAGCGGCGCTGCAGATCGGGCGGCCGGTACCCCTCCACCACCAGGAACCTGATCCCGGCGGGCAGCAGCGACTGCGCGTCGAGGAGCCGGCTGAGTGCCCCGGAGCGCAGGTGCGCGTAGCTGCCGTCGGTGTCGGCCTGGCGGGGGTCGATCAGCAGGCCGGGAGTCCCGCGCAGATCGACCAGCGGTTCACCGCACTCCTGCTCGGTGACCGCCGCGACCCGGGAGTCGGAGAGGGTGATGATGTCCGTCACGCAGACAACGGTGCCCGGCACCCCTGCAATTGCCCTGCAGGTTCCCTGCAAGCGTGTCACCAGGGCTGCTACAGCCCCCACCGGGCTACGACGACGCCTCGTCCAGGTGCTCCCGGGCCTCCCGTCCGCCCGCCGACCGGAACACCTCCAGCGCCTGAGCCCGGGCCGCCCGCGCGGCCTCCGCGTCGCCGTCCGCCGTCCACACCTCGGCCAGGTCCCAGACCGTGCGCGCCCGCCACAGCGACAGACCCAGCTCCGCCCAGAGAGCCACCGCGTGCTCCAGCGGCTCCCGGGCGCCGTCGGTGTCCCCGGCCGCCAGCCGCGCCTCCCCGAGCGTGCGCAGCACCAGCGCCTCGCCGAACCGGTCCTGCCGCTCCCGGGCCACCGCGAGGCAGCGCATCAGTCGCCGCCCCGCCTCCTCCGTACGGCCCGTGCGTAACTCCACCTTGGCCAGGGACTGTTCGGTGTACATCGCCCCGAAGGTGTCGTGCAGGTCGGTGAAGAGCCGCAGTGTGTCGTGCAGCAGCCGTTCGGCCTCCGGGTACCGGCCCTCGGCCCGGTCGCACAGGGCCAGCGAGCGCAGGGTGAGCCCCTCGCCGTGCAGGTCGGCGGCGGCCCGGTAGAGGTCGAGGGCGCGGGACAGCGCCTGGCGGGCCGCCGGGCCGTGCCCCTGCTCGCGGTGCACATACCCGATGCCGTACAGCACCCGCGCCCGGGGGCCCACGTCGCCGTCGTCGCCGTACCGCTCCAGCGAGGACTCCAGCAGCTCCAACGCCTCGCCGTAGCGGGCTTGTTCGCGGCGGACGGTGCCCATTCCGGCCAGTGCCACGGCCGACCCCTCGGCCGAGCGCTCCTCGAACAGCCGCAACGCGTCCGCGAAGTAGGCGTAGGACTCCTCGAACCGGTCCTGCTCGTACCGGAGTTGGCCAAGGCCGGCCAGCAGCCAGGCCTCGCCCTCGACGTCCCCGCTGCGGCGCACCGCCGCCATGGCCGCGGTGTGCGAGCGGGACCAGGCGTCGAACTGGTTGTACAGCGCGGCCGAACTCGCTATCAGCGCCCCGGCGAGGTCCCGGGCGGCCCGCGCCATGCCGTGGTCGGCGCAGTGCGTCACGGCGGCCAGCAGCCCGGCCTGCTCGGCGGCGAACCAGGCCGCGGGCCGGGCGAGCAGCGCCTCCTCGGTCTCCGGGTCGAGCGGGCGTACGGCGGCCGGTTCCGGGAAGTGCCGTACCGCGCCGCCGGGGCCGCGGGCGGCCGCCTTCCGGGCCAGGTCCAGCCAGCAGCCGACGAGGCGCAGTACCGCGGCGGCCCGCTCCTCGGTGCTCTCCTCGGAGAGGCAGCGCTCGCGGGCGTGCTCGCGGGCGAGGTCGTGGATGCGGTAGCGGGGGAGGCCGGTGCCGTCCACGCCGATCACATCGATGAAGTGGCAGTCCACCAGCCGCTCGACGGCCTCCTCGGCCTCCTCGGTCCCGATGTCGAGCAGCGGAGCGGCGATCCAGGCCGCGAAGTCGGGCAGGTCCAGCAGGGCGAGGCGGCGCAGGGCCTGGCGCTCCTGCGGCGCGAGGTCGGCGTAGCCGAGCTGCAGGCTGGTGCGCAACTCCAGGTCACCGGCACTGAGTTCGTTGAGCCGGCGCTGCTCGTCGCGCAGTCGCGCGGCGAGCCGGCCGGGCGGCCAGTGCGGGCGGGCGGCCAGCCGGGCGCCGGCGATGCGCACCGCGAGCGGCAGCCGCCCGCACAGGGTGACAATCTCGGTGGCCCGCTCCGGGTCCGCCCCCGTCCGTCCCTCGCCGGCCACCCGGCGGAACAGGTCGAGGGCTTCGGCCTCGTCCGGCACTGCGAGGTCCAGATGGGCGGCGCCCTCCAGGGCCACCAGCCGGCGGCGGCTGGTGATCAGCACCGCGGAACCGGGCCCGGGCGGCAGCAGCGGCCGGACGTCCGCCTCACCGGCCGCGTTGTCCAGGACGATCAGGACCCGCCGGTGCCCGATGTGGGTGCGGTACAGGCCGGTCAGCTCCTCGACGCCGGAGGGCACCGTGTCCGGGTCGATCCCCATCGCGCGCAGCAGCCGGGCGAGGGCGTCGGCGGGTTCCAGTGGGGTGGTGTCGGCGGCCCTCAGGTCCACGAACAGGCGGCCGTCGGGGAAGAGTTCGGCGGTGCGGTGGCCGACGTGCACGGCGAGGGCGGTCTTGCCCATGCCGGATCGTCCGGAGATCACCCCGATCGGGGGTGCGGTCCGGCCGGGGTCGCCGACGCTCCGCAGCAGCTCGGTGGCCCACTTGATCTGCTCCCCGCGGCCGACGAAGTCGGCGATGTCGGGCGGGAGATGGGAGGGCGCGGGCTCGGCGCTGCGGGGGGCGGGCACCGTACGGGCCGGCTGCCCGGTCCCCAACACGCCCGTGTCGCCGGTCAGTACGGCCTGGTGGACGGCCCGCAGCTCCGGGCCGGGGTCGATGCCCAGTTCATCGCGGAGAATTGCACGGCCCTCCTCGAAGACGCGCAGCGCGTCGGAGACCCGGCCGGCCCGGAACAGGGCGGTCATCAGCTGGCCGCGCGGCCGCTCCCGCAGCGGATGCGCGGCCACATGGGCGAGCAGCGGCGCGATCGCCCCGTCCGCGCGGCCCAGCTCCAGCGCCAGCCCGAAGGACTCCTCCTGGGCGACCAGCCGCAGCTCCCCGAGCCGGGCAGCCTCGATCCGGGCGAACGACTGGCCGAGCCCCTCCAGCGCCTCCCGGCCCCGCCACAGCCCCAGCGCCTCGGTCAGCGCCTCGGCGGCCTCCTCCGGACGCCCCGCGGACCGCCCCGCCGCGAGGAGTTCCTCGAAGCGGCGGGCGTCGACCCGGTCGGGGGCGAGGTCGGCGACATAGCCCGGGGGCCGGGTGCGGATCACCTCGGCGGTGCCGACCCGGGACAGCGCCCGGCGTACGGCGGAGACATGGGTGGCGACCAGGGCGCCCGCGGTGGCCGGGGCCTCCTCGTCCCACACGAAGTCCACCAGACGCTCGGTGGAGATCACCTCGCCCAGGTGCACGACGAGTGCGGCGAGGACGGCCAGGGGTCTGGAGCCGCCGAGCGGGGCCCGCCGACCCGCTTCCCAGACCTCCACCGGGCCGAGCAGACGTACTTCGAACATCGATCCCCGATCGCTCCTGGCGGATGCCGACAACGATATCGGTGGGCGCCGTCCGGGCAGGGCGAAGGCCGGGCCGTCGTGACCGGATCCGTGCCGTCGGATCGGTGGTACGGAACCCTCCGCGGCGCCCGGTACGCCGAACAGGGGCAGGGCCGACGGGGCTCCGGGGAGGGATCTCCCCGCCGCCGGGGTTGGCTGGTTTCTGTGGGTGACCATAGCGGCCCCTGTACGGGAGACGGGTGGCCGGCGGCCCTCGTATGACCGCGCCCCCGGATCGGCCGCGAAATCCGTCGCGCCGGAACTTCCCCGCGGCCGCATGTCATACGAACGCCCCGCCGGCACCGTCAACGGACCGAAAGCACCGAGCCGTTCGCCGCAGCCAGGGAGTTGCCCGATGAAGCGCCCCGCCTTCCGCCGCCAGGCCGCGTATCTGAGCGCCGTCGCCGCCGTGGCGGCGTTCGTCCTCACCGGCTGCTCCGGGACGTCCGGCGACGACCCGGCACCGGTCGCCGCGGCCAAGGCGCGCGAGCTGACCTACGCCGAGGACCTGCGGGTCTCGGACGCCGAACAACGCCTGATCACCCAGTGCATGGCCCGGCACGGCTTCCGCTACTGGTCGGACAGCTCCCTGTCGCTGGCGGAGAGCAGGCCGCTCGGCTACGTCCAGGACGACGTCCGCTGGGCCCGGACCTACGGCTACGGCAGCCGGATCGCCGCCAAGGAGGACCGCGCCCGCCTGCACAACCCCAACATCGCCTACCGCGAGGGACTTTCGGCAGCCCGCCGGACCGCCTACGACACCGCGCTGGACGGCGGCCGACAGACGGAACTGCTGCGCGCCGCGGTCCCCGGCGGCGGCTCGGTCAGCAAGCAGTCCGGCGGCTGCGACGCGGCGGCCGAGCGCACGCTGTACGGCGATTCGGCCACCTGGTTCCGGCTGGACACCGCCGCCAGCAACCTGCGCCCGCTGTACGTCGGCAAGTTGCTGCACGACCGGCGGTTCACCGCCGCCGTGCACGACTGGGCGAGCTGCATGAAGCGGGCCGGTCACCCCTACCCGGACCCGGACGCGGCCCGGCAGGCCACCCGGGAGCACCCCGCCGTCCAGAGCCGGGCCGAGGAGGCCCGGAGCTTCGCCGCCGAGACCCGGATCGCCGTCGCCGACGCCACCTGCGCCCGCGAGGTCTCCCTCAGGTCCGTCGGCCAGGACCGGGAGGCCCACTACCTGGCCCGGCTGAACGCGAAGTACGGCGCCCAGCTGGACGCCTACCGGCAACTGCGGCAGCGGGCGCTGGCACGCGCCGAGCGGCTCGTCCCCGCCCGCGCCTGACCCCGGCGGGCGGCGCTGGTCCCGGCCCGTGCCCGACACCGCCGGGCGCCCCACGAACTCCGCGGCACCCGCCGCGGCCCCACCCACACCCACCGCCTCCGACGAGGCAGAACGGGACTCATCATGCGCAAACTGACCCTCGCCGTGGCCACCCTGGGCCTCGCGGCCCTCGGCCTCTCGGTACCGGCGAACGCCCACGCCGTCTCCGGCTGCAACGCGAAGTGGCCGGGCCGGGACGGCTACGTGCGGGCCTGGCGGGACGCCGACTGCCAGGGTGAACTGCTCGGTGCCACCCCGGGCAACGACCCCGACTGGGGCGACAACTTCGACGCCTTCCGCAGCGGCGACGAGAACGCCGCCTCCTCGGTGATGAACAGTGGCTTCGTCGGCGGCAAGGACGTCGTGGCCTTCTACTACGTGGCCGGTTACCCGGACTGGGCCTACGGCTGCCTCAAGCCGGGCGAGCTGTACGTGGACAACCTCGCCCGCAACCACTTCACCAACGGCGAGAACATGAACGACAACATCATGTCCCACGTGTGGGTGGCGTCCAGCGCCTGCGCCCCGGGCTCCTTCATCAGCTGAGGCGGCACGCCGGCCACGGCCGCCCGGGCCGTGGCCGGCCCCGCCTTCTTACCGAATGCCTACCTCCCGTACCGCCGACTTTCACATCAGCGCCACCAGACCCTTCCCTGACGTTCGATGCCCTTGGAACACTCGCACCCGCGCACAATCCGCCCTGTTCCGGCCATCCCGTGCGTCAGTGATGAGAGGTCGCTCACCCATGCCCGAAGTAAACCGGCGCCGATTCCTCCAACTGGCGGGCGCCACCACGGCGTTCACCGCGCTGTCCAACAGCATCGAGCGTGCCGCCGCACTGCCCGCGAACCACCGCACGGGGTCGATCGAGGACGTCGAGCACATCGTCGTCCTGATGCAGGAGAACCGTTCTTTCGACCACTACTTCGGCACCCTCAGCGGTGTCCGCGGCTTCGGCGACCCGCGTCCGGTCACCCAGGACGACAAGTCGGTGTGGCACCAGTCCAACGGCACGAAGGACATCCTGCCGTTCCACCCGGACGCCGACGGCCTGGGCCTCGCCTTCATCCAGGACCTCCCGCACGGCTGGGCCGACACGCACACCGCCGTCAACAAGGGCAAGTACGACAAGTGGGTGCCGGCCAAGGGCTCCACGACCATGGCGTACCTGAACCGGGACGACATCCCGTTCCACTACGCGCTCGCCGACGCGTTCACCATCTGCGACGCCTACCACTGCTCGTTCATGGGCTCCACCGACCCGAACCGCTACTACCTGTGGACGGGTTACACGGGCAATGACGGACAGGGCGGCGGCCCGGTCCTCGGCAACGACGAGGCCGGCTACTCCTGGACGACGTACCCCGAGCGCCTGGAGAAGGCGGGCGTCTCCTGGAAGATCTACCAGGACGTCGGCGACGGCCTGGACGCGGCCGGCGGCTGGGGCTGGATCCAGGACGCCTACCGGGGCAACTACGGCGACAACTCGCTGCTCTACTTCAAGCAGTACCAGAACGCCCAGCCCGGCGACCCGCTGTACGACAAGGCCCGCACCGGCACCGACGCCACCAAGGGCGAGGGCTTCTTCGACCAGCTGAAGGCCGACGTCAAGACCGGCAAGCTGCCGCAGATCTCCTGGGTGGTCGCCCCGGAGGCCTTCACCGAGCACCCCA
Source organism: Streptomyces sp. NPDC051105 (assembly GCF_040682795.1). Lineage (NCBI taxonomy): Bacteria > Bacillati > Actinomycetota > Actinomycetes > Kitasatosporales > Streptomycetaceae > Streptomyces > Streptomyces sp. NPDC051105. The sequence continues at coordinate 157,109 of NZ_JBFBBR010000007.1, read as the reverse complement.
ACTGGCCCGCCAACTACGGTGCCTGGTACATCTCCCAGGTCCTCGACGCGCTCACCGCCGACCCCGCGGTGTGGGCGAAGACGGCCCTGTTCATCACGTACGACGAGAACGACGGCTTCTTCGACCACGTGGTCCCGCCGTTCCCGCCGGCCTCCGCCGCCCAGGGCAAGTCCACGGTCGACCCGGCCCTGGACCTCTTCAAGGGCGACGCGAGCCACGCCGCCGGCGCCTACGGCCTCGGCCAGCGGGTACCGATGATCGTCGTCTCCCCGTGGAGCAAGGGCGGTTACGTCTGCTCCGAGACGCTCGACCACACCTCGGTCATCCGGTTCATGGAGAACCGCTTCGGCGTCCACGAGCCCAACATCTCGCCCTGGCGGCGCGCCGTCACCGGCGACCTGACCGCCGCGTTCGACTTCTCCCGCAAGGACACCAAGCCGGTCGCGCTGCCCTCGACCGACGGCTACCAGCCGCCGGACAGGAACCGTCACCCCGACTACGTGCCCACCCCGCCCGCCAACCCGGCCCTGCCCAAGCAGGAGCGCGGCTCCCGGCCCACCCGGCCGCTCAAGTACGCGCCGCTGGTGGACGGTTCGCTGGACGCGGCGGCCGGCAAGCTCACGCTGACCTTCGCCTCGGGGGCGCAGGCCGGCGCCGCCTTCCTGGTCACCTCCAACAACCGCACGGACGGCCCCTGGAGCTACACCACCGAAGCCGGCAAGTCGGTCTCCGACACCTGGAACTCGGCGTACTCGGGCGGCTCGTACGACCTGACCGTGCACGGCCCGAACGGCTTCCTGCGCAGCTTCCAGGGCCCCGGCAGGGTGGCAGGCCCCGAGGTCACCGCCCGGCCGCACGGCGACGACATCGAGCTGACCTTCGCCAACAAGGGCAGCGGCACGGTGAAGCTGAAGGTGGCGGACGGGTACGGTGGCCGGGGCCGCACGTTCACGGTGCGCGCCGGGGCCACCGTCAAGCACATCGCCCACCTCAACCACAGCGACCAGTGGTACGACCTGACGGTCACCTCCGAGTCCGACGCGACTTTCGTGCGGCGGTTCGCGGGGCATGTGGAGAACGGGCGGCCCGGGGTCAGCGACCCGGCGATCAGCACCGAGTGACAAGGGGTTGAGGGGCGCATCGTGCGGAACTGATCAGGTACCGGTCACATCGGGATAGTGTGCCCCGGTGACCACGCAATCGAACACTCCTGCAGACTCGTACCGCGATCCGCACGGTGCGTCCCAGACACTCTTCACCGAGCCGGTGCTGGTGGTGAACCAGAAGGCCAAGCTGATCGAGCTGACCAACGAGTACAAGGTCATGGACCAGCACGGCCGGGAGATCGGCTCGGTGGCCGAGGTCGGCCAGAGCGCGCTGAAGAAGATCCTGCGCTTCGTCTCCAGCCTCGACCAGTACATGACCCACCGGCTGGAGATCCGTGACGCGTCCGGTCAGCCGCAGCTGCTGCTGACCCGGCCCGCGAAGATCTTCAAGTCCCGGGTGATCGTCACGCGTCCGGACGGCTCGCAGGTGGGGGAGATCGTCCAGCAGAACATGATCGGGAAGATCAACTTCGCGATGATCGTGGGTGACCAGAAGGTCGGTGCGATCAAGGCGGAGAACTGGCGGGCGTGGAACTTCGCGATCGTCGACCACACCGACACGGAGGTGGCCCGGATCACGAAGACGTGGGAGGGGCTCGCCAAGACGATGTTCACCACCGCCGACAACTATGTGCTGCAGATCCACCACCAGTTGCCGGAGCCGCTGCGGAGCCTGGTGGTGGCGACGGCACTGACCGTGGACACGGCGCTGAAGCAGGACTCTCGGGGACTGGGCTGAGGGTCGTCCGTGGCCGAGTGCCGATTGACGCGGCCCGTGGGGGTTGGAACGGTCGTCGGGCGGCTGCGGGTGTGCTGTGGCTGGTCGCGCCGTTCCTCCCCCAGCCTTCGGCCGGGGGTACCCCCAGCGCCCCTGACGGGCGCTTCGGTCCGGGCGCTGTTCAGAGTGCCGTGAGGTGCTCGGTCTCCGGCTTCTGCCGGGGGAGCAGCGCCTGCTCCGCCGCCGCTCTCGCCTCCTCCAGGGCCAGCACCGCGGCCACCGGGTGTTCCTCGTCGTCCGGTTCCACGAGCCGCGTCGCCGGGGTCACCCGGGTCAGCAGGACCACGCCCCAGGAGGCGAGGCCCGCGCCCGCCAGGGCGAGCAGGATGCCCGCCGCGCCGCCTTGCAGTCCCTGCCCCAGCAGGGTCAGGCCGATGACCGCCGCCGCCACCGGGTTGGACAGGGTGACCACCGCCAGGGGGGCGCCCAGTCCGCCTCGGTAGGCCGTCTGGGAGAGCAGCAGGCCACCCACCGCGAACGCGGCGACCAGCAGGGCGACCACGATCACCTCGACGCTCAGGGCCGGGCCCGAGCGGTCCGTCGCCGCCACCGTCACCGTCTGGGTGAGGGCCGAGGCGACGCCCGAGGCGAAGCCCGACGCGGTCGCGTGCCGCAGGCCCGGGCGGGTGCCGGGGCGGGACAGGACACCGATCAGGGCGGTTGTCGTACCGGCGACGCCGAGGGCCTCGGTGAGGCTCAGGACCTGGTGGGGTGCGGGGCCGGAGGCCGTGATCAGGAGGGCGCCGAGGCCGAGCAGGGTCAGGGCGGTGCCCCGCCACTCGGTGGCGGTGACCCGGCGGCCGGCCGCCCGGGCGCCCATCGGTACGGCCGCGACCAGGGTGAGCGCGCCCAGCGGCTGTACGAGGGTCAGCGGGCCGTACTTCAGGGCGACGACGTGGAGCAGGGCGGCCCCGGCGTTCAGACCCACCGCCGCCCACCAGGCACCGGAGCCGAGCAGCCGCAGCAGGCCCGCGCCGGCGGTCTTCGAGGCGAGGCGTTCCTGGGCCACGGCGGCGGCCGCGTAGGCGACGGCCGAGACCAGGGAGAGGACGACGGCGATCAGGGCCGCGGCGCTCATCGGCCCGCCCCCACCAGTGCGGGCTCCTCGGAGACGAGGTGCCGGGTGCCGCGCCCGGCCGTCGTGGCCGTGCGGTGCGGCGGATTGATCAGGGCGAGGGCGGCGCCGAGCATCGCGGTGGCGACGATCGCGTCCAGCCAGTAGTGGTTCGCGGTGCCCACGATCACCAGCAGGGTGATCGCCGGGTGCAGCAGCCAGAGCCGGCGCCATCGGGAGCGGGTCGCGACGATCAGGCCGATCGCCACCATCAGGGCCCAGCCGAAGTGCAGCGAGGGCATCGCCGCGAACTGGTTGGAGAGGTGGTCGCTGGTGGGCGGGCCGTAGACGGAGGGGCCGTAGACCCGGGCCGTGTCGACGAGGCCGGTGGCGGCCAGCATCCGCGGCGGCGCCAGCGGGAACGTGAAGGGGAGCACCAGGGCGGCGGCGGTGACCACGGCGAGGACCCGGCGGGCCCAGACGTAGTGCGCGGGCCGCTTCAGGTAGAGCCAGACCAGGAAGGCCAGCGTGGCCGGGAAATGAACCGTGGCGTAGTAGGTGTTGGCCAGATGGACGAGGGTGCCGCCGTGCAGCAGTGCGGACTGCACGTCGACCTCCGAGGGCAGGTGCAACGTCCGTTCCAGGTCCCAGATCCGGTGGGCGTTGTGCAGGGCCTCGGCGGTATGGCCGGTGGCCAGTTGGCGCCCGAACTTGTAGACGAGGAAGAGCCCTGCGACGAGCAGGAGCTCACGGACGAGCGGCGGCCGGGCTATCGCCCCGGGCTCCGCTGCTGCCGGCTCGGACTGGGATCTCATCCCAGGCCCCCTCACTGACGGTGGTGCTGTGCGAGTCCCGGACGGTGGCCCGAACTCTTCGATACGGAAGCGTACCGATACGCCACTGTACCGATACGGTCGTGTACCGGTACAGTGGCGTATCGATAGACGTAGGCCACACTGGTTGTAGGTTTCCGCCGGGGCCGAACGGCGGGCGGGGACCAGGTGATCCGCAAGTGATGCGCGAGTGAGGAGCAGAGCACATGACGTCGCAGGCCGCGGACGGACCGGACATGGTCGCCGCATCGCGCCGCTCCAAGATCACGCCGGAGCGTGAGCGGGAGTTCTTCGACGCCGTGCTCGAACAGATCCGCGAGTGCGGCTACGACTCCGTCTCCATGGAGGGGATCGCCGCCAGCACCCGGTGCAGCAAGTCCACGCTCTACCGGCAGTGGAAGACCAAGCCGCAGTTCGTCGCCGCCGCGCTGCGGGCCAACCGCGAGGTGCGCTTCGCCGGCGTCGACACCGGGTCACTCGCCGGAGACCTGCGCGAGGTGGCGCGGGTCGCGGGCGACTGGTCCCGCAAGGACACCAAGCTGCTCTCGGCGCTGGGCCACGCGCTCCACTCGGACGCGGAACTGGCGACGGCGCTGCGCGAGGCGCTCGTCGAACCCGAGATCGCCGCGCTCCAGGAGATCCTGTGCCGCGGTGTCCAGCGCGGCGAGGTGCCCGAGGGGCATCCCGCGCTGGACTACGTGCCCGCCATGATGTTCGGCGTGCTGCGGGTGCGGCCCGTGCTCACCGGCGAGTACGCCGACGCCGACTATCTCGTCCGCTTCGTGGAGGCCGTCGCGCTGCCCGCACTCGGACTGACATGAGACCCAGGCCGCCGTCCACGGGATGACTGGACGGTGACCTGCTCGCGCCGCACCGTGGGGACGGGGGCGGCGCGCACCCCCCGGCCGGGTGGGGCTCCCCTTTGAGCGGAGGGGCGCCCCACCCGGCCGATCGGCGTTCCGGGGCGGGGGCGGGTCAGACGGTCTGGCCGTCGCCGCCGCCGGAGGACACCTTGATGCCCTTGGTGATCGTGTCGATCACGGACTGGCTCTGGCCGACGTCGACGCCGAACCGGACCACCACGATCTGCCGGGCGTTCGAGGGCGACGGGAAGGCCAGCGACTCGACATAACCGTCGGCGCCCTTGCTGGTCACCGCCTTCCAGCGGACCAGATAGCCCTTCTGCCCGGCCACGGTGACGGCCTTGGAGGCCAGCACCTGGTGCGAGGTGATCGAGCCGTAGGTCTTGCCGCCGTACGATTCCGTGGCGTTGGCCGCGATGTCCGCCTTGGCGACGTCCTCGGCGGTGTCGCCCTTGGTGCCCAGCACCAGCGCGGGCGCCGAGTAGGCGCCGCCGGCGGTGCAGGTCTGGGAGGTGTCGCCGGGGCATTTGTAGGAGTTGTCGGAGGAGATCTGGGCGCCGACGTTGATCGCCTGCCCGGTCCAGCCCTTCGGCACCGGAATGCTGATGGCGTTGATGGAGTCCGACACCGTGCCGCCGCCCTGAACCTTCGGAGCCTCGGACTGGCCGGGCGACGGCGACGCACCGCCGCCGGAACCGCCCGAGCCCGAGCCACCGCCGGACCCGGAGCCGCCCGACCCGCCGAACGGGAAGCCCTGCCCGCCGTTCTGTCCCTCCGGCCCGCCCTGGCCGCCCGAGCCCTGCTGCGTGGCCTGGCCGCCGCCGTTGTCGCCGCCGTTGGCGGAGAGCGCCCACGCGGTCACCCCGATGGCGGCGAGGACCGCGACGGCGACACCGACGGCCACGCCGGTGCGCAGCCCGCGCTTTCCGGTGGCCGGCGGCGCCGGATACCCCGGATACCCCGGATAGGCCGGGTACGCCTGGTAGGCCGCGCCGGCCGGCGACGGCGTCGGGGGACCCCAGTCGGCACCCGACCCGGCGGGGCGGGTCTGCTCCGTCCACGCCTTGCCGTCCCACCAGCGCTCAGTGGCCGGACCGTCACTTGTCTGCCCGGGGTCGGGATACCACCCGGGGGGAGTCACCTGCGTCATGCCCCCACCGTATGAGGCGTCGGTGAAAGTCGGATGAGAGGATCCGGCGACTTTCGGATGAGCCGGCCCGTCAGGCGTCGTTGTCTCATTCGATCCGCAGCCGCACCGGCGGGTTCGGGGCCCGTGGTGGCAGCCGCAGACCGTCCCGCCCCGGGGTCAGGGAGCCCAGGACGCTCGGGTGGCGGGCGCCGGTGGCGGTCGGGGCGGTGCCCGGGAGACCGTGGGCGGTGAGGAAGCCGAGGACCGCGAAGGCGTAGGCCTCCTTCGCGGCCGAGGGCAGACCGAGTGCGTCGGAGGCGCGGACGGGGGTCTGCGGCAGCAGGCCGCGGAGCAGCCGCATCAGCTCCGGGTTGCGGGTGCCGCCGCCCGAGGCGATCACCTCCGTGGCTCCCACGCCGCGAACCGCGTCCGCCACCGTCCGGGCCGTCAGTTCGGTGAGCGTCGCCAGCGCGTCCTCGGCCGACAAACCCTCCGGCGCCCGCCAGTACCCGGCGTGGAACAACTCCTTGCCGGTCGTCTTCGGCGCGGGCAGCGCGTAGTACGGGTCCGCCAGCAGCCGCTCCAGCAGGGGCCGGTGCGGCCGGCCGCGCGCCGCCAGCGCCCCGTCCACGTCGTACGCCTGCCGGCCGCCGGTGTACTCCCGGGCCGCCGCGTCCATCAGCGCGCAGCCGGGCCCGGTGTCGAAGGCCGTGCCGTCCGGCGCGGTGAGGTTGGCGATCCCTCCGACGTTCAGCGCCACCGGCGTGCCCGGCCGGCCGCGCAGCCACAACAGGTCGACCAGGCTCACCAGGGGCGCGCCCTGGCCCCCGGCGGCCACGTCCCGGGGGCGGAAGTCGGCCACCACCGGCAGTCCCGTCGCCTCCGCGATCCAGGCCGGCTGCCCGAGCTGCAGCGTCCCGTGCACCCGGCCGTCCGCCACCCAGTGGAAGACCGTCTGCCCGTGCGAGGCCACCAACTCGGCCCGCCCGCCGCACAGTTCACGGTTCGCCCGGACCGCCGCCGCCGCGAACGCCTGCCCGATCCGGGTGTCCAGCAGACACACCCGCGCGAGCGGTACCTCGGCCGGCGGCAGCGCCCCCGCGAGAGCCTCGCGCAATTCGTCGTCGTAGGGCGTGCTCACCAGCCCCAGCGGCTTCAGCAGCAGCGTGTCGCCGGCCAGACGCAGCTCTGCGGCGGCCGCGTCGACCGCGTCGTAGGAGGTCCCGGACATCAGACCGATCACCAGCACCGCTCAACCCGCCTTCGTCTCCCGTGACCGCAGCAGCGCGAGCACGCTGACCGCGCAGGCCGCCGCCGCGTAGTAGCCGGGAACGTCCAGGTTCCCGGTGCGCTTCACCGCCTCCGTGATGATGAGGCCCGCACAACCCGAGAACACGGCATTGGACAGGGCGTAGGCGAGTCCCAGGCCCGTACAGCGGGCGCGCGCCGGGAACATCTCGGCCAGCAGCGCGGGCCCCGGTCCGGCCATCAGCCCCACCACCGCGCCCGCACCGAACAGGGCCGCGCCCTTCACCCCGGCGGACGCCCCGTCGTCCTGGAGGAGGCCGAGCAGCGGCAGGGCCAGCACGACCACGAGACCGGCGCCCGTCAGCATCACCGGCCGCCGCCCGATCCGGTCGCTGAGCAGCCCCGCCGGGAGGATCGCCGCCGCGAAACCCAGGTTCGCCACCACGGTCGCCAGCAGCGCCGTACGGAAACCGGTGTGCAGCGCGGTCTGGAGATACGACGGCAGCACGACCAGGAAGGTGTACCCGGCCGCCGACCAGCCCATCACCCGCCCGACGGCCAGCGCGACCGCCCCGGCCGACACCCGCACCGCCCGCACCTCCGGCTCCCGGAACTCCGGCGTCTCGTCCAGCCCCACCCGCAGCCACAGCGCGAGCGCGCCCAGCGGCAGCGCCAGCAGGAACGGCAACCGCCAGCCCCACGAATCGAGCTGACCTTCCGTCAGAGCGGAGCCCAGCCCGGCCGCCAGGCCCGCCCCGCCCAGCAGCCCCAGCGCCACGGTGAACGACTGCCACGCCCCGTACAGCCCCCGCCGCCCCGGCGGCGCGAACTCGGTCAGCATCGCCACCGCGCCACCGAACTCCCCTCCCGCGGACAGTCCCTGAACGGCCCTCAGGAGCGTGAGCAGCCAGGGCGCGAGCGCACCGGCCTGCGCATACGTCGGCAGCAGGCCGATGAGCGCCGTGGCCCCCGTCATCAGCGCGACCACGAGCATCAGCACCGGCCGCCGGCCGAGCCGGTCGGCCAGCCGGCCGAACAGGGCCGCGCCCAGCGGACGGAAGAAGAACGCCAGCCCGAACGAGGCATAGGTGCGCACCCGCCCCTCGGCCGCGCTGCCGCCCGCCGGGGTGAAGAACCGCGCGGCGACGACCGTCGCGAAATAGCCGTAGACACCGAACTCGTACCACTCGATGAAGTTGCCCACCGAGCCGGCCGCCAGTGCCCGGAGGGGACGATTCCGTTCCCGTACCGCCCGATCTTCGAAACTCAGCTTCATTTCCACGCCTGTTGACGGTCCGTTCGCTCGACAGCGGCAGGTCGGGGCCGTCACGCGGCGCCCCGCCGCAGCCGCTGTCACCCGTCATGGCAACAGCGGCCGGACCCGCCTCCGGACAGCCAACAGGACGGCTAGGCTCGTGGTCTGTACGTCGTTCGGGCGACTTGGGGAGGTAACGGGATGACGGAGGAACTACCCCCGGAGGGCTCCTCTGCTCCTCTCTGGGAGCGCGACGCGGAGATCGCCGCCATCACCGAGGCGCTCGACGTCCTGTGCGCCGACCGGTCCACCCCGGGGAACCTGCTCGTCCTGCGCGGCGAGGCCGGACTCGGCAAGACCGCGCTGCTGGCCGAAACCCGCCGAATCGCCAAGAGCCGCGGCTGCACCGTCTGGTCCACCCGCGGCGGCGAGACCCTGCGCAGCGTTCCCTTCAACGTGGTACGGCAGCTGCTCCAGCCGGCCCTGTTCTCCCTGCTCCCCGACGAGGCCCGGGAGTACCTCGGCGACTGGTACGACATCGCCGGCCCCGCCCTCGGCATAACCGACCCCGGTGAGCGCCAGGCCGACCCGCAGGGCGTCTGCGACGGCCTGGTCGCCGCCGTCCGCCGGCTGGCCAAACGCGACTGGCCGCTGGTGCTGCTGATCGACGACGCGCACTGGGCCGACCAGGAGACCCTGGCCTGGCTCGCCGCCTTCGTGGAGCGCCTCGACGACCTGCCCGTCCTCGTCCTGGTCGCCCGCCGCCCCGGCGAGGTCGGCGGCGACAGCGCCCGCTACCTCGACACCGTGGCCGCCGCGGCCACGAACCCGGTGCACAATCTCAGCGCCCTCACCCCGGACGCCACCGCCGGACTCACGCTCGCCACCCTCGGCGCGCATGCCGACGCACCGTTCTGCCGCGAGGTCTGGGCCGTCACCGGCGGCAACCCCTATGAGACCGTCGAACTCCTCGCCAAGGTCCAGGACAGCGAGGTCGAACCCGTCGAGGCCCGGGCGGGCGAACTGCGCGCGCTCAACCGGTCGGCCCGCGGCGGCGGACTCGTCACCCGCCTAGAAGGCCTCGGCATCGACGCCACCCGGTTCGCCTGGGCCGCCGCCATCCTCGGCACCGGCATCTCCGTCGACCTGGTCGCCCAGCTCGCCACCATGACCGTGGAGGACGCCGAGCGCTGCGCCGAACTGCTGCGCAGCGCCCGTATCCTCACCGCACCCGACCCGGCCGGCTCCCGCTCCCACGCCGGCGACCTGGAGTTCGTCCATCCGCTGATCGCCAGCGCCGTCTACAACTCCATCCCGCCGGCGATGTGCACCGCCATGCACGGCATCGCCGCCCAGATCGTCATCGACGACGGCCGGGGCATCGCCGAGGCCTCCCGCCACCTGCTCAAGGTGCATCCGGACGACGACGAGGAACTCGTCCAGCAGTTGCGGGACGCGGCCAAGGAACACCTCGCCGTCGGCGCCCCGGACGCGGCCCGCCGCTGCCTCGAACGCGCCCTGCTGGAACCGCCCGTGCCCGAGGTCCACGCGCGCGTGCTCTACGAACTGGGCTGCGCCACCCTGCTCACCAAACCCGCCGTCACCATCGGCCACCTGCGGAGCGCGCTCGGCATGCCCGGCCTCGGCGACGCCGAACGCGTCGACGCCGTCTTCCGCCTCTCCCAGGCCCTCCTCCACAACGACCAGCTGGAGGAAGCCGTCCGCACGGTCGAGGCGGAGGCCGCCCGGCACGAGGAGGGCCCCGCCAGACTCCGGCTCCAGGCCGTCCAGTTCATGTGGGAGGGCATCGCCGGCGAGGCCGTCTCCCCGCGCCGCTCCGAACGCCTCGGCGAGCTCGTCGGCACCTGCACCGGCCGGGACAACTCCGAACGTGCCCTGCTGATGCTGCGCGGCTTCGACCTCCTCATCCAGGGGGAGAGCGCCGAAGAGGTCGTGGAGCTCTGCGACCGCGCCCTCGTCAACGGCCGGCTCGCTCCCGGACTCGGCTGGACCGACACCGAGTGGGGCATGGAACTGCTGCTGATGCTCGCCAACGCCTACGTCTACACCGACCGCCTCGACCGCGCGGAGAGCCTCTACAACGAGGCCCTGCGCGCCTACGAGTCCTCCGGCTGGAGCGGCGGCCACCTCGCCCTCGCCCACGCCTACGTGGGCCTCGGGCACCGCAGGCGGGGCCGGCTGCGGGACGCGGAGACATCCCTGCGGGAATCCTTGCGGATCGCCGAGCGGGTCGGCCGCAGGCTGCCCCTGTACTGGACCGCCACCTGCAACCTGGTCGACACGCTGCTGGCCCGCGGCCATGTCCAGCAGGCCTGGGAGACGGCCGAGCAGTACGGTTTCGCACCGCCGTACCCCTCCACGATCGTGATGCCGGACCCACGGTCCGTGCGCGGCCGGCTGCTGCTCGCCGTCGGCCGCACGAAGGAGGCCCTCAACGAACTGGAGGCCGCGGAGAAGGCGGCCGCCGCGCGCGGCCACTTCAACCCGGTGGTGGTGCCCTGGGCCCTCGACCTGGCCCGGGCCCTCGCGGGCGAGGACCCGGCGCGGGCGGCGCGGCTGGCGGCGGACGCGCGGCGGCAGGCCGAGCGGTTCGGCACGGACACGGCGATCGGCGAGGCCCTGCGGTGCGCCGCCGCGCTGGAGACCGGGCAGCGGCAGGTGCGGCTGGCGTCCCAGGCGGTGGCTTATCTGGAGGCGTCGCCGTGTCAGTACGAGCATGCGGCGGCGCGGGTGGAGTACGGGATCGCCGCGCGGTCGGTGGCCGAGCTGAACCGGGGGCTGGCGTTGGCCCGGTCGTGCGGGGCGGACGGGCTGGTCGCCCAGGCGCGGGAGGTGCTGGACACGGGGCGGGGATTGCGTTGACCGGTGCGTTGCGGGGTGCCGGTGCGTGGGGGCCGGTCGCGCCCACGCGGCGGTAGCCGCACATCGACACGGCCCCGCGTCCCTGTCGGGACGCTACAGCACCGTCGGGGCGCTACAGCACCGTCGGGGCGCTACAGCACCGTTGGGGCACTACAGCGCCGTCGGGGCACTACAGCGCCGTCGGGGCACTACAGCACCGTCGGGGCGCTACAGCGCCAGGAGTTGATCCGTTACCGCTGCCAGGCGCTTCTGTACGTCCTTGTCGTACGCTCCCTCGTGCGCTCTGGCCGGATTCGTGCCGTCGAAGTAGCCGCCCGTTCCCAGGTCCTGGGTCGCGAGCGCGAGTACCCCGGGGGCACCGTCCGCCACCGTGCTCCAAGGCGCCACCCCGCCCTCCCGCACCATCGCCGTGTCCATGAAAGTCGCGGGGTGCAGGACGTTCACCGAGACCCCCGTGCCGGCCAGCTCCTCCGCCAGGGTGAAGGTATGGGCCGCCAGGGCGAACTTGGCTCGGCAGTAGGCCGCGAAGCCCTGGTAGCCGCGGGTGAACTCGGGGTCGTCGAAGTCCAGGGGCTCCTGGCCTGCCGAGCCCACGTTGACGATCCGGGCCGGGGCGTCGGCGCGCAGGACGGGCAGCAGGGCGTGGGTCAGGGTCACCGGGGCCAGGTAGTTGACGGCCAGGCGCAGTTCGTGGCCGTCGGCGCTCAGTTCGCGCCCCGCGCCGGGCGTACCGGCGCCGACGCCCGCGTTGTTGATCAGTACGTCCAGGTCGGGACGCTCGTCGGCGACCCGCGCACCCAGCTCGCGGACCTGCGCCAGCGAGGCCAGGTCCGCGACGAAGCCCTCCGCTTCGCCCTCGGTGCGCAGCTCCTCGACCAGCGCCTCGGTACGGCCCGGATCCCGGCCGTGCGCGAGGACGACATGGCCGGAGCGGACCAGCTCGAAGGCGACGTACCGGCCGAGCCCGGAGGTGGCACCGGTGATCAGAATGGTGGACATGCTGCCAGCGTAGGCACGGACCACCACCGGATACCTGATCCTGCTGGGGCTACGACTGCCAGGGTCACCCTTCCTCCTCGGCCAGCACCCGCTGGGCCGTCGCGAACGCCGAGTTCGCCGCCGGAACCCCGCAGTACACGGCCGTCTGCAGCAGTACCGCGCCGATCTCCTCCGGAGTGAGCCCGTTGCGCCGGGCGGCCCGTACATGCATGGCCAGCTCGTCGTGGTGGCCGTGCGCGACCAGCGCGGTGAGGGTGATCATGCTGCGTTCGCGGCGGGAGAGGGTGGGGTCGGTCCAGATCTCGCCCCAGGCGTAGCGCGAGATGAAGTCCTGGAAGCGGGCCGTGAACGGCGTCTGGCGGGCCTGTGCCCGGTCGACGTGCGGGTCGCCCAGCACCTCCCGGCGCACCGCCATGCCCCGCCTGGCGCCGCCGTCGAGGTGCGAGCGGAGCGCGGTGAGGACGGCCTCGGGGCACTGCGCGGGCGCCAGGTGGGAGGCGCCCGGCAGCTCGACCAGCGTGGACGCCGGTACCGCGTCCGCGATCTCCCGCAGATGCGGCGGCGGGGTCGCGGGGTCCTGACGGCCCGCGATCAGCAGGGTGCGTACGGCGATCTCGCCGAGCCGGTCCCGCAGGTCGAAGGCGGCCAGCGCGTCGCAGCAGGCGGCGTACGCCTCCGGGTCCGCGGTTCGCTGGTCCTCGACGAGGCGCGGCACGGTGAAGCCGGGCGTGAACCAGCGGGTGCCCGCGTTCTCCGCGAGCCACCGCACGCCCTCCCGGCGCACCCGCTCGGCCCGCTCCTCCCAGGGCTTGGAGCCGTTGAAGTGGGCGGAGGAGCAGATCACGGCCAGGCTCTCCAGCCGGTCCGGGTGGTGGACGGCCAGCTGCAGCCCGACCGCGCCGCCCAGCGACACCCCGGCATACCCGAACCGCTCGATGCCGAGCGAGTCGGCGAGCGCGAGCACCAGGTCGGCGAGGTCACCGACGGTCGCCCCCGCCTTGATCAGACCGGGTGCCGAACCGCCGTGCCCCGGCAGGTTCCAGCGCACCACCCGGTGGCCGGTCGACAGTTCGGGCGCCACCGCGTCCCACAGCGCGTACGAGGTGCCGAGCGACGGCCCGAGCAGCAGCGGGGGAGCGGAAGTGGGGCCTTCGGCACGGTGGTTGAGAAGGTTCTCGATCAACGTCGCTCCAGTGCACGATCGGTGAGGGCGCCGGCGGAGCCGGTGTAGCGGGCCGGATCGGTCAGGTCGTCGAGGTCGATGTCATTCAACTCGACTTCCTCGGCTAGGAGTTCACGCAGCGTACGACGCTCCGTCCCAGTGCGGCGGGCGAGTTCGGTGAGCAGTTCCTTGGCCCGGGGCCGGCCGAGCACGGGGGCCAGTTCGGCGGACAGCCGCTCGGAGACGATCAGCCCACGGGTGAGATCCAGGTTCCGGCGCATCGCCTCCGGATGCGCCCGCAGCCCCTCCGCCAGCTCCGCCGTGTCCCGGGCCGCGCCCCCGACGGCGCGCAGCAGGTCCCGCAACGGCTCCCACTCGGCGTGCCAGGCGCCGGCCGGCCGTTCGTCCTCCGCGACCAGGGACCCGTACAGGACGGCCGCGAGCTGCGGGGCCCGCCGGGCGGCGGCGACGACGAGTGTGGACCGCACCGGGTTCGCCTTGTGCGGCATCGCCGACGAACCGCCCCCGCTGCCCTCGGAGAGCTCACCGATCTCGGTACGGGACAGTGTCAGCACGTCCGCGGCGACCTTGCCCAGCGCCCCGGCAGTGAAGGCGAGACACCCGGCGAGATCCGCGACGGGCGTACGCAGGGTGTGCCACGGCAACAGGGGTGAGTTCAGGGCGAGTTCACGTGCGTACGCCGTCGGCAGCTCTTCGACGTGTTCCGCGCCGTACGCGCCGAAGGCCGCCAGCGTGCCCGCCGCGCCACCGAGTTGCACGGGCAGCGACTCCCGGACCCGGGCCGTGCGGTCCCGGGCGTCGAGGACCAGCGAACGCCAGCCGGCCGCCTTCAGCCCGAAGGTCGTCGGTACGGCGTGCTGGGTGAGCGTTCGGCCCGGCATCGGGGTGTCACGGTGTTCGGCGGCCGTCCGGGCCAGCGCCCGCTCGGTACGCCCGAGGTCGGCCAGGACCAGGTCCAGGGTGCGGGCGGCGACCAGCATCGTCGCCGTGTCCATGATGTCCTGGCTGGTGGCGCCCCGGTGCACATACGGCCCGTACTCCGCGCCGACCGCCTTCGTCAGATCGGCGACCAGCGGGATGACCGGGTTGCCGCCGGCGCGGGCGCGCTCCGCGAGGGCGCCGACGTCGAAGCGGTCCGGATCGGCCGCCTCGGTCACGGCCGCCGCGGCCCCGGCCGGGGCCAGCCCCAGGGCGGCCTGGGCGCGGGTGAGGGCCGCCTCCGCGTCAAGGAGCGCCCGCAGCCAGGCGCCGTCTCCGGTCGCGGACGCGGCGGCGGAGCCGGACCACCCGGGACCGAGCAGCCCGGCGTCCCCGCCGCCGTAATCCACTGTTGTCACTGGAACTCCAGGAAGACCGTTTCGCCCTCGCCCTGAAGGCGGATGTCGAAACGGTAGGTCCCCCGGCCCTCGTCGGCGGCGATCAGCGTGTCGCGCCGCTCGCCCACCCGGGTGAGCAGCGGGTCGGCGCTGAGCGCGGCGTCGTCGCCGGGCAGGTAGATCCGGGTGAAGAGGTGCATGAGCAGGCCGCGCGCGAAGACGCACACGCTGACGTAGGGCGCGCTCTCGCCGCGGGCGCCCGGCCGGAGCGTCCGCGCGTACCAGTGCCCGTCGGTGTCCGTCTGGATCCGGCCCCAGCCGGTGAACTCCACGCCGTTGCGGCCGAGGTAGTCACCGGTCGCGGGGTCGCGCCGGATCGAGCCGTCGGTCGTGGACACGTTCCCGTCCGGGTCGGCGCCCCACAGCTCCACGAAGGCGTCCGGCAGCGGGTTGCCCTCGCCGTCGAGGACGTACCCGTGGACCGTGATCGTGTCCGGGTGGCCGAGGGGGGCGATCTCCTCGCCGCCGCGGAACGGCAGCGCGTAGCCGTAGAACGGGCCGACCGTGTGCGACGGGGTGGGCAGCACCTGTTCCGGGCTGCTCGTGTCGATCTTCGTCATGGCAGCTCAGCGCCCTTCCTCGAGCCAGGTGGCGTGCGGGCCGTCCAGCACGATGTCCCAGTGGTAGCCCATCGAGAACTCCGGCACGGACAGGCTGTGGTCGTAGGTCGCGACCAGGCGCTGCCGGGCCGCGTCGTCCGTCACGGACTGGATGATCGGGTCGTACGGGAACAGCGGGTCGCTCGGGAAGTACATCTGCGTCACGAGCCGCTGGGTGAACGCCGTACCGAACATCGAGAAGTGGATGTGCGCCGGACGCCACGCGTTGAGGTGGTTGCGCCAGGGGTAGGGGCCCGGCTGGATGGTGGTGAAGCGGTAACCGCCGTCGGCGTCGGTGATCGTACGGCCGACACCCGTGAAGTTCGGGTCCAGCGGGGCGTCGTGCTGCTCGCGCTGGTGCGCGTAGCGGCCCGCCGAGTTGGCCTGCCAGATCTCGACCAGCTGCCCCCGGATCGGGCGGCCGTCCCGGTCGAGCAGCCGCCCGGAGACGGTGATGCGCTCACCGATGGGCTCGCCGGTGTGCTGCCGGGTCAGATCATTGTCTATCCCGGTGATGTCCCGCTCCCCGAACGCGGGCGAGTGCAGTTCCACCAGCTCCGGATCCTTGCTGGTGTCGATGGCGACCAGGGGTTGTTTCGGGTGCCGGAGGACGGAGGAACGGTAGGGGGCGTAGTCCCGCCGGGGGTGATGCTCGACGGGACCGCCTTCGGCGACGCGCTTTTCGTAGGCGGAGTGTTCGGCGGCGATTTCTACGTCGATGTCGGCTTGGGTGAGAGTCATGAGAAGTCCTTGGGTCGAGCGCTCTGTCTTCGGGGGCGCGCGGCTGTATCGATGTGCGGCCCGTGAAGCCTCATCTCGATCAAGTAATTAATCAGGGCACTGAGTATTTCAGCGAGACGACTTTCACGCTGCCATTGGAGCTGTCACCCGTCAAGAGCCAGGATGACGACAGACGGGTGCACAGGCAGGATGTGGTGGCTGCGAGTATTGTTCAGTGCACCAATCAATTCGGACCTTGGGGGCGTCTATGGCCGCGGTGGACCTCACCACCCACCCCGGGCACCTGGCCCGGCGGCTTCAGCAGGCCCACTACCTGCTGTGGAACACGATGGTCTCGGAGGAGATCACCTCGCCGCAGTTCGCCGTCCTGAACGCGCTCGTCGCCGAGCCGGGGCTGGACCAGCGCACGGTGGGGGAGCGGGTGGGTCTGGACCGGTCGACCATCGCCGAGGTCATCAGCCGGCTCGGCCGGCGCGGGCTCGTCGACAAGGTGCGCGACCCGCAGGACGGCCGCCGTTTCCTGCTGCGCCTCACCGACGACGGGCTGCGCGCCCACCGCAAGCTCACCGTGCGCACCGCCCGGATGAACCAGGTCTTCCTGGCCCCGCTCTCGGCCGAGGAGCAGACCCAGTTCTTCGATCTGATCCGCCGGGTCTCGGACGCGGCGGAGGGGCTGCGCAATCCCACGGAGCCCCTCGTCCCGCAGGCCTAGGCCTTCGCGAACACCACCCAGACCGGCCCGTCGGCGAAGTCCACCGGACCGCCGTCCGCCCCGGTGAACGTCGTACCGCCCGTGGCTTCCTGCCGCGTCCAGGTGGCCTCGAACGACCGCCCGTTCCGCAGTACTTCGGCTTTGCCCGACCCCACCGTCTCGGTGAACGGCGTGTAGTTGCCGAGCACGTCGTGATACCTGGACGTGCGTATGCGCACGTGCTGCACCACGACCGTCGCCGCCGCCACCCGCTTCCCGGCCGTGGTCCGGGCCGGGGTGCCGTCCATCGACACCAGCCAGCGCTTCTCGTCGGCGGACCAGGTGAAGGTGAAGCGGGCCGCCGGATACCGCACGGTGCGGGTGGCGGTGACCGTGCCGCCGGCCGGGGCCGCGCCGTAACGGAAGCCGGTGGTGAGCGCCGCCTCGCCGGGTGCGCGGGCCATCAGCTTGGCGGGGCGGAGGTACAGGTTGTGCGGGGCCTGCTTGTCACTGCCCCGGTAGTAGGCGCCGGACGCCGCGTCGGGGGTCTCCGGCCGCAGCGGTGCCTGGTCGATCAGCGGGAGCAGCTTGCGCTGGGCGCCGGAGAAGGCGAGCGTCGGCCGGTCGAACTGGCGCAGCAGTTCCAGATCGGACTCGCGGGCGCTGCGCACCGGGCCGACGACCTCGGGGAGCCTGGTGGCGTACACCGCCATCAGCCGACTGAGGCCGCCCTCCACCTGTTCCGCGTACACCACGTCGGCGGAATCCAGCCCGGTCTGCGGGCGGGCCGCGGCGGTGTTGTCGATCTTCACGGCCAGTACCGAGCCGGCGCCGGCGGTGTGCCGCCCGTCCGGTGTCTGGCTGCTGTGCGGAGCCCGGCCGTCGTCCGAGGTGCCGTGCCGGGTGCAGCCGGCCGTGAGGGAGGCCGTCAGCACGGCCGCGGCCAGCATCGCCTTCAGCGCGGTCCGGCGCGTCGGCGCCCTGTGTCGCATGCCCACCGTTGCCACCCCGTTCGTCCTCTTGATTGTGTGCTCATCGACTCATCGGTGGCCATACCCGGTCGAATCCGATCACGTGCCGATGTATGACCGGCCAGAGGGAAGGAGGTTGGGGCTACGACCCCAGGATCTCCGCGAGGTCGTAGCGCACGGGTTCCTCCAGCTGTGTGTAGGTGCAGCTCTCCGGGGTGCGGTCCGGGCGCCAGCGGCGGAAGCGAGCCGTGTGGCGGAAGCGGGCGCCGTTCTCCATGTGGTCGTACGCCACCTCGGCCACCCGCTCCGGCCGGAGCGGCACCCAGGACAGGTCCTTCTTGCCCGACCAGCGGCTCGGCGCGCCGGGCAGCCGGGCCGACTCGTGGGCGGCCTCCTCCGCCCAGGCCGCCCAGGGGTGCCCGGAGACGTCGTCCAGGCGCAGCGGCTCCAGTTCCTCGATCAGCTCGGCCCGCCGTTTCATCGGGAACGCGGCCGAGACGCCCACATGCTGGAGGGCGCCCCGGTCGTCGTACAGACCCAGCAGCAGCGAGCCGACCACCGGGCCGCTCTTGTGCAGGCGGTAGCCCGCCACCACGACATCGGCGGTCCGCTCGTGCTTGACCTTGAACATGGCGCGCTCGTCCTGGAGATAGCGCAGGGTGAGCGGTTTGGCGATGACCCCGTCGAGGCCGGCCCCCTCGTACTGCTCGAACCACTGCCGGGCCACCTCCACATCGGTGGTCGCGGGTGCCAGGTGCACCGGTGGGGCGACCCGGGTCAGCGCTGCGGTGAGCAGGGCACGGCGGTCGGTCAGCGGAACATCCAGCAGCGACTCGTCGGCCAGCGCCAGCAGGTCGAAGGCGACGAAGGAGGCCGGCGTACGCTCCGCCAGGGTGCGCACCCGGGAGTCCGCCGGATGGATCCGCTCGGTCAGCGCGTCGAAGTCCAGCCGGCCCTCCCGCGCGATCACGATCTCCCCGTCCAGCACGCACCGCTCGGGCACCCGTTCCTTCAGTGCCGCAACCAGCTCGGGAAAGTACCTGGTCAACGGCTTCCCGGTGCGGCTGCCGAGCTCCACCTCGGCGCCGTCCCGGAACACGATCGCCCGAAAGCCGTCCCACTTCGCCTCGTACTGCATGCCCGGCGGGATCGTCGCCACCGACTTGGCGAGCATCGGCTTCACGGGTGGCATCACCGGCAGCTCCATGCCACGACTCTACGAGCGCGCCCCGGGCTCCGCTCGTCGCGCGCACGCCTCGGAACGGCACTTGTTGATCACAACCTGGACACGGTGTCCGCACAGCGCCCGCACAGGCAGCATGATGCTCGTTCGGTACACACGCTCCACGGGGGAACATTCATGCGTATCCGTACGGCCCTCACCGCTGTCCTGCTGCTGGCCGCGACCGCGACGGCCTGTACCGGCGGTAGCGCCGAGCCGGCCGGCGCCGAGGCGTCCCGGGCGTCGGCCGCCGCCAAGGTCCTCACCCTCGGCTCCGGCCGGCACTGGAAGGACATCGACGGCGACGGCAGTCACATCAGCGCCACCACGACCGCCGTCAGTTACACCCAGCCCGTCAAGGGCGTGCACCTGCCCACCAACCTCGCCGGCTTCCCCGACCCCGAGTGGGCCGTGCTGGAGGTGAAGACGTGCGCCGACGCCGACAGCACCAACGTCATCGTCGCGCAGTCCCCGTGGACCCTCCGGCTCAAGGACGGCACTGAGGTCAAGCCGCTCGGGCTCAGGGGATACGGCGTACCGGCGCCGACCTATCCCGTCTCGGCGGGCACCGTGCGACCTGGCAGCTGTCTGCGCGGGAAGATCACGTTCGGCATGGCCAAGGGCAGCCGTCCCGACCGGATCGTCTACGACGTCCGGCGCAGGCCCGCCGTCACCTGGTCGGTGCCCCGGGCGTAACCGATATGCGAGGTGCGGGCGGTGCGCCTACGGTGGCCGCATGGGTGATGCGGTGGAACTGGAGGTGGCCGGCCGGACCGTACGGCTGACCAGCCCCGACAAGGTGTTCTTTCCCGAGCGCGGTTTCACCAAGCTGGACGTCGCCCGCTACTACGCGGCCGTGGCCCCCGGCATCCTGCGCGCCCTGCGCGACCGCCCCACCACCCTCCAGCGCTACCCCGACGGCGTCGAGGGCGAGTGGTTCTACCAGAAGCGCGCGCCCAAGGGCATGCCCGACTGGATCCCCACCGCGCACATCACCTTCCCCAGCGGCCGCACCGCCGACGAGATGTGCCCCACCGAGGAGGCCGCCGTGGTGTGGGCCGCCCAGTACGGCACCCTCACCTTCCATCCCTGGCCGGTGCGCCGCGCCGACGTGGACAGTCCCGACGAACTCCGTATCGACCTCGATCCGCAGCCCGGCACCGACTTCGCCGACGCCGTCCGCGCCGCCCACGAACTGCGCGCCGTCCTCGACGAGTTCGGCGGGCTGCGCGGCTGGCCCAAGACCTCCGGCGGCCGGGGGCTGCATGTCTTCGTGCCCATCGAACCCCGCTGGACGTTCACCCAGGTCCGGCGCGCCGCGATCGCCCTCGGCCGTGAGCTGGAACGCCGGATGCCCGACCAGGTGACGATCAAGTGGTGGAAGGAGGAGCGAGGCGAGCGCATCTTCGTCGACTACAACCAGACCGCCCGGGACCGCACCATCGCCTCCGCCTACTCCCTGCGGCCCCGTCCGAACGCCCCGGTCTCCGCGCCGCTGCGCTGGGAGGAGGTCGACGAGGTCCAGCCGGGCGACTTCGACCTCGTCACGATGCCGGCCCGCTTCGCCGAAGCCGGCGATGTGCACGCCGACATGGACGACCACGCCTACCCCCTGGACGCCCTGCTGGAACTCGCCCGCCGCGACGAACACGAACACGGCCTCGGCGATCTGCCGTATCCGCCCGAGTACCCGAAGATGCCGGGCGAGCCCAAACGCGTCCAGCCGAGCCGCGCACGGCCGGAACAGCCCTCCTGACGACCGGACTTGGGGCGCTCCCCGGCCCGGAGGCAGGCTGTCCCGCCCCGGAGAGTGCTCCCGCCGCCCCTCCCGCCCGGGGCTATGCTGATCGCCAGCCGCCGATGAGGAGGGCCTAGGTGTCCGAGGCAGTGTCGCGCCCCACACTGGAGGCCGTGGCCGCACGGGCCGGGGTGTCCCGGGCCACCGTGTCACGGGTGGTCAACGGCGGGGACGGGGTGCGCGAACCGCTCGTCGAGCGGGTCCGGAAAGCCGTCGAGGAACTCGGTTACGTCCCCAACCAGGCGGCCCGCAGCCTGGTGACCAAACGGCACGACGCGGTCGCCGTCGTCATCGCCGAACCCGAGACCCGGATCTTCACCGACCCCTTCTTCGCCCTCCAACTACGGGGCATCAGCAAGGAGTTGACCGCACACGACAACCAGCTCGTGCTGCTGCTCACCGAGGGGCGGGACGACCACGCCCGCGTGGCCCGCTACCTCGCCGGCGGCCATGTCGACGGTGCGCTCGTCTTCTCGCTCCATCTCGACGATCCGCTGCCCGGCCTGATCGAGGGCGCCGGAGTCCCCACCGTGTTCGGCGGACGGCCCGGCTGGAGCGACGGCACCGACAGCGCCGTGTACGTCGACTGCGACAACCGGGGCGGCGCCCGGGACGCCGTACGGCATCTCGCCGGCCTCGGCCGGACCCGGATCGCCCACATCACCGGCCCCCTGGACCAGACGTCGGCCGCCGACCGCCTCCAGGGCTATCGAGACGTCATGGGCGTCCTGGGGGAGGCCGATCCCCGGCTGGTCGTGCCGAGCGACTTCACCCCGGCCGGCGGCGAGCGCGCCATGGGCGAACTCCTCGACCGCTGCCCGGACGTCGACGCCGTGTTCGCGGCCAACGACCTCACCGCGCTCGGCGCCCTGCGGGTCCTGCGCGAGCGCGGCCGCCGGGTGCCCGAGGACGTGGCCGTGATCGGCTTCGACGACGTCCTGCCCGTCACCGAAGAGACCGAGCCGTCACTGACGACGGTCCGTCAGGACATAGAGGAGATGGGCCGGTTGATGGCCCGGCTCCTGCTGGGCTCCCTGACCCGGGGCAAGCCGGCGACGGGCGTGCCGTCCAGCGTCATCCTGCCCACGACACTGGTACGGCGCGCCACCGCCTAGGCCGCGATCCGCCTCAGCTCTGCTGCTCGCCCTTGATCACCGCGAACCGGGCGCCGTACGGGTCGGCAAGTTTGGCCATCCGGCCCACACCCTCCAGCGTGGTCGCCGGCATCCGCACCTTGCCACCGGTCTGCTGTGCCTTCTCCACCACCGCGTCCGGGTCCTCGACCTCGAAGTACGGCAGCCAGTACGCGCCGATCTGCGCCTCGGCCGGGTCCTCGGCCAGCGGGACCACGCCGCCGAAGATCGAGTCGTCGTCGCCGTCCGCCGGGTTGACACAGGTGTACGTGCCGCCCGGGAACGGCACTCCGGAGGTCTCCAGACCGAGCACCTTGTGGTAGAAGGCGGCGGCCGCCGCGATGTCCGGGGTGTACAGCTCGACCCAGCACAGCGAACCCGGATCGCCCGCGATGTCCACGCCCTTGGTCAGTCCGGGCTGCCAGATACCGAAGGGCACGCCCACCTGGTCGGCGAGGATCGCCATCCGGCCCCGGTCCATCACGTCCATCGGCTGGGCGAGGACGCTGCCGTGCGCCTGCTCGGCGGTTTTGGCGGTGGCCTGTGCGTCCCCGCTCTGGAAGTACACGGTCCAGCTCGGCGGGCCCTGTTCGGGAGTGGTCTGCATACCTCCGGCGACGGTCCTGCCGTCCAGTTGGAAGAACCCGTAACCGCCGGCGTCGGGCCCAGCCGACTGGAACTGCCAGCCGAAGAGGCCGTTGTAGAAGGAGACGGCGCCGTCGATCTCGGGGGTGCCGAGGTCGATCCAGTTGGGAGCGCCGTTGACGAAACGGGTGGTGAGCATCATCGCCCTCCTCGGAAGGGTCCCGTGCATTGCAGAGCCGAGTCTTCCACCGCCCACTGACAATCGCTGGGGAGCGCGCCCACCGGAACCCGGTTACCGTGAGTCACACGACGCACTCGCCGGGTTTTGATTCCGTTGCGCGCGCCGCCGTGCGCGGGCGTGGTGCCGTCGCGCATGATCGAGGCTGGTGCGGTCCGTCGCGTCTGCGTTGAGCGGGCGTTGATCGAACGTTTTTCGCCGCTTGGCACGATCCTGGCCATGCACTTCGACACCACCATCCCACCCCGCACGCCCGTCCCGGTCTGGCACGCGCAGGCGCTGTGCGCGCAGACCGGGGCGGACTTCTTCTTCCCCGAGCCCGGCAGCTCGGTGCGCGAGGCGAAGCGCATCTGCGGTATGTGCGAGATGCGTTCGGCCTGCCTGGAGTACGCCCTCGACAACGACGAACGCTTCGGCGTCTGGGGCGGCCTGTCCGAGAAGGAGCGGCTGGAACTCCGGCGCGCCTCCCGCTGAACCACGACCGCCGGGGACCGGCTGAACCACGACCGCCGGGGACCGGCTGAACCACGACCGCCGGGGACCGGCTGAACCACGACCCCCGGGGACCGGCCGAACCACGATCGCCGCGGACCGGCCGAACCACGATCGCCAGGCCCCCGTCAGCGCGAAACGGCTGGACCGGCTGGCCGTGCCGCACGGCGGAGAGCATGCGGACGGCCCGCTCGCGCGGCACGCTGGTAGGAGAGCCAGGTGGCGATGGGAGGAGCTCCCATGGGACACACGGAACAGCGGCCCGCCCTCAGAACCCGGGCCGAGAAACCCGTCGGCACCGGGAGCATCTTCTTCTCCTTCGCCCCGTGGATCATCTTCGGCGTCGTCGCGAGCCCCAGCACCTGGGAGTACGCGGCGCTGGCGGCACTGGTCGCGGCGGTCGTACTGTCCGGCAAGGACATGCTCCGGGGCCGGTTCTTCCTGCTGGACATGGTCGCCATCGTGTTCTTCGCCGTGCTCTGCGTCCTGGCCCTCGCCCTGGACCGCCACGAGCTGATCTGGCTGGAGACGTACGCCCAGGTCATCTCCAACGCGGTGGTGGCCGTCGTGGCGCTCGGCTCCCTGCTCTCCGACCCCTTCACCGCGCAGTACGCCCGTCACTCGGTGCCGCGCGAGTACTGGGGCTCGCCCGTCTTCACCCACGTCAACATGGTGCTGACCACGGCCTGGGGCGTGGTCTTCGCGCTGATGGCCCTCTCCACCTGGCTGGCCATCCGCCTGCCCGGACAGAGCGACTGGTTCAACTGGGTGATCCCCATCGTCCTGCTGGTCTGGGCGGTGAAGTTCACCGAACGCTACCCGGAGCGCTACAAGGAGCGGGCGGCCGCCTAGGCGACGGCCCGGCGGTCACGACCAGTTCCTCGGTCGTGCCGTGGAAGGCCCACCGGACGTAACCGGGAAGGGAGTTCTCGCGGTCCGCCTCCGCGACCGTCTGCCAGTGCCCGCGCCGGTAGACCATAAAGGTCGCCTCCCGCGCGGCGCCCCTCGTGGTCGACTCGCGCAGGGCCGGCACCAGTCCGATGCGGGCGACCCGGTCCGGGACCGGCGGCGGCTCGTGGTCGGCGCGCAGGACCGGGTCGACCTCCGGCCACGGACGGGGCGCACGGGGAAATCCGCGCGCCCGTCCCTCGGGGGTTCACGCGCCGGCGCGCGCCGCCATCCGTGCCTTGCGCGCGGCCAGCTTCTCGTCGAACTTCAGGGCCTCCGCGTCCAGCCCGCCCATGAACAGGCCGAGTTCCTCCTGTGCCCGGCGGCCCTCCGGGCCGAGGCCGTCGATCTCCAGGACCTTCAGGTGGCGCAGCACCGGCTGGATCACGTCGTCGTGGTGGATGCGCAGGTTGTAGACCTCGCCGATGGCCATTTGGGCGGCGGCCCGCTCGAAGCCGGGGATGCCGTGGCCGGGCATCCGGAAGTTCACGACGACGTCCCGCACCGCCTGCATGGTCAGATCGGGGGCGAGTTCGAAGGCGGCCTTCAGAAGGTTGCGGTAGAAGACCATGTGCAGGTTCTCGTCGGTCGCGATCCGGGCCAGCATCCGGTCGCAGACCGGGTCGCCGGACTGGTGGCCGGTGTTGCGGTGCGAGATGCGGGTCGCGAGCTCCTGGAAGGCGACGTAGGCGACCGAGTGCAGCATCGAGTGGCTGTTGTCGGACTCGAAGCCCTCGCTCATGTGCGACATCCGGAACTCCTCCAGCTTGTCCGGGTCGACCGCGCGGGAGGCGAGCAGGTAGTCACGCATCACGATGCCGTGCCGGCCCTCCTCGGCGGTCCAGCGGTGCACCCAGGTGCCCCAGGCGCCGTCCCGGCCGAACAGCGAGGCGATCTCGTGGTGGTAGCTGGGCAGGTTGTCCTCGGTGAGCAGGTTCACCACCAGGGCGATCCGGCCGATCTCGGTGACCTTGGACTGCTCCTTGCCCCAGGCCACGCCGTCCTCGAAGAAACCGGGGAAGTTACGGGCGTCCGTCCACGGCACGTACTCGTGCGGCATCCAGTCCTTGGCGACCTTCAGATGGCGGTTCAGCTCCGTCTCGACCACTTCCTCCAGGGCGTACAGCAGTCGCGCGTCGGTCCATGCGGACGAGCTGTCGAGGTGGGGAGAAGTGATCGTCACGAGAACTCCAGGGGGACGCCGAACAAGAGCGGATGTACGGGAGGAGACCGGCGAGCGGTGCCGGAAACCTACGTGATCGTAGGCTACGAACCCGTAGGTTACGAAGCCGTAGGTTAAGCGCGCCGTAAAAGACCGCTGATCAGGTGCGGTGCCCAAGGCGCATCGGGACATGCCACACAGCCCCGGGACCCGCAGGTCCCAGGGCCGGAGGGATGGCTCGATCACCCGGTCAGACGTACAACTCCCGCAGCCGCACCGAGAGGCAGGTCACACATCCCTCGAGTTTCTCGAACTCGGAGATGTCCACCGTGACCACGTCATGGCCGAGGTCGGCCAGCAGTTCCGCCGTCTTCGGGGCGCTCGCCGACATCAGCAGCTTTCCGCCGCCCAGCAGCACCACATGGGCGCCCGCCTCCTCCGGCACCGCCAGGAAGCCCGGGAACAGCGAGGGCCGGTCCACGTTCGGGATGTGCCCCAGAACCGTTCCGTCGGGCAGCGCGGTCACCGCCGACTTCAGATGCAGCACCTTGCTCACCGGTACGGCGACCACCCGCGCGCCCAGCGGTTCGAACACCGCCCGCAGCTGCTGCACCCCGGCCGCGTTGGTACGCCCGCCGCGGCCGACGTAGAGGGTGTCGCCGATCTTGAGGACGTCACCGCCCTCCAGCGTGCCCGGCTCCCAGATCCAGTTCACCGAGCAGCCCAGGCGGGCCACCGCCTCCTCGACCCCGGCGGTCTCCTCCCGCCGGGACTCGGCGCCGGGCCGGGTGATCAGCGCCACGTTCTTGTACATGACGACCGTGTCCTCGACGAAGACCGAGTCCGGGCAGTCGTCCTCCGCATCGACCTCGACGGTCTCCCAGCCGTGCGCGCGCAGCGTCTCCGCGTACGCCTCCCATTGCTCCTGGGCGAGCTCGACGTCGACCTTCTCCCGCTCGATGTGCGTCACCAGACCTTCGGCGAGGCGTGGGCTGGGGCGGCGGATGAGGGCCTTCTTGCTGGGCACGACGGGTCTCCGGGGTCGGCGGTTCGGTCCGGCGCCCATTGTCGGGGCGCCGGACCGCCATCATGCAGGGCGGGTCCGTGTCGACAAAACCCCCGCCCTCAGGCTGTGCCCGTCCTGAGACGCGCCACCTCCTCCGGCGTACTGCCCGTCAGCTCCCCGTCCGCCATCAGCAGCCAGCGGGTGATCCCGATCGACTCCAGGAAGGGCAGGTCGTGACTGGCCACGATCAGGGCACCCTGGTAGGCCTCCAGGGCCGTGGTGAGCTGCCGGACGCTCGCCATGTCCAGGTTGTTCGTCGGCTCGTCCAGCATCAGCAGCTGCGGGGCGGGCTCGGCCAGCAGCAGCGCGGCCAGCGTCGCCCGGAAGCGTTCGCCCCCGGAGAGCGTGGCCGCCTGCTGGTCGGCGCGGGCGCCCCGGAACAGGAAGCGGGCCAGCCGGGCCCGGATCCGGTTGTTGGTGGCACCCGGCGCGAACCGGGTCACGTTCTCGGCCACGGTCAGCTCCCCGTCGAGCACGTCCAGCCGCTGCGGCAGGAAACGCAGCGGCACATGCGCGTGCGCCTCGCCCGCCACCGGCGCCAGCTCCCCGGCGATCGTGCGCAGCAGCGTCGTCTTGCCCGCTCCGTTGCGCCCGATCAACGCGATCCGCTCGGGCCCGCGCAGATCGAGGATCCCCTTCACCCGCGAGCCGTGCGCGAGCTCCAGGTTCTCCAGCGTCAGCACGTTCCGGCCCGGCGGGACGGCCGTGTACGGCAGTTCGACGCGGATCTCGTCGTCGTCCCGTACCGCCTCCACCGCCTCGTCCAGGCGCTCCTTCGCCTCGCTGAGCCGCTCCTCGTGCATGATGCGGTGCTTGCCCGCGGACTCCTGTGCCGATCGCTTGCGCGCCCCCATGACGATCTTCGGCTCGCGTTTCTGGTCGAACATCTTCTGTCCGTACCGCTTGCGGCGGGCCAGTTTGACCTGGGCGTCGGACAGTTCGCGTTTCTGCTTGCGGACATCGGCCTCGGCGACCCGCACCATGCGCTCGGCCGCCTCCTGTTCGACGGCGAGAGCCTCCTCGTACGCCGAGAAGTTGCCGCCGTACCAGGTGACCTCCCCGGCCCGCAGGTCGGCGATCTGGTCGACCAGGTCGAGGAGTTCACGGTCGTGGCTGACCACGATCAGCAGGCCCGGCCAGGACGCGACGGCCGCGTACAGCCGCCTGCGGGCGTACAGGTCGAGGTTGTTGGTGGGTTCGTCGAGCAGCAGTACGTCGGGCCGGTCCAGGAGCAGCGCGGCCAGCCGCAGCAGCACCGACTCGCCGCCGGAGACCTCGCCGACGGTCCGGTCGAGTCCGATGTGGCCGAGTCCGAGCTCGCCGAGCGTGACCAGAGCGCGCTCCTCCACGTCCCAGTCGTCGCCGAGCGTCTCGAAGTGCCCCTCGGACGCGTCGCCCGCCTCGATGGCGTGCAGCGCGGCCCGCCGGGCGGCGATGCCGAGCGCCTCGTCGACGCGCAACGCGGTGTCCAGGGTGACGTTCTGCGGGAGGTATCCGATGTCGCCGGCCACCTTCACGGTGCCGTCGGACGGGGTGAGCTCACCGGCGATGAGCTTCAGAAGCGTGGATTTCCCTGATCCGTTGACGCCGACGAGACCGGTCCGGCCGGGGCCTATGGCGACATCGAGGCCGTCGAGGACGGGGGAGCCGTCGGGCCAGGAGAAGGAGAGGGACGTACAGGTGACGGAAGCAGACATGGGCGCCTCGCGGTTGCTTGCGGTGTCGGGGACAGACGCGTGTCGAGACACCGCGAGACAGCAGCCGAGGGGCCGGGAAAGGGATCCCGTGCCGGAGGACGGCCCGCACGCCGAGGTCGAACGCCACAGACACACCTCACGGGTGTGACGCGGTGTCTCGGGTCCTCAGACGAGCAACGTCCTTCTCCAATCGACGGCAACAGAGCCGTCGTACAAGGTAGGAGGGCCCCAACGGGGTGTCAACGCGATTAACCACGAGCCCGCTCGGCTGACCGCCGGCGCCGCGGGACGGCTCAGCAGGCGTCCCGCATCAGCTCGGCCAGGTCGTGGTCCAGGTCCAGCCGGAGGTGTTCGAGACCGGCGGCCACCAGGTCACCGGTCGCCTCCAGGAACCGGCGGATCTCGCCCGTGCGCACATGGACGACGGCGGTGCCCTCGGGGGCGTGGAACTCCAGCACGGTCCGGTCGTAGCCGTACGGCCGTACCCGGACGTCCCCCTCGCCCTCCGGGGCGTGCAGGCCGCCCGTGAGCAGTTCGCGGGCGAACGTCCAGCAGACGTCGACACCCTCCAGGGTGGCCGGGGCCGGGAAGGTCATACGGACGGCGAAGGGGTCCTCGCTGTCGTAGCGGAGACTGGCGGGAATACTCGGCATACGCGGCGACGCGGCGACCAGGCGGGCCTCCACGGGCTGCTCGATGACAGTGGACAAACCCTTGCTCCCTAGCGACGGCTGGACGAATTTCCGGGCGGACAAGTCCTGGCACTGGAAGAGACGACGGAAGCGGCCGATCCGTGCACACGAAGTGCGGGTGACCTCTGTCACCGGGCTCATTCACACCTGGGGCTTACCTGGCCCTTGCGACGGCAGGGCCCTCTGGACGGCGGCGGGACAGTGGGCTAACTTCCGGCGCCATGAGGCGCTTGGGGAGCACGCGGCGGGCAGGACGGACGGGACGTACGAGCCGGGCGGTGACGGTGGGGGTCGCGTGCGCGGCGGCGCTGGCCGCGTTGACCGCGGGTTCCGCGCACGCCTCGGCAACGGCACCGCACTGGGTGCTCAAGAACACCGGCACACCGGACGTGCGGTTCCGCGGCCTGACCGCCGTCGACCGCCACACCGCCTGGCTGGCCGGAACGGCCGGCACGGTGCTGCGCACCACCGACGGCGGGACGACCTGGCGGAACGTCTCTCCGCCGGGCGCGGGCGACCTCCAGTTCCGGGACGTCGAGGCGTTCGACGCGCGTCGCGCGGTGGTGCTGGCCATCGGCGAGGGCGAGGCGTCCCGCGTCTACCGCACCGAGGACGGCGGGGCGACCTGGACCGAGTCGTTCCGCAACTCCGACCCCGCCGCCTTCTACGACTGCATGACCTTCTTCGACCACCGCCACGGCCTCGCCGTGAGCGACCCGGTGGACGGGAAGTTCCGCATCCTGGCCACCGGCGACGGGGGCCGCTCCTGGCGGGTGCTGCCCAGCACCGGGATGGCGGCCGCCCTGGACGGCGAGGCCGGCTTCGCGGCCAGCGGCCAGTGCCTGGTCGCCTCCGGGCCGAAGGACGCCTGGCTGGCCACCGGAGGCGGCGCGCACGCGCGCGTGCTGCACTCCTCCGACCGCGGAGTGACCTGGACCGCCACCGACACGCCCGTCCCGGCCGGAGATCCGGCCAAGGGTGTCTTCGCCCTCGCCTTCCGCGACCGCACCCACGGCCTCGCGGTCGGCGGCGACTACCGCCCCGACCAGCCCTCCCCGCAGGCGGCCGCGGTCAGCCGCGACGGCGGCCGCACCTGGCAGTCCGCGACCACACCGCCGCCCGCCTACCGCTCCGGCGCGGCCTGGCTCCCGCACAGCCGCACCGCCGCCCTCGCCGTCGGCCCCACCGGCACCGACCTGACCACCGACGGCGGCCGCACCTGGCGGACCGTCGACACCGGCTCCTACGACACCGTCGACTGCACCCCCGACCTCACCTGCTGGGCGGCCGGTGAGCGGGGACGGGTGGCACGTCTGGAGCGCTGACCCGCGGGTACCCGGTGGCGAGCACATCCACGAAAGGAGCGGTGGCCATGCCACGTGGATCCAGCCCCAAGCGGGAACGTCAGTACGAGCACATCAAGGACAGCGCGCTCGACCGGGGCGAGAGCGAACAGCGCGCCGAGGAGATCGCCGCGCGGACCGTCAACAAGGAACGCGCCCGCTCCGGCGAGTCCAAAACCGCCAGCCGTACGTCCACCCAGGACATGTCCTCCGGCAGGCGCGGCGGCAAGCGCTCGCACAGCGGCGCCGCGGGCCCGACCTACGACCAGCTCTACCAGGAGGCCAAGCAGCGCGGCATCGAGGGCCGCTCGGACATGAACAAGGCACAACTGCAGCGCGCCCTGAACGCCAAGAAGAGCTGACCCGCCCGGCACGAGCGAGCCGGGCCGAGCGGGGCGGGATTCCGCTTCGCCCGACCCGGCGCCCGCGCGTGAGCGACGCCCCGCACCGACTCCTGCTTCGCCCGCCCCCCGCGTGCCGGCTCCTGTTCCGAGCCGTCGGCGTACGCCGGTGAGTGGGGCCGTGCGCCCGGGTTTCTGTGGGCATCCGGCGCGGCACGCGCGCGTGGCGGGGCGCGTGCCGGGTGCTCTCTCGAGTCGTCGCCGCACGCGCGCGTGGGGCGTCGTACGCTCGTGGCCACCATGACGACCGTACGTGTACCGGCGGGCTGGCCCGCCACCGAGGAAGCGGCCCTGGCCGTGCAGGACGAGTTGCGGGGGCGGGTGGTGCTCGACGAGCCGGGACCGGCGCCCGGCGTGGGCCATGTCACGGGGGTCGACGTGGCCTATGACGACGAGCGGGACCTGGTCGCCGCGGCGGCCGTCGTGCTGGACGCGGCCACCCTGGAGCCCGTGGCCGAGGCCACCGCCGTCGGCCAGGTCTCCTTCCCGTACGTCCCCGGCCTGCTCGCCTTCCGTGAGATCCCCACCGTACGGGCCGCCCTGGACGCCCTGCCCTGCCCGCCGGGCCTGGTCGTCTGCGACGGCTACGGCTTCGCCCACCCGCGCCGCTTCGGCCTCGCCAGCCACCTCGGCGTCCTCACCGGCCTGCCCACGATCGGCGTCGCCAAGAACCCCTTCGCCTTCGCGTACGACGCCCCGCACGCCCCGCGCGGCAGCGGAACACCGCTCCTCGCCGGCACCGAGGAGGTCGGCCGCGCGCTGCGTACCCGGGACGGCGTCAAGCCGGTCTTCGTCTCCGTCGGCCACCGGGTGAGCCTGGACAACGCCTGCGCCCACACGCTGGCGCTCACCCCGGAGTACCGCCTGCCGGAGACCACCCGCCGCGCGGACGCGCTGTGCCGCAGGGCACTGCGGGAGGCCCAGGCCTGAGTACCCGTACTGAGTACGAGTACGGATGTGGCCGCCCCGGTCCCGGCGGCAGGGTGACCCCCATGACGACACACCGCACCCCCAAGCCCGTCGCAGACCCCGCCCAGCCCGTCGAGCGCGCCGTCAACGCGGCACTCGTCCTCGCCGTGGTGGTGGGGTTCGCCTGGATCGTCGGGATGCTCTGCACCGTGGTGGCCTGGCAGTCCTGACCTAGGGCCGGTCGTTCGGATCATGCCGCAGACGCGGGGTCCGGCACGCACGGCTGCGGCGTGGTCGTCACTCGCCGATGCTCCGCACCGACTCCCTCCTCCGCCGTGCAGCCGCACGCACCAGACCCCGCTCACCGGCGCCGACCAGCCCCGCCACTGTCCTCCGACCTGATCCACACGACAGGCTCTAGCGGGTCGCGGCCACCCGGAAGCCGATCCCGGCCGCGCGCAGCCGCTCGGTCAGCGCGTCGCCCATCGCCTGCGCGGTGGTGACCTGTCCGGCCGTCGCCGGCAGGTCGTCGTAGGCCAGGGACAGCGCGGCCTCGGCGAACATCTTCGCCGTCTCGCCGTAGCCGGGATCGCCGCCCGAGACCTCCGTGAAGACCCGCCGTCCGCCGCCCTCTCCGACGAACCGGACCCTGAACCAGCTGCGGGCCCGCTTCTCCGCGCTCGGGCCTTCCCCGGGCCTGAGCCGGTCCGACAGCCAGCGCCGGGCGGGCGGCAGCTGGGCGGCCGCGGCGACGGCGCCGACGGCCGCGACCCCGCCGAGCGCCACCGGCAGCTGCTTGACGGCCGCGTAGTGCCGGTAGCGGAAGTCCGGGCCGTAGCGGTCCAGGGCCTTCGCCGAACGGCGCACGATCTGGGCGTCGATGGTGGGCAGCGGCAGCGCCCAGGCGCCGATCTCCGTGGCGAAGCGCGGCGGCCCGGCGGGCGCGGTCGCCCGGCGGCTCATCAGCCGGGGCTCGTGCCGGGCACGGTCCCGGGCGGCGGCGATCATCTGGCGGGGGCGCGCGAACTGGTCGAGGACGGAGGCGAAGGTGCCCCCGGAGAAGGTCGCGTCGGCGGTCACGAAGCCGTCCACGGTCAGCGGCACGCCCTCGGGCAGCTGGCGGACCGTGAAGTACGCGCCCAGGTCGTGCGGGACCGAGTCGAAGCCGCAGGCGTGCACCAGGCGGGCCCCGGTCTCCCGCGCGCGTGCGTCGTGCCGTACGTACGTCAGGTCCACGAACTCGGGCTCCCCGCACAAGTCCAGGTAGTCCGCCCCGGTGTCCGCGCAGGCCGCGACCAGCTCCTCGCCGTAACGGCCGTACGGACCGACCGTCGTGGCCACCACCCGCGCGTGCTCGGCGAGAGCGCGGATCGTGGCCGGCTCGGCGACGTCGGCGCGCAGCAGCCCGACCTCTGTGCCGGCCGGCAGCCGCTCTCGCAGCGCTTCCAGTTTCCGCTCGTCCCGGGCCGCGACCGCCCAGCGCAGGTCCTGGGGCGCGTGGGCGGCGAGGTAGTCGGCGGTGAGCTCGCCGACGAACCCGGTGGCCCCGAAGAGCACGATGTCGTAGGGACGGTCCGTCGTCTTCAGCCTGCTCATGACACCTTCCGGTCGTGCAACCCGCGCCGTTGTCGGTGGCTGAGGCTAGCGTGAGGAGTGCGGACGCACCCCCACCGGGTATCTTGACTAAGCGCTTGCTCGTCCACTCTTGTGCCCGGTGGAACGTGTTCCTAGCATCATCGGTGTTACATCAGTTATGTCAATGACTGGGGGCGGCATGACCACGGCAGGGACGCCAGGACACGGCCCGCTCTCCGGCGTGCGCGTGGTCGAGCTGGCCGGCATCGGACCGGGGCCGTTCGCCGCCATGCTCCTGGCCGACCTGGGCGCCGACGTGGTCCGCGTCGATCGGCCCGGCGGCCCCGGGCTCGCCATCGACCCCGCCTACGACGTCACCAACCGCAACAAGCGCTCGGTGCTGGTCGACCTGAAGGCCCCGGACGGACCGGCCCGCGTCCTCGACCTGGCCGAGCGCGCCGACGTCCTGATCGAGGGCAACCGGCCCGGAGTCGCCGAGCGGCTCGGCGTCGGCCCGCAAGAGTGCCACGCCCGCAACCCCCGCCTGGTCTACGGCCGGATGACCGGCTGGGGCCAGGAGGGGCCGCTGGCGCACCGCGCGGGCCACGACATCGCCTACATCGCCCTCACCGGCACCCTCGGCATGATCGGCCGCCCCGACGAACCCCCGGCGGTCCCCGCCAACCTGCTCGGCGACTACGCGGGCGGCTCCCTCTACCTCGTCGTCGGCGTCCTGGCCGCGCTGCACCACGCGCGCGAGACCGGCTCCGGCCAGGTCGTGGACGCCGCCATCGTGGACGGCACCGCGCACCTCGCCGCGATGATCCACGGCATGGTGGCCGCCGGCGGCTGGCAGGACCGGCGCGCCGCCAACCTGCTGGACGGCGGCTGCCCGTACTACGGCACCTACGAGACCGCCGACGGCGGACACATGGCGGTCGGCGCCCTGGAGCCGCAGTTCTACGCCGAGTTCCTCCGGCTGCTCGGCGGCCTGGACGACCTGGCCGACGCCCGTAAGGACTGGACCCGGTGGGGCGAGCTGCGCGAGCGCGTCGCCGCCCGCTTCAAGGCCCGCACCCGGGACGAGTGGACGGCCGTCTTCGAGGGCTCCGACGCCTGTGTGGCCCCCGTGCTCTCCCTGCGCGAGGCGCCGCACCACCCCCACCTGGCGGCCCGCGGCACCTTCACCGACCACGGCGGCATCACCCAGCCGGCCCCCGCCCCCCGCTTCTCCGTGACCCCGACGGCCGTGCGCACCGCCCCCGCCCGGCCGGGCGGGGACACCACCGAGGTGGCCCGGGACTGGGCCGTGCCCGCCCTGCTCGACGACGACAAGGACACCACCTGATGGAGCTCTCGACCTTCCTCGACTACGCGGGCGACCCGCGCGCCGCGGCGGACCAGGCGGCCGCGCTGGAGTCGGCGGGCCTCGACACGGTCTGGGTCGCGGAGGCCTACGGCTTCGACTCGCCCACCATCATGGGTTACCTGGCCGCCCGCACCGAGCGGATGAAGATCGGCTCCGCGATCCTCAACGTCTACTCCCGCACTCCCGCCCTCATCGCCCAGACGGCCGCGGGCCTCGACGCGATCTCCGGCGGCCGGGCGATCATCGGGCTCGGCGCCTCCGGCCCGCAGGTGGTCGAGGGCTGGCACGGCAAGGCCTACGACAAGCCCCTCGGCCGCACCCGCGAGACCATCGAGCTGACCCGGCGGATCCTGCGCCGCGAGACCATCGACCACCACGGCATCACCGACATGCCCCGCCCCGGCGGCCTCGGCAAGCCCCTGAAGATCCTCACCAGGCCGGTCCGCGCCGAGGTCCCGCTGTACGTGGCCTCCCTCGGCCCCGCCAACGTCCGGATGACCGCCGAGATCGCCGACGGATGGCTGCCCACCCTGTTCATCCCCGAGAAGGCACAGGACGTCTGGGGGACCCCGCTGGCGGAGGGCGCCGCGCGCCGTGACCCGGCCCTCGGACCGCTGGGGATCGTCGCCGGCGGCCTGCTCGCCATCGGCGAGGACGCGGCCGCCGCCCGCGACCTGGCCCGCCCCAGGATCGCCCTGTACGTCGGCGGCATGGGCGCACCGGGCAAGAACTTCTACAACGACCTCGCCGTCGCCTACGGCTACGAGAAGGAGGCCCGGCTCATCCAGGAGCTGTACCTCGCCGGCCGCCACCGGGACGCGGCGGCCGCCGTGCCGGACGAGTTCTGCGAGCTCATATCCCTGTGCGGCCCGGAGGGCTACGTCCGTGACCGCATCGCCGCCTTCCGCGAGGCGGGCGTGACCACCCTCGACGTCACCCCTGTCGGCCCGGACCCGGCCCGCCTGGTCGAGACCGTCAAGAACTGGCTCTGACCCCCTACCGCCCCCGAACCCTCGTTGAAAGGCTTGTCAGTGAGCACCGAAGCGTACGTGTACGACGCGATCCGCACCCCGCGCGGCCGCGGCAAGGCGAACGGCGCCCTGCACGGCACCAAGCCCATCGACCTCGTCGTGGGTCTCATCCACGAGATCCAGGGCCGTTTCCCGGGCCTGGACCCGGCCGCGATCGACGACATCGTGCTCGGCGTCGTCGGCCCGGTCGGCGACCAGGGCTCCGACATCGCGCGGATCGCCGCGATCGCCGCCGGCCTGCCCGACACGGTGGCCGGCGTGCAGGAGAACCGCTTCTGCGCCTCGGGCCTGGAAGCCGTGAACATGGCCGCAGCCAAGGTCCGTTCGGGCTTCGAGGACCTCGTCCTCGCGGGCGGCGTCGAGTCCATGTCCCGGGTGCCGATGGCCTCCGACGGCGGCGCCTGGTTCAACGACCCGATGACCAATCTGGCCACGAACTTCGTGCCGCAGGGCATCGGCGCCGACCTGATCGCCACCATCGAGGGCTTCTCCCGGCGGGACGTCGACGAGTACGCGGCCCTCTCCCAGGAGCGGGCGGCGACGGCCGTGAAGGAGGGCCGTTTCGAGCGTTCCGTGGTCCCCGTGAAGGACCGCGCGGGCCTGGTCGTCCTCGACCACGACGAGCACCTGCGCCCCGGCACCACCGCCGACTCCCTCGCCAAGCTCAAGCCCTCCTTCGCCGACATCGGCGAGCTGGGCGGCTTCGACGCGGTCGCCCTGCAGAAGTACCACTGGGTCGAGAGGATCGACCACGTCCACCACGCGGGCAACTCCTCCGGCATCGTCGACGGCGCCTCCCTGGTCGCCATCGGCTCGAAGGAGATCGGCGAGCGCTACGGCCTCACCCCGCGCGCGCGGATCATCGCGGCCGCCGTCTCCGGCTCCGAGCCGACCATCATGCTCACCGGCCCCGCCCCCGCCACCCGCAAGGCCCTCGCCAAGGCCGGCCTCACCATCGACGACATCGACCTGGTCGAGATCAACGAGGCGTTCGCGGCGGTCGTGCTGCGCTTCGTCAAGGACATGGGCCTGTCCCTGGACAAGGTCAACGTCAACGGCGGCGCCATCGCCCTCGGCCACCCGCTCGGCGCCACCGGCGCGATGATCCTCGGCTCGCTCGTCGACGAACTGGAGCGCCAGGACAAGCGCTACGGCCTCGCCACCCTGTGCGTGGGCGGCGGCATGGGCATCGCCACGATCGTCGAGCGCGTCTGAAAACCCCGGCGGAACCAAGAGACCTCACGGAGACCCTCACATGACCGAGAGCACCACCATCCGCTGGGAACAGGACGACACCGGCGTCGTCACCCTGGTCCTGGACGACCCCAACCAGTCCGCGAACACCATGAACGCGGCCTTCGTCGAGTCCCTCGCCGCGGTCGCCGACCGTCTGGAGGCCGAGCAGGACTCGATCCGGGGCATCGTCTTCACCTCCGCCAAGAAGACCTTCTTCGCCGGCGGCGACCTGCGCGACCTCATCCGGGTCACCCCCGAGACCGCTCAGGACCTCTTCGACGGCGGCCTCGCCGTCAAGCGCAACCTGCGCCGTATCGAGACCCTCGGCAAGCCCGTCGTCGCCGCCATCAACGGCGCCGCCCTGGGCGGCGGCTTCGAACTCGCCCTGGCCTGCCACCACCGCGTCGCCCTCGACACCCCCGGCACCAAGATCGGCTGCCCCGAGGTCACTCTCGGCCTGCTCCCGGGCGGCGGCGGAGTCGTCCGTACCGTGCGCCTGCTCGGCATCGCCGACGCGCTGCTGAAGGTCCTCCTCCAGGGCACCCAGTACAACGCCACGCGCGCGTTGCAGAACGGGCTCATCCACGAGGTGGCCGAGTCACCGGAGGACCTGCTGGCCAAGGCCCGCGCCTTCATCGACGCCAACCCCGAGTCCCGCCAGCCCTGGGACACGCCGGGCTACCGGATCCCCGGCGGCACGCCCGCCAACCCGAAGTTCGCGGCCAACCTGCCCGCCTTCCCGGCGACCCTGCGCAAGCAGACCAGCAACGCCCCCTACCCGGCGCCGCGCCGCATCCTCGCCGCCGCCGTCGAGGGCAGCCAGGTCGACTTCGACAACGCCCAGGTCATCGAGGCCCGCTACTTCGTGGAGCTGGCCGCCGGACAGATCTCGAAGAACATGATCCAGGCGTTCTTCTTCGACCTCCAGGCCGTCAACTCCGGCGCCAACCGCCCGAAGGCCATCGAGCCCCGCAAGGTCACCAAGGTCGCCGTCCTCGGCGCGGGCATGATGGGCGCCGGCATCGCCTACTCGTGCGCCCGCGCGGGCATCGACGTCGTCCTCAAGGACGTCTCCGCCGAGGCCGCCCAGAAGGGCAAGGGCTACTCCGAGAAGCTCTGCGCACAGGCCGTCGCCAAGGGCCGCACCAGCCAGGAGAAGGCCGACGCGCTGCTCGCGCGGATCACGCCCACCGGAGACCCCCAGGACCTGGCCGGCTGCGACGCGGTCATCGAGGCCGTCTTCGAGGACACCGCCCTCAAGCACAAGGTCTTCCAGGAGATCGAGTCCGTCGTCGCCCCCGACGCCCTGCTCTGCTCCAACACCTCCACGCTCCCCATCACCGCCCTCGCCGAGGGCGTGGAGCGCCAGGCCGACTTCATCGGCCTGCACTTCTTCTCGCCCGTCGACAAGATGCCGCTCGTCGAGATCATCAAGGGCGAGCGCACCGGCGACGAGGCCCTGGCCCGCGCCTTCGACCTGGTCCGGCAGATCAACAAGACGCCGATCGTCGTCAACGACTCGCGCGGCTTCTTCACCTCCCGGGTCATCGGCCACTTCATCAACGAGGGCGTCGCCATGGTCGGCGAGGGCATCGAGCCCGCCTCCGTCGAGCAGGCCGCGGCCCAGGCCGGCTACCCGGCCAAGGTGCTCTCCCTGATGGACGAGCTGACCCTGACCCTGCCGCAGAAGATCCGCCGCGAGTCGAAGCTGGCCGTCGAGGAGGCCGGCGGCACCTGGACCGCGCACCCCGCCGAGGCGGTCATCGACCGCATGGTCGACGAGTTCGGCCGCCCCGGCCGCAGCGGGGGAGCGGGCTTCTACGACTACGCCGAGGAGGGCAAGCGCGCCGCGCTCTGGCCCGGCCTGCGTGAGCACTTCACCAAACCCGGCCACGAGATCCCGTTCCGGGACATGCAGGAGCGCATGCTCTTCTCCGAGGCCCTCGACACCGTCCGCCTCGTGGAGGAGGGCGTCCTCACCTCGGTCGCCGACGCCAACATCGGCTCGCTCTTCGGCATCGGTTTCCCGGGCTGGACGGGTGGCGTCCTCCAGTACATCAACGGCTACGAGGGGGGCCTGCCCGGCTTCGTGGCACGCGCGCGTGAACTCGCCGAGACCTACGGCGAGCGGTTCAACCCGCCCGCGCTGCTGGTGGCGAAGGCGGAGAAGGGGGAGACCTTCACCGACGGCCGCTGACCGGCCCGTGCCGCTCGGCGACACACCACAGGCCGGACGCCCGGGTGGCGTCCGGCCTGGTCCCGGCCCTCAGGAGGACAGGTCCTCGTCCGAGCCGGCGAGCCACTGGTGCACCTCTTCCTTGAGCGAGCGCTGGAACGTCGTCAGGAGCGCCTGCACCACCAGCGGCTGCATATGCGCGGACAGGGACTTCACGTCCTGCTCGGTCCGCTCCGCCACCTCGGCCCGGAACAGTTGCGACAGCGCGTGGGCGGCCGCACGCGAGTGCTCGATCAGCACCGTGCGCGCGGCCAGGATCGCCTTCTCGGACAGCGGTACGTCCAGGAGCTG
This sequence comes from Streptomyces sp. NPDC051105, assembly GCF_040682795.1. NCBI lineage: Bacteria > Bacillati > Actinomycetota > Actinomycetes > Kitasatosporales > Streptomycetaceae > Streptomyces > Streptomyces sp. NPDC051105. The sequence goes on along the minus strand of NZ_JBFBBR010000007.1, from coordinate 117,976 downwards.
CACGGCGAGCCTGAGCAGCCCCGGGTCGACGCGGTAACCGTCCCCGTCGGGCCGTACGACATCCATCGCGACGAGCCGCTCGACATCTCCCTCGTCCAGCTGCCGCCCGGCCCGCCGCCGCAGCTCCCCGGCGGTCACCGTCTCCTCGGTGTCCGGGGCCCAGGAGGCCACCACGGCGCGGTGGATGGCCAGGTCGTGGTGGCTCAGCCCGGGCGGCAGCCGGTGCAGATAGCGTTCGATCGCCGCCAGCGTCATGCCCTGGTGCTGAAGCTCCTCGATGAGCGCCAGCCGGGCCAGGTGCCCGGGCCCGTAGTGCCCCACCCGGCGCGCACCGATCACGGGCGGCGGGAGCAGCCCCTTGGTGCCGTAGAACCGGACCGTGCGGACCGTGGTGCCGGCCCGGGCGGCCAGTTCGTCGATCGTGAGCGCCGGCTCCCCGGACTCGCTGTCGGTGTCGGTCGTCATGCGGAGCAGTATCGCTGTCACAGCGGCACTGTGACACCGGGGTGGGCGCGAGCCGCACGATCATCTGTTCAGCGGATCTTCACTCACATGTCATGATCGCCATCTTGTGAGAAGTTCCGCTCTGTGATGTGTGCCATCGCGTACGCCCAGGTTGCCGGGGGAAGGTGGCGCCTTGGTCTGTGCCCACCACCGAGCGCGCCGACCGAGTACGTCCGGACACCCGAGCGCGACCCGCTCGGGCGCACCAGAGAGTGGAACCACCTGTGAGCAAGAACGCCGTGGACACGGCACAGGCCGTCGCCACCCGGACCGACGCGGCCCAGACGCCCGCGGACGCGGGCGACGCCGGCTACAGCAAGGACCTCAAGGCCCGGCACGTCAACATGATCGCCATCGGCGGCGCGATCGGTACCGGCCTGTTCCTCGGCGCCGGCGGACGCCTCCACAACGCGGGCCCCGCGCTCGCCCTCGCCTACCTGGTCTGCGGAATCTTCGCCTTCTTCGTCGTCCGCGCCCTCGGCGAGCTGGTCCTGTACCGCCCGTCGTCCGGATCCTTCGTGTCGTACGCGCGTGAGTTCCTCGGCGAGAAGGGCGCGTACGTCGCCGGCTGGATGTACTTCCTGAACTGGTCGACGACCGGCATCGCCGACATCACCGCGATCGCGCTCTACACGCACTACTGGAGCATGTTCACCAGCATCCCGCAGTGGACGCTCGCGCTGATCGCCCTGGCCGTGGTCCTGGCGGTGAACCTCATCTCGGTGAAGATCTTCGGTGAGATGGAGTTCTGGTTCGCGATCATCAAGGTCGCGACCCTGGTCGGCTTCATGCTGATCGGCATCTTCCTGCTGGCCACCCAGCACAAGGTCGACGGCCGGACCCCGGGCCTGAGCGTCATCGGCGACCACGGCGGTGTCTTCCCGCACGGCCTGATGCCGGTCGTCCTGGTCATGCAGGGCGTGATCTTCGCGTACGCGGCCCTGGAGCTGGTCGGCGTGGCGGCGGGCGAGACCGCCGAGCCGGAGAAGGTCGTCCCGCGCGCGGTGAACTCGATCATGTGGCGCGTCGGCATCTTCTACGTCGGCTCGGTCGTCCTGCTGGCGCTGCTCCTGCCCGGCTCGGTGTACTCGGCCGACCAGAGCCCCTTCGTGACGGTCCTCTCGAAGATCGGCGTCTCGGGCGCCGGTGACGTGATGAACCTGGTGGTCCTCACCGCGGCGATGTCCTCCCTCAACTCCGGCCTCTACTCGACGGGCCGCATCCTCCGCTCCATGGCGGTGGCCGGCTCGGCCCCGAAGTTCACGGCCCGCATGAACCGCAGCCAGGTCCCCTACGGCGGCATCCTGCTGACCTGCGCGGTCTGCGTGCTCGGCGTCGGCCTGAACTACCTGATGCCCAGCCAGGCCTTCGAGATCGTGCTGAACGTCGCCTCCCTCGGCATCATCAGCACCTGGGTGATCATCATGCTCTGTCACCTGATCTTCGTCCGCCGCGCGAAGGCGGGTCTGGTCGACCGTCCCTCGTTCCGTCTGCGCTTCAGCCCGTTCACCGAGATCGCCACGATCGCCTTCCTGCTGGTCTGCCTCGGCATGATGTGGAAGGACCCGGAGGTGGGCCGCAAGACCCTCCTCCTCATCCCGCTCATCGCCGCCCTGCTGGTGGCGGGCTGGTTCGGGGTCCGGCGCCGAGTCTCCCAGACCGCCGAAAAGGAGCTGTCCCAGCTCACGAAGTAGCAGGTCGGCGCCATTGTCAGTGGCATCGCCTACGGTGGCGTCATGTCGGAGATCACTTACATCCGGGGTGACGCCACCGCGCCGTCGGGCAAGGGCGTCAAGGTGATCGCCCACGTCTGCAACGACCTGGGGGGTTGGGGGAAGGGCTTCGTCCTGGCGCTCTCGCGCCGCTGGCCGGAGCCGGAGAAGGCGTACCGGGCCTGGCACCGCGACCGGGCCGCCAATGACTTCGGTCTGGGTGCGGTGCAGCTGGTGCGCGTCGAGCGGTACGTCTGGGTGGCCAACATGATCGGCCAGCGGGGGACGAAGACGGGCAGCAAGGGCGCGCCGGTCCGGTACGAAGCGATAGACACGGCGCTGGGCAGACTGGCTGACGAGGCAATCGAACTCGGCGCGTCCGTCCACATGCCCCGCATAGGCTGCGGCCTGGCGGGCGGCAAGTGGTCCCGCGTCGAGCCACTGATAAAGGAGCGGCTGGTGGCCCGAAAAATCCCGGTCACCGTGTACGACTTCGGAGAGGAAGCGTCCCTCTAGCTTTCTGGAGACGCCGCGAGCAGGCGCCCCGCCAGGGGCGCGGGGAACTGCGCGACCAGCCACGACCGGCCCGCAGCCCCCCACTCACCGCACCCGGCACATGCTCAGTGCACGTCGTTCGTGGCCTCGATCCGCTTCCACGACTTCGGCTGGACCGGAGCCACCGCGGCCCTGAACGCAGGCGCCGCCGGCTTCGTCGGCTGGAACAGCCACGCATCGAACAACCCCAACAGCGACTTCCCCGACACCTTCTCCGCGTACTCCTCGAAGTCACCCACCGACGCGTTCCCGTACGCGTGCTCCTTCGGCCAGCCCTTCAGGATCGTGAAGAACGCGTCGTCACCGACCGCGTTGCGCAGCGCCTGCACGGCCAGCGCCCCACGGTCGTAGACGGCGATGTCGAACTGGTCGTCCGGGCCGGGATCGCCAGGCTTGACCGTCCAGAACGCGTCGTCGGCCGGATGCGACGCGTACACGTAGTCGGCGAGTTCCTGCGTCGTGCCCTCGCCCTCGTGCTCCGACCACAGCCACTGCGCGTAGCGGGCGAAGCCCTCGTTGAGCCAGATGTCCTTCCAGCCCTTGAGGGAGACGTCGTCGCCGTACCACTGGTGCGCCAGTTCGTGCACCACCACGGAGGTGTTGGAGCCGTTCGCGAACTGCCTGGGGCTGTAGTACACGCGGGTCTGCGTCTCCAGCGCGTACCCGGTCGTCGTGTTCGGCACATACCCGCCGGCCGAGCTGAAGGGGTACGGCCCGAAGTAGCCGGAGAGCCAGTCGACGAGCTCCCCGGTGCGCTCCACGCTCGCCCGCGCCGCCCCGTCGTTGTCGCCGAGGTCCTTGCTGTAGGCGTTGACGACCGGAACGCCGCCCTCGGAGGTGCTCGTCGTGATGTCGAACTTTCCGACGGCCAGAGTGGTCAGGTAGGTCGCCTGCGGCTTGTTCTGCCGCCAGTTGTAGCGGGTCCAGCCGAGCTTCGAACTCGTCGACTGGAGCAGGCCGTTGGAGATGACCTGGGTGCCGTCGGGAACGGCCACCGACACGTCGTAGGTCGCCTTGTCCAGCGGGTGGTCGTTGCTCGGGTACCACCACCAGGCGGCCTCGGGCTCGTCCGCCGCGACCGCCCCGTCGGGCGTGCGGTGCCAGGTGCTGAAGCCGTACGCGCTCTTCGTCGACGGAACCCCGCTGTAGCGGACGACGACGGTGACCTGTGTGCCCTTCGCCAGCGGCGACTTCGGGGTGACGACCAGCTCGTGCTGACCGGACGTGGTGAAGTCCGCCTTCGCCCCGTTGACCCGCACCTCGCTCACGTCGAGGAGGAAGTCCAGGTCGAAGCTGGACAGGTCCTGCGTGGTGCGCGCCAGGATCGTCGCCGTACCGGCCAGCTCGTCGGTGGCCGGCTGGTACTGCAGGCGCAGGTCGTAGTGGGAGACGTCGTAACCGCCGTTGCCGTAGTACGGGTAGTAGGGGTCGCCGATGCCCGGTGCGCCGGGGCTGTAGCTCGCGGCCGATGCCGGGATCGCCAGCAGCAGGGAGGCCGCCGCGAGGGCGCCCGGCGCGAGGATTCTGCGGTGCACGAGAACTCCAGGTCGGTAGGGGGCCGAGGCGCGCCCGCCACACCGGGACGGGAACGCCAAGTCGATGGAGCGCGAAAACTCTTCGGAGCCTATTGAGTCCCTGTGACCCCTGGCCTGTCCACGGCCCCTGCTGTCACACGATCGCCATTCGGCCGCAATCAGTTCTGCCGTCCCTCAGGTGCCCTCTTCTGTACAGGAGTTGCCCGGGGTAGCGTCCGCCGCATGCCGAAACGCACGCGCTTCACGATCTGGAGACCGTTCGTCCTCGCGGCCGTCGCAGCCCTGACGGCCGCCTTCCTCAGTCCGGTCGCGGCCCAGGCGGCCGGAGCGGCCCCGCGGGAGAGCCGGCCGGTCTACTCCTACGCCGACGCCATCCGCGAGGCCGTCTGGGTGGACACCGGCCTCGATTCCGACGGCGACGGGAAGACCGACCGCGTCGCCGCCGACATCGTCCGGCCCGCCGAACCCGCCGCGCAGGGCCGCAAGGTGCCGGTCATCATGGACGCCAGCCCGTACTACTCCTGCTGCGGACGCGGCAACGAGAGCCAGCTCAAGACGTACGACGCCGCCGGGAACGTCGTCCAGATGCCGCTGTTCTACGACAACTTCTTCGTGCCCCGCGGCTACGCAGTCGTCGGCGTCGACCTGGCCGGTACCAACCGTTCCGACGGGTGTGTCGACGTCGGCGGCCGCTCGGACATCCAGTCCGCGAAGGCCGTCGTCGACTGGCTGAACGGCCGCGCCAAGGCCTACAGCAGCCGCACCGGCACCACCACGGTCAAGGCGAGCTGGACCAACGGGAAGACCGGCATGATCGGCAAGAGCTGGGACGGCACCATCGCCAACGGCGTCGCCGCCACCGGCGTCAAGGGCCTCAAGACGATCGTCCCGATCAGCGCCATCTCCTCCTGGTACGACTACTACTTCGCCCAGGGCGCCCCGCTGTACGACTCCGGCCCGGACTGGCTGGCCGGTGCGGTGGAGAGCGACGCGGCCTACGCCCAGTGCGGTGCCGTCCAGCAGAAGCTCGTCGACGGCGCGCCACGCACCGGCGACTGGACCGGCCTGTGGACCGAGCGGGACTACGTCGAAAACGCCTCCAAGGTGAAGGCGAGCGTCTTCCTCGTGCACGGCATGCAGGACCTCAACGTCCGCACCAAGCACTTCGGCCAGTGGTGGGACGCGCTCGCCAAGAACGGCGTCGAGCGCAAGATCTGGCTCTCCCAGACCGGCCATGTCGACCCCTTCGACTACCGGCGCGGCGCCTGGGTCGACACCCTGCACCGCTGGTTCGACCATGAACTCCTCGGCTACGACAACGGCATCGACCGCGAGCCGATGGCCGACGTCGAACGCCACCCCGACCAGTGGGTGACCTCCGCCGTCTGGCCGCCGCGCGGCACCGCGGCCACCACCCTGCGCCCGGCCCCCGGTACCCAGGCGGGTGTGGGCACCCTCGGTCTGAGCCGGAGTTCCGGCACCGAGACGTTCACCGACGACCCGAAGCAGAGCGAGACCGACTGGGCCGCCCAGATCGCCACCCCGACCCCGGACAAGGCCGGCTTCCTCACCGCGCCGCTCACGCACGACCTGCGGCTGTCCGGCTCCTCCAAGGTGACGGTCACCGCCACCCCGACCACCTCGACGGCCCACCTGACCGCCGTCCTGGTCGACCTCGGCCCGGACACCATCCGGGACTACGCCGACGCCGCCGAGGGCATCACCACCCTCACCGACCGCACCTGCTGGGGCGAGAGCACGGCCGGCGACAGCGCCTGCTTCCTGAAGACCGCGGCGAAGACCAAGGCCGTCGACTACACGGTCTTCAGCCGCGGCTGGGCCGACCTCGGCACCTATGCCGACCCCGGCAAGGGCGTCCCGCTCACCCCGGGCAAGAAGTACACGATCACCCTCGACCTGGCGGCCACCGACCACGTCGTACCCAAGGGGCACCGGCTGGCGCTGATCGTCGCGGGCACGGACAAGGACCTCATCGATCCGCCGTCCAGCACCCCGACGCTCACCCTGGACCTGTCCCGCACCGCGGCCAGGGTCCCGCTCGTCGGCGGAGCGGCCGCGTTCGCCCGCGCGACCTCCGCGCGCTGGACCGCTCCCGAAGCGGGCGCCCTGACCGGAGTGCGCGTCCCGCACACGGCGCTGCGCGTCCCGGTGGGCTGACCGCTCAGGCGGCCGGGCCCGGCTCCACCAGCCCGGCCGCCTGACGTGCACACCCCCAGGCCACCGTGACCCCGGCCCCGCCGTGCCCGTAGTTGTGCACCAGCACCCGCCCGTCCGGCAGGAGTGCACGTTCCAGCCGGACCGCGTCCCGGTACGGCCGCAGCCCCACCCGGTGCCCCAGCACCCGCGCCCCGGCGATCTCCGGCCGTACCGCCGCACACCGCGCCACGATCCCGGCCGCGATCTCCGGATCCGGCTCCAGGGACCAGGCGTCCTCCTGCGCGGTACCCCCGAGCAGCAACCCGCCGGGCTGCGGGAAGAAGTAGGTGGAGACACTCCCTTCGGACCCGCCGTCAGGTCCCCCTGCGGGCTCCTCGGCGGCTCCGTACCAGGTGCTGATCCCCGGGTTCTCCACCACGACCAGCTGCCCGCGCACCGGCCGCACGGCCGGATCGGGGACCAGCGAACGGGCTCCGAGCCCGGTGCAGTTCACCACGGCCGCCGCCGGCACCTCACCCAGCCCGTGCACCTCCCGCACCTCGACCGTCCCGCCCGCCTCGCCCAAGCGCTCCCGCAGCCAGGCCAGATGGACCGGCATGTCGATCAACGGCAGCCGCGCCGAGAGCCCTTCCGCCGTGTCGGCCAGCCCCGGCACCCGCGCCGCCCACGGACCCAGCTCGTCCAGCCGCAGCCCCTCGTGTACGCCCTCGACCAGGCGTACGCCCGTCTCCTCCGGCCGCGCCGACAGCTCCTCGTACACGGCGAGGGATTCCAGCGCCCAGTCGCCGACCAGCCGCTCCGGCTGGATACGGTAGGGCCACCACAGCGCCCCCGCGACCGCCGAGGTCGTACGCTCGCCGCTCTCCCGCGCCCAGACCCGCACCCGGCGCCCGCCCTCGGCCAGCACCACCGCCGTGGTCAGCCCGACGACCCCGCCACCGACCACGATCACTTCGTCACCCAGCTCACGGCCCATGCCCGGACGCTAGCGGAATATGTCATGCCGCGCTCAGATCGTCCCGCTCTGGGGATACTCACAGCATGTCTGCCGCATACGCGACCTTCGGCCTGGCCCCGGCGATGCGCGCCGGCGGTGTCCGCGCCGACGGCGGCTACCAGGTCCACCGGGACTTCGTGGACTTCGTCGTCGACGGGTCCCCGCTGCTGTTCCAGCTCTCCGACCTGGACGCCGTCTCCCCGCTCGCCTCCGACATCCCGCCCGCGATCTTCACCGCCCAGGTCCGCAGCCTGTTACTGGAGTCCGCCGCACCGCTCCCCGACGACCGGTACGTCATCTACGGCTGCCCCGAGTGCGAGGACCTGGCCTGCGGCGCGGTCACCGCGGTCATCGAGAGGGACGGCGACGACTACGTCTGGCGGGACTTCGCCTGGCAGACCGACGAACACGCCGACCTGGAGCTCAACGGCTACCACGGCATCGGCCCGTTCCGCTTCCCCGGCCCCGAGTACCGCGAGGCCCTCGGTGCCCTCCTCGAGGACTCCGGCCCCCCGCCGGGCCGCCGTGTCCTGCTGATCGGCGCGCGCGTCGCCCTCCTCGCCAAGCTCGCCGCCGCCCTGCGCACCATCGGCATCGGCGCCGACATCACCCGCGACGCCGACGGCGTCCCCGCCGAGGAACTCCGCGGTTACGGCGCCGTGGTCTTCGGCCCCACGGTCGGCGAGACCGAGCGGGCGGCCGTACGCAAGGCGTTCGACCGGGCCGCAGTGGCGGTCGCCTCCGTCGACGGGCTCGCCCCGATCGTCCCCCTCCTCGTCGCCCAGATCGAACACGCCCTCGACCGCAGGCCGCTCCGACAGCGCCGCCTGACCCACTTGGTCGCCGCCGACGGCGCGGCCCGCATCGAGGTCACCTCACCCTGCCGGGTCCGGCTCACGGCGTACCGCCTGGACCGGCTCTCCCGCCTCCACTCCCAGGATCTCTTCGACGGCGTCCTGGAACCGGGCAGCCACCGCATCCCCCTCGACGGCAAGGCGGCCAAGGGCGGGTCCTATGTCGTGGCGCGGACCTCCGGGAGCGTCCTGGTGCAGGCCGTCGCGCGCTGACCGGGGAACGAAACGCGGCTGGGGGTGCGCGCACCGGCGCATTAGGATCGGCGTTCTGATGACTGCCACCCTCGTCGCCAAGAACCTCGCCGCCGGGCACGGCGACCGTTCCCTCTTCTCCGGGCTCGACCTCGTCGTCGCGCCCGGGGACGTGATCGGTCTGGTCGGTGCCAACGGCGCGGGCAAGTCCACGCTGCTCCGGCTGCTCGCCGGACTCACCGCCCCCGAGCAGGGCGAGCTGCGGCTCTCCCCGCCGACCGCGGCCGTCGGCCACCTGCCCCAGGAACCGGAGCGCCGGCCGGGTGAGACCGTGCGCGCCTTCCTCGCCCGCCGCACCGGCGTCGCCGAGGCACAGCGCGTGATGGACGAGGCCACTCAGGCCCTGGTCGACGGGGCACCAGGGGCCGACGACGCGTACGCCACCTCGCTGGAGCGCTGGCTCGGCCTCGGCGGCGCGGACCTGGAGGAGCGGGCCGGGGAGGTCGCCGACTCCCTGGGCCTGGCCGTCGACCTCGACCAGCCGATGACCTCCCTCTCCGGCGGCCAGGCGGCCCGCGCGGGCCTCGCCTCCCTGCTCCTCTCCCGCTACGACGTCTTCCTGCTCGACGAGCCGACCAACGACCTCGACCTGGACGGTCTGGAACGGCTCGAACGCTTCGTGACCGGGCTGCGCGCCGGCACGGTCCTCGTCAGCCACGACCGCGAGTTCCTCACCCGCACGGTCACCAAGGTCCTCGAGCTCGACCTCGCCCAGGGGCAGATCAACCTCTTCGGCGGTGGCTACGACGCCTACCTCGAAGAACGCGAGGTGGCCCGCCGGCACGCCCGCGGCGACTACGAGGAGTACGCCGACAAGAAGGCCGCGCTCCAGGACCGCGCCCAGATGCAGCGCTCCTGGATGGACAAGGGCGTCAAGAACGCCCGGCGCAAGGCGTCCAACGACAACGACAAGATCGGCCGCAAGTTCCGCAGCGAGGCCAGCGAGAAGCAGGCCGCCAAGGCCCGCCAGACCCAGCGCATGATCGAACGCCTGGACGTCGTCGAGGAGCCGCGCAAGGAGTGGGAGCTGCGCATGGAGATCGCGGCGGCCCCGCGCTCCGGCGCCGTGGTGGCCACCCTGCGGGACGCGGAAGTACGGCGTGGTGACTTCACCTTCGGGCCGGTCTCCCTGGGGATCGACTGGGCCGACCGGGTCGCGGTGACCGGCGCGAACGGGGCCGGCAAGTCGACGCTCCTGGCCGCCCTGCTGGGCCGGGTGCCGCTGGACGCGGGGCACGCCGCGCTCGGCTCCGGAGTCGTCGTCGGCGAGGTCGACCAGGCGCGCAAGCTCTTCCACGGCACCGAGGCCCTGCTGGACGCCTTCTGCGCGGCCGTCCCGGACACCGAGCCGGTCGAAGTCCGCACCCTGCTCGCCAAGTTCGGCCTCAAGCAGGCCCATGTCCTGCGCTCCGCGGCGACGTTGTCACCGGGGGAGCGGACCCGTGCGGCGCTGGCGCTGCTCCAGGGCCGGGGCGTCAACCTCCTCGTCCTGGACGAGCCGACGAACCACCTCGACCTGCCCGCGATCGAACAACTGGAGTCCGCCCTCGACGCCTACCAGGGCACCCTCCTCCTGGTCACCCACGACCGCCGCATGCTGGACGCGGTCCACGTGACCCGCCGCCTGGAGGTCTCGGCGGGCAAGGTGACGGAAAGCGCCCCGTAAGGGGCGCGGGGCTGTATCGATATGCGGCTCCGCCGCGTGGGCGCGAGCGACCCCCACCCACCCGCAGCCGCCGAACAACCCACTCGGCACCCCCGGGCACGCTGCGATCCGACCCGGATCACCGGGCAGGGGAGAGCCCCTGAGTGAACGGCGCGCCCAGGAACTGCTCGCGGGCAACCGCGCCCGGACGACCGGCACCACCGAGCCCCGCGGGGACGTGAGCCGTCGGGCAACTGTGTCTGCCGACAGTCATCTGACCGAGGCGCGGACCGTGGTCGCGTGGAACCATGGGCGGGCGTCCGGGCGAGCCGGACCTGTGCCCGAAGGAGTCCGCGCATGGGCCGTCCTCGCATCCCCGCCGGCGGCGGGAGATGACCGACCGGCACGGCATCCTGCTGTCCTCGGACATCGTGAGCGCGTCCGAGGACGGCGCGGCGGCACCCGTCGTCGACGCGCGGCCGCCGCACGACGTGCGCCGCGCCGCCGACCTGCTGCGGCTGCTGGTCTCCCTGACCGCCCTTGCGGCGACGGTGCTGCTGGCGGTCGCCACCCGCGACTTCGCCCGCCGGGCGCAGCAGGGCCTGCCTCCACGCGCTCGGCGGTGACCTCGCCTTCGTCCAGCTCGGCGCCGCCTACATGGCGGCCCGCCTGCTCGCCAACGCGGCCCCGGTCCCCGGCGGGCTCGGAGCGGGCCTCATCGCGGGCCTGACCGCGCTCGGTGTGCCGGCCGGCCCGGCCACCTCGGCGGTCCTGGTCTACCGGCTGCTCACGTTCTGGCTCAACTCCCACTGGGCGCCCTGGCCCTCGGCTTCGTACAACGGCGCGGCTACGTGTGACGGAAAGAGGAGACGCGCCACTTCAGGGGCGCGAGGAACTGCGCGACCAGCCACAACGGTCCCGCAGCTCCCCACCACCTCACAACCCCACGGCTCCCGAAGAATCCGTCACCGCTTGCCCTTCTTCGGGTCCAGCAGCCCCGCCCGGCGCAACGCGTCAGCCATCGCGCTGTTGGCCGGCGCCGGCGCCTGCCGCGCACCGCCGCCCTGGCCCTGGCCGCCACGTCCGCCACCCTGGCCCTGGCCGCCACGCCCGCCGCCCTGCTGCCGCTGCTGCGGCGGACGCCCACCGCGCTGGCGGCGTTCGGCGCCCTCGCCCTGCCGGCCGCCGCCCTGCGGCGCCGCCTCGTCGTCCAGCCGCAGCGTCAGCGAGATCCGCTTGCGCGGGATGTCCACGTCGAGGACCTTCACCTTGACGATGTCACCCGGCTTCACGACCTCCCGCGGGTCCTTGACGAAGGTCTTCGACAGCGCGGAGACATGCGCCAGACCGTCCTGGTGGACGCCGACGTCGATGAACGCGCCGAACGCCGCCACGTTCGTGACGACCCCCTCCAGCACCATTCCGGAGGACAGGTCGGAGATCTTCTCGACGCCTTCCTTGAACGTGGCCGTCTTGAAGGCCGGACGCGGGTCGCGCCCCGGCTTCTCCAGCTCCTTGAGGATGTCGGTGACGGTCGGCAGACCGAACTTCTCGTCCACGAAGTCGCCCGGCCGCAGCGAGCGCAGCACACCCGTGTTGCCGATGAGCGCGGCCACCTCCTGGTGCGACGCCTTCACCATGCGCCGTACGACGGGGTACGCCTCGGGGTGGACGCTCGACGCGTCCAGCGGGTCGTCGCCGCCGCGGATGCGGAGGAAGCCCGCGCACTGCTCGTACGCCTTCGGGCCGAGCCGTGCCACGTTCTTCAGCTGGCCGCGGGAGGTGAACGGGCCGTTGGTGTCCCGGTGGGCCACGATGTTCTCGGCGAGCCCGGAGGTGATGCCGGAGACCCGGGACAGCAGCGGGGCCGACGCCGTGTTCACGTCGACGCCCACGCCGTTCACACAGTCCTCCACCACCGCGTCCAGCGAGCGCGACAGCTTCACCTCGGACAGGTCGTGCTGGTACTGGCCGACACCGATCGACTTCGGGTCGATCTTCACCAGCTCGGCGAGGGGGTCCTGGAGCCGGCGGGCGATGGAGACGGCGCCGCGCAGCGACACGTCCATGTCCGGCAGCTCCTGGGAGGCGAACGCGGACGCCGAGTACACGGACGCGCCCGCCTCCGACACCATCACCTTGGTGAGCTTCAACTCCGGGTGCTTGGTGATGAGTTCACCGGCGAGCTTGTCGGTCTCGCGGGACGCCGTGCCGTTGCCGATAGCGATCAGTTCGACCGTGTGCTCGGTGGCGAGACGGGCGAGCTTGGCGACCGCCTCGTCCCACTTGTTGGCGGGGACGTGCGGGTAGATGACGTCGGTGGCGACGACCTTGCCGGTGGCGTCGACGACGGCGACCTTCACGCCGGTACGGAAGCCGGGGTCCAGGCCCAGCGTCGCGCGCGTGCCGGCCGGGGCGGCGAGCAGCAGGTCGCGCAGGTTCGCCGCGAAGACGTCGACCGCCTCGTCCTCGGCCGCCGTACGCAGCCGTAGCCGCAGATCGATGCCGAGGTGGACGAGGAGGCGGGTGCGCCAGGCCCAGCGGACCGTGTCGGTCAGCCACTTGTCGGCCGGCCGCCCCCGGTCGGCGATCCCGAACCGGTGGGCGACGATGCCCTCGTACGACGACGGCCCCTCGGTCGGCTCCTCCGGCTCCAGGACGAGGTCGAGGACCTCCTCCTTCTCCCCGCGCAGCATCGCCAGGATGCGGTGCGAGGGCAGCTCGGTGAACGGCTCGGCGAAGTCGAAGTAGTCGGCGAACTTGGCGCCCGCCTCCTCCTTGCCGTCCCGTACCTTCGCGGCGAGCCGGCCGCGCACCCACATGCGCTCGCGCAGCTCACCGATGAGGTCGGCGTCCTCCGAGAACCGCTCGGTGAGGATCGCCCGGGCACCCTCCAGGGCGGCCTGCGGATCGGCGACGCCCTTGTCGGCGTCCACGAACGTGGCGGCCGCGGCCAGCGGATCCACCGTCGGGTCGCCGAGCAGCCCCTCGGCCAGCGGCTCCAGGCCGGCCTCCCGCGCGATCTGCGCCTTGGTCCGCCGCTTCGGCTTGTACGGCAGGTAGATGTCCTCCAGCCGCGCCTTGGTCTCGGCGCCCCGGATCTGCGCCTCCAGCTCCTCGGTGAGCTTGCCCTGCTCGCGCACCGACTCCAGGATCGCCGTCCGGCGCTCCTCCAGCTCCCGCAGATAGCGCAGCCGCTCCTCGAGCGTGCGCAGCTGCGCGTCGTCGAGCATCTCGGTCGCTTCCTTGCGGTAGCGGGCGATGAAGGGCACCGTCGAACCGCCGTCGAGCAGCTCCACGGCAGCCTTGACCTGCCGCTCCCGTACGCCGAGCTCCTCGGCGATCCTGCCTTCGATGGACCCTGGAACCAGGGACCCGGGTGTCGTCACGATCCCGTACCGCCTTCTCCACTGAGGTTGCGCGGCAATTGTGGCAGGTGACACCGACAACCGGGCCCCAGGGCACCCTTCCACGACACGAAGTCGCACTCCCCGTGCCCCACCTGTCTCCTGAATCCGCCGTAACGGCGCTCAGCTCACCCCTTGCCGACCAGATCCGCCGGAAAGGCGCCCGCGGCGATCGCCGCTCCCGCGAACCCCTTCGCCAGCTCGGCCAGCCGGGCCACCCCGCCGGCCCCCAGATGCTCGTACGGCGCCCGGTCCAGCCGGTCCGTCTCCGTCTCGATCTCGGCCCGCAGGGCCGCTCCCGCCTCGGTCAGCTCGCCCGCCGCGTCGAGCAGCCCGCGCTCCCGCAGCCGCGCCACCGTCGCGTCCCAGTCGTCCTGGCTCCAGCCCCGTGTGGCGAGCACCCACTTGGGGTTCATGCCCTTGCCGGTCGCGGTGTGGGTCACCACCGCCTCCAGCCCGTCGAGACCTGCCGCGACGAGCACCGCGAGGTGCCCGTCGCCACGGTGCTCGCGCAGCAGCGTGGTCGCGTGCCAGTAGGCGAGGTGGGGCTCCTCGGGCACCGGCAGGTCCGCGTGCGCCGCGTACAGCGGGCGGCCGGGGCGGGAGCAGGCCTCGGTGGCGCGCAGCGCGAGCCGCGCGGCCTCGGCCATCCCGTCGGAGGCCACCGCGTCCGCGCCGAGCAGCCGCCGCAGGGAGGCGTCGACGGCACGCGCGCGTGCGGCGAGGACGTCGCCGGGCGACGCGGTCTCCCAGACGGCCGGGACATGCCGGGCCACCAGTTCGTACTTGTAGTTGTAGAACGTGGCCGTCACCGTGCCGGGCCCGACCGGCCCCAACGCGGCGGCCCGCACCGCGAAGTTGACGGCCCGCGGGTGGGTGACGCCGAGCGCGGCGAGTTCCTCGGCCAGCTCGGGGCTGAAGAAGTGGGTCGCGTGCAGGGAGTTGAGCAGGGTGTGGCAGCGGCGACCGGCGCGCGGCTCCAGGACGGCAGTGGTCATGGCGAGCACGTTACCGACTAGTCGGTACGGACTCCAGTGCCGTGCCCGACCCGATGGCCAAGTGTTCCGCCGCCATGGCAGGAAAGGTGGGAAGTTCGTCATTGCGGCCACCGCCGCGCCCGCGAAGAATCGATGGCATGGCCCAGCGAACCGTTCTCGTCGTCCTCTTCCCCGGTGTCCAGAGCCTCGACGTCACCGGCCCCGTGGAGGTCTTCACGGGCGCGGCGGCCCAGGTCCCGGGCAGCTACCGCATCCGTACGGCCTCCCTGGACGGCGCGCCCGTGCGCACGTCCAGCGGGCTGACCGTCGTACCGGACACGGCGCTGGCCGAGGCGTCCGAGCCGCACATGCTCCTCGTGCCCGGCGGAGAGGGCACCCGGCGCCACGACCCGGCCCTGGTCGACTGGCTGCGCGAGTACGGGCCGCGCACCGGACGGCTCGTCTCCGTCTGCACCGGCGCCATCCTGCTCGCCGCGGCAGGACTCCTGGACGGCCACCGGGTCACCACTCACTGGGCGTACTGCGACAAGCTGGCCCGCGACCATCCGGCCGTCGACGTCGACCCCGACCCCATCTACGTCCGGGACGGCCGGGTCGCCACCTCGGCCGGCGTCACCTCCGGCATCGACCTGGCGCTCGCCCTCGTCGAGGAGGACCTGGGCCGGGACGTGGCGCTCACCGTCGCCCGGCACCTGGTGGTGTTCCTGCGCAGGCCCGGCAACCAGGCCCAGTTCAGCGTGCAGCTCGCCGCCCAGACCGCACAGCGTGAACCGCTGCGGGAGGTCCAGCGGTGGATCAGCGAGCACCCGGACGGCGAGCTCGGCGTCGAGGCGCTGGCCGCCCGCGCGGCCCTCTCGCCCCGGCACTTCGCCCGCGCCTTCCAGGCCGAGACCGGCATGACGCCCGGCCGCTACGTCGACCGGGTACGGCTGGAACACGCCCGCCGGCTCCTGGAGGACACCGGCGACGGCGTCGAGGAGGTCTCCCGGGCAAGCGGCTACGGCACGCCCGAAGCGATGCGCCGTGCCTTCCTCAAGGCCCTCGGCACGACACCCGCCGAATATCGGCGCAGATTCCGGCCGGCACCCGTCGGTCGACCCGGATAGGAGAGCCATGCAGATCGCGATCGTCCTCTACGACCGTTTCACCGCCCTCGACGCGGTGGGACCGTACGAGACCCTGGGCCGGCTCCCGGACTCCGAGGTCGTCTTCGTGGCCGAGCGAGCCGGTCCCGTCCGCACCGACAACGGGAACCTCGCCCTGGTCGCCGAGAAGACCTGCGCCGAGGTGCCCCACCCCGATGTCCTGGTCGTCCCAGGCGGCCCCGGCCAGACCCCGCAGATGAAGAACCGGGCGCTCCTCGACTGGATCCGCGCCGCCGACGCCACCAGCACCTGGACCACCTCCGTGTGCACCGGCTCCCTGCTGCTCGCCGCCGCCGGCCTCCTCGACGGGCGCCGCGCCACCTCGCACTGGCTGGCCCTGGACGAACTGCGGACGTTCGGCGCCGAGCCCACGGGGGAGCGGATCGTCACCGACGGCAAGTACGTCACCGCGGCCGGCGTCTCCTCCGGCATCGACATGGGCCTCGCCCTGCTCGGCAGGATCGCCGGAGACGCCGTCGCCCAGGCCGTGCAGCTCGGGATCGAGTACGACCCGCAGCCGCCCTACGACGCGGGTTCCCCGCAGAAGGCGCCCGCCGAGGTCGTCGAACTGCTCCGCTCGAGGAGCCGGTTCATCCTCGGCCAGGGACAGCCCAGCTGAACCGCGGCTGACGGCGCTCCAGGAACGCGGCGACGCCCTCGGCGGTGTCGCCGCTGCCGCGCGCCTGCTCCGTCCAGTGGCCGTCGCGGTCGGTACGGCCGTCGGCGAACTCCTTCGCCGCCGCCTGCGTCAGCTGGGAGCGCGCGACCAGGATCCGGCTGAACTCGGCGACCCGCTCCGCCAGTTCGCCCTCGGGCAGCACCTCGTCGACCAGGCCGGTGCGCAACGCCCGCTCCGTTCCGATCAACTCGCCGGAGTACAGCAGGTACTTGGTGGTGGCGGGGCCGACCAGGGAGACCAGCCGGCGGGTGGAGGAGGCCGGATAGACGATCCCGAGCTTGGCCGGGGTCACGCCGAAGAGGGCTCCCTCCGCGGCGAACCGGAGGTCGCAGGCGGCGGCGAGCTGCGAGCCGCCGCCGACACAGTGGCCGCGGACCGCGGCGAGGGTCGGCTTGGGGAACGCGGCGAGCGCCTCCTCGGCGGCGCAGGCGAGGGCCTGTGCCTCGGCGGGGGAGCCCTGGAGGGTGGAGATGTCGGCACCGGCGCAGAAGGTTCCGCCCTCACCGGTCAGTACGAGGACCCGGACGCCGGGGTTGGCCGACAGCTCGTCCAGGAGGGGTGGCAGGGCTCGCCACATCGCCGCTGTCATCGCGTTGCGTTTGACCGGGTTGTGGATGACCACGGTGGCCACGGCGTCGGTGACCTGGTGGGAGAGGTGGGGCTCCATGGCCGGGATGTTATCGGCGTGACGGAGCCGGGGATCGATGCGGTCCCGCCTCAGGGGTTGCAGTACAACCGTAAAAGTGCGCGAAGTCGGCTTTAGCGGAACAGGACCAGTCCCTCAACCGACCTTGTCGTACGTCGACGGTCAGAACCGTTCGATAGTTGCTGACTTGTGTTCAGTCATCCGGGGTGGAGGGGGTCGTTACCAACACTCGTCATGTGGTGACAATCGAGCGCGAGGGTGGCGACCGGACGATGGAGAACCACGGGCGCGGGCACGACCCGCGTCCAGAGGGAGGCGGCGCTCCGCCGCCGGATCCGCTGCCGTACGAAGGAGTCTGGCGGTTCACCGCCGCCGCCGTGGACGCCTCCGTCCCGCAGGCGCGGCGCGCCGTACGGGACCTGCTCCAGCGCCAGGGCGTCCCGGTCTCGGAGGACCTGGTGTACGGGCTGCTGCTGATCGTCTCCGAGCTGGTCACCAACGCGGTCAAGCACGCGGCGCTGCTGTCGCCGGTGCTCGCCGTCGAGGTCGCCGTCGGCGCCGAGTGGGTGCGGGTGTCGGTGGAGGACAACCACCCCTACCGCCCGACCGCCCTGGAGGCCGACCACGGCCAGACCGGCGGCCGGGGCCTGCTGCTGGTGCGGGAGGTGGCCAGGGAGGCGGGCGGAGTCGTGGACGTGGAGCACACGTCGAGCGGCGGCAAGGTGATCTGGGCCGCCCTGCCGCTCAAACCCGCGTCGCTGCCGTGAGGCCGCTCACCACCCCGCGGACGGGCCCGTCAGCTCCCTGATCGCCGGACGGGCCGCGTCCAGCACGGTCATGAACCATGACGAGAAGGGGTCCCGGGCGTGCCGCTCGGTCAGTTCGGCGGCCGTCACGAAGGCGGTCTCCCCGACCTCATCCGGGTCCGGCGAGAGCGGCGCCTGCACCATGCCGACGAACAGGTGGTTGAACTCCTGCTCGACCAGTCCGGAGCCCGGGTCCGGGTGGTTGTAGCGGACCGTGCCCGCCTCGCCGAGCAGGGACGGGGAGACCCCCAGCTCCTCGAAGGTGCGGCGGGCCGCCGCCGCGAAGGGGGCCTCACCGGGGTAGGGGTGGCCGCAGCAGGTGTTCGACCACACACCGGGGGAGTGGTATTTGCCCAGCGCGCGCTGCTGGAGCAGGAGTCTGCCCTGTTCGTCGAAGAGGAAGACCGAGAAAGCCCGGTGCAGCTGCCCGGGTGGCTGATGCGCGGCCAGCTTCTCCGCGGTCCCGATGGTCACACCCTTCTCGTCGACGAGTTCCAGCAAAATCGCGTCCGTTGTGCCCTTCGACGTGCTGTGCGTCGCGGTGGCAGGTGTGATCGGCATACCCATCCTTCGCCTCGGTCTTCGTACCAAGTCTGCCGTACGAATCCGACACTCCCGGCACTTCCCGGCACGGGCACGCCGGAAGAGGGACCCGGTAGTTGATCGTGCCCTACGGGTGCGAAAGGGAACCGTCCGGGGGTGTCGAACACAAGGACGGCGGGGGAGCCCGGACCGACGGGTTCCGGTGGCCGGCCGGGCGGCCCGACGGACCGCGGCGCGGTCAGTGGCAGAGCCGGGCCTCGTGCTCCGCGTGCCCGCCCGGCTCCAGCTGGAAGGTGCAGTGCTCCACGTCGAAGTGGTGGCCGAGACAGCCCTGCAGCTCGTGCAGCATCTTCTCGTGGCCGATGGCGTTCAGCACCTCCGAGCGGACCACCACGTGCGCCGACAGGACCGGCAGTCCCGAGGTGATCGTCCAGGCGTGCAGATCGTGGACGTCCAGTACGCCGTCCAGCGCCAGGATGTGCGACCGCACCTCCGCCATGTCCACGTCCTTGGGCGCCGCCTCCAGCAGGACGTCCAGCGTCTCGCGCAGCAGCTTCACCGTCCTCGGCACGATCATCAGGCCGATCACCAGCGAGGCGACCGGGTCGGCCGCCTGCCAGCCGGTGGTCAGGATCACCACGGCCGAGATCAGCACCGCCAGCGAGCCCAGCGCGTCGGCCGCCACCTCCAGGAAGGCGCCGCGCACGTTCAGGCTCTCCTGCTGGCCGCGCACCAGGAGCGTGAGCGAGATCATGTTGGCGACCAGGCCGATCAGACCGAACACGATCATCTGGCCGCCGTGCGTGTCCGCGGGCGTCACGAACCGCTGGACCGCCTCGTACAGCACATAGCCGCCGACGCCGAGCAGCAGCAGACAGTTGGCCAGGGCGGCCAGGATCTCGGCACGGGCGTAGCCGAAGGTGCGGTTGGTGCTCGCCGGGCGGTTGGCGAAGTGGATCGCCAGCAGTGCCATGCCGAGGCCCAGTGCGTCGGTGGCCATGTGGGCCGCGTCCGCGATCAGCGCGAGCGAGTCGGCCAGCAGGCCGCCGGCGATCTCGACCACCATCACCCCGAGGGTGATGGCGAGCGCCACCCGCAGCCGCCCGCGATACGCCGCCGCGGCCGTGCCGGTGGCCGGCGCGTGGGTGTGCGTGTGGCCGTGGTCGTGCCCTGCCCCCATGAGATACGCCTCCTGATTTCCGCCCGGGATCACAGTGAACTACGGGTGGGGGGTATCCGGCAACGCGGCAGTGAACACCGTTGTCATGTGCCCTGACCTGCGGAAACGATTCCCAGGTCAGGGCATCCTCAGTGACCCCTCGTGAACGGGTGGGCATCCCGGGTGGCCGCCCGGAACCCGTCCGCGCCGAAGGGGACCATGTCCTCAATGCCCGTTCTGTGAGCGCGGTTTGTGGGCCGGGGCCCGGATCACGGATGATGATCTCGGCAAAGGCCGGGGCAGAGCGGGTCGTCCGTGCCGTGAACGGCCGGTGAACAAGCAGTCCTCACCATCAGATAGCCTCTGCCGAATGCCGCCCGGGGGCCACCAGGCACACCGCGCCCCACCACGCAGTAGACCGGCGCCCGTGCGCCGGCACCCAGGGAGTGAGTTCGGTTGCCGACCGCCATCGTCACCGGCCAGCCGGTCCCCGGATCGTCGTTGGAGAGCGATCTGCGGGCGCTCGGCTTCGAGGTGCGCACGGCCTCGGACAGCACCGACACCGCGGCCCTCCTCGCGACCGTGCCCGCCGACCGGCGGGTCGCCGTCGTCGACGCCCGCTTCGTCGGCCATCTGCACGCCCTGCGCCTCGGCCTCACCGACCCACGCTTCCCGCTCGCCGCGATCCCCGGCGCCGTCACCGCCCAGCCGGCCGGCCGTCAGGCGCTGAACGGGGCGCTGGCCCGGGAGGCCGCCGCCGGCGGCACCGACCTGGCCGTCGACGGCCTCGTCACCGCCCTGGACGCCGACGTGCACCGCCCCGAGCTGGGCAGTCTGGTCGCCGCCGTCCCCGCCGACCCGCAGGCCCGCAACGAGGCACGGCAGGCCGTCGCCGCCGTCGACGACGAGGCCGTACGCCTGAAGTCGGCCGTGAAGTCCCGCGACGGCTTCTTCACCACCTTCTTCATCAGCCCGTACTCCCGCTACCTGGCCCGCTGGTGCGCCCGGCGCGGCCTGACCCCCAACCAGGTCACCACCGCCTCCCTGCTCACCGCCCTGATCGCGGCGGGCTGCGCGGCCACCGGCACCCGCGCCGGGTTCGTCGCGGCGGGCGGGCTGCTGATCGCGTCCTTCGTCCTGGACTGCACCGACGGCCAGCTCGCCCGCTACTCCCTGCAGTACTCCACGCTCGGCGCCTGGCTGGACGCCACCTTCGACCGGGCCAAGGAGTACGCCTACTACGCCGGCCTCGCGCTCGGCGCGGCCCGGGGCGGAGACGACGTATGGGCCCTCGCCCTCGGCGCGATGATCCTGCAGACCTGCCGGCACGTGGTCGACTTCTCCTTCAACGAGGCGAACCACGACGCCACCGCCAACACCAGCCCCACCGCGGCCCTCTCCGACCGGCTCGACAGCGTCGGCTGGACGGTCTGGGTGCGCCGGATGATAGTCCTGCCCATCGGCGAACGATGGGCCCTGATAGCCGTCCTGACCGCGGCGACGACCCCGCGGATCACCTTCTACGTGCTGCTGGTCGGCTGCGCCCTCGCGGCGACGTACACCACCGCCGGGCGGGTGCTGCGCTCGCTGACCCGCAAGGCCACGAGGACCGACCGGGCGGCGAAGGCGCTGGCCGACCTGGCCGACAACGGCCCGCTCGCCCAATTTGTGTCCCGCGCGCTGCCCGCCCCGCTCGGCTCCCCGCTCCTGGTGGCACTCGCCGGAGTGGCGGTTCTCACCGTGTCCCTCTTCTCAGGCGTGACCTGGGCGCCGGTCGCCGGCGCCGTCGTCTACGCGCTGGCCTCCGGCCAGGCCCTCGCCCGCCCGCTCAAGGGCGCCCTCGACTGGCTGGTCCCGCCCCTGTTCCGGGCCGCCGAATACGGCACCGTTCTCGTCCTCGCAAGCAAATCCGGGGTGAACGGAACCCTTCCCGCGGCTTTCGGCCTGGTGGCCGCCGTCGCCTACCATCACTACGACACGGTGTACCGCATCCGCGGCAACGCCGGGGCGCCGCCGGCCTGGCTGGTACGCGCCGCCGGGGGGCAGGAGGGGCGAACTCTGCTGGTCACCGTCGTGGCCGCGGTGCTCACCGCCACGCAGTTCAAGGTCGCGCTCACGGTCCTCGCCGTGGCCGTGGCCGGGCTGGTGCTCGTCGAGAGCATCCGCTTCTGGGTGTCCGCAGGGGCGCCCGCCGTACACGATGAAGGAGAACCCGCATGATCGGCCTCGTGCTGGCGGCCGGCGCCGGACGGCGTCTGCGCCCCTACACCGACAGCCTGCCCAAGGCGCTGGTGCCGGTGGGGCCTGCCGGGATAGAGGACTCGATCACGGTGCTCGACCTGACCCTCGGCAACTTCGCCGAGATCGGCCTGACCGAGGTCGCGATCATCGTCGGCTACCGCAAGGAGGCCGTGTACGAGCGCAAGGCGGCCCTGGAGGCGAAGTACGGCCTCAAGCTCACCCTCATCGACAACGACAAGGCCGAGGAGTGGAACAACGCCTACTCCCTGTGGTGCGGCCGTGACGCCCTCAAGGACGGCGTGATCCTCGCCAACGGCGACACCGTCCACCCGGTCTCCGTCGAGAAGACGCTGCTCGCCGCACGCGGCGACGGCAAGAAGATCATCCTCGCGCTCGACACCGTCAAGTCCCTCGCGGACGAGGAGATGAAGGTCGTCGTAGGCGCCGACCAGGGCATGACGAAGATCACCAAGCTGATGGACCCCGCCGAGGCCACCGGCGAGTACATCGGCGTCACCCTCATCGAGGGCGACGCGGCCCCCGAGCTCGCCGACGCGCTGAAGACGGTCTGGGAGAGCGACCCGCAGCAGTTCTACGAGCACGGCTACCAGGAGCTGGTCAACCGCGGCTTCCGGATCGACGTGGCGCCGATCGGCGACGTCCGGTGGGTGGAGATCGACAACCACGACGATCTCGCCAAGGGACGGGAGATCGCGTGCCAGTACTGACCAGGCTGATCCCCTCGCCGGTCGTCGTCGACATCCGCCCGGGTGCCCTCGACGACCTGGCCGGCGTGCTCGCCGACGAGCGCATCTCGCACTCCGGCCGGCTCGCCATCGCCGTCAGCGGCGGCTCCGGCACCAAGCTGCGCGAGCGCGTCTCGCCGAGCCTGCCCGGTGCCACCTGGTACGAGGTCGGCGGCGGCACCCTGGACGACGCGATCCGGCTGGCCGGCGAGATCAAGGCGGGCCGCTACGACGCGGTCGTCGGCCTCGGCGGCGGCAAGATCATCGACTGTGCCAAGTTCGCGGCCGCGCGGGTGGGTCTGCCGCTGGTCGCCGTGCCGACGAACCTCGCGCACGACGGTCTGTGCTCGCCAGTCGCCACCCTCGACAACGACGCGGGCCGCGGCTCCTACGGCGTGCCCACCCCGATCGCGGTCGTCATCGACCTCGACGTCATCCGGGAGGCCCCGGCGCGCTTCGTGCGCTCGGGCATCGGGGACGCCGTCTCCAACATCTCGGCGATCGCGGACTGGGAACTGTCCCACCGCGTCAACGGCGAGAAGATCGACGGTCTGGCGGCCGCCATGGCCCGGCAGGCCGGCGAGGCGGTACTGCGCCACCCCGGCGGCATAGGGGAGAACGCCTTCCTCCAGGTGCTCGCCGAGGCGCTGGTGCTCAGCGGTATCGCCATGTCGGTGTC
Organism: Streptomyces sp. NPDC051105; assembly: GCF_040682795.1. Classification (NCBI taxonomy): domain Bacteria; kingdom Bacillati; phylum Actinomycetota; class Actinomycetes; order Kitasatosporales; family Streptomycetaceae; genus Streptomyces; species Streptomyces sp. NPDC051105. Next base: position 94,695 of record NZ_JBFBBR010000007.1, on the reverse strand, counting down.
GGGCGACTCCCGCCCGTCCTCCGGCGCCTGCCACGAGATCAACCACGCCTTCGACCTGCTGTATCCGAGGCGTGCCGCCAGCCATGGCGAGCAGTGCGGACTCGGCGCGGCCTTCGCGATGTACCTGCGCGGAGCCCACCAGCAGTCCGTGTACATGGCCGATGTGCTGCGCCGGCACGGACTGCCGGTGCTGCCGGAGGAGATCGGCTTCACCGTGGACGAGTTCGTCCGGGTCGTCGAGTTCGCCCCGGAGACCCGGCCCGGCCGTTACACCATCCTCGAACACCTCGACCTCAAGCCGCACCAGATCAAGGACTTCTACGTCGACTATGTCAAGGCCATCGGTAGCTGAACTCCGTCCGGTCGTGCACCCCGCTGGGGTCAAGGACCGGCGCAGCGGTGAGCACTGGATGGGGCGCCTCTATATGCGTGAGGTGTCCCTGCGGGTGGACCGCTACCTGGTGAACACCAGGGTCACGCCCAACCAGCTCACGTACCTGATGACCGTCTTCGGCGTGCTCGCGGCCCCGGCCCTGCTGGTGCCGGGGATCACGGGCGCCGTGCTCGGCGTGGTCTGCGTCCAGATGTACCTGCTGCTGGACTGCGTCGACGGCGAGGTCGCGCGCTGGAAGCAGCAGTACTCGCTGGGCGGGGTCTACCTCGACCGCGTGGGCGCCTATCTGACCGACGCGGCCGTTCTCGTCGGGCTCGGGCTGCGCGCCGCCGACCTGTTCGGCAGCGGCCGCATCGACTGGCTGTGGGCCTTCCTCGGCACCCTGGCCGCGCTCGGCGCCATCCTGATCAAGGCCGAGACCGACCTGGTCGGCGTCGCCCGCCACCAGGCCGGCCTGCCGGTGGTCAAGGAGGCCGCCGCCGAGATGCGTTCCTCCGGGATGGCGCTGGCCCGCCGGGCCGCCGCCCTGCTCCGGTTCCACCGGCTGATCCTCGGCATCGAGGCCTCGCTGCTGATCCTGCTCCTCGCGATCGTGGACCACGTCCGCGGCGACCTCTTCTTCACCCGGCTCGGCACCGCCGTGCTCGCCGGGATCGCGCTGTTGCAGACCCTGCTGCACCTGGTCTCGGTCCTCGCGTCGAGCAGGCTGCGGTGAGCGCCGGTCTGAAGGTCGGCGCGGTCGTCATCACCATGGGCAACCGCCCCGACGAACTGCGCGCCCTCCTCGATTCGGTCGCCAAGCAGGACGGCGACCCGGTCGAGGTGGTCGTCGTAGGCAACGGCTCGCCCGTCCCGGAGGTGCCGGACGGCGTGCGCACCATGGAGCTGCCCGAGAACCTCGGGATCCCCGGCGGCCGCAACGTCGGCATAGAGGCCTTCGGCCCCAGCGGTCGCGATGTCGACATACTGCTCTTCCTGGACGACGACGGACTGCTCCCCGGGCACGACACCGCCGAGCTGTGCCGTGAGGCCTTCGCCGCCGACCCGAAGCTAGGCATCGTCAGCTTCCGTATCGCCGACCCGGACACGGGACAGACCCAGCGCCGGCACGTGCCGAGGCTGCGGGCCTCCGACCCGATGCGCTCCTCCCGGGTCACCACCTTCCTCGGCGGCGCCAACGCCGTCCGCACCCAGGTCCTCGCCGAGGTCGGCGGCCTGCCGGACGAGTTCTTCTACGCCCATGAGGAGACCGACCTGGCCTGGCGGGCCCTGGACGCCGGCTGGATGATCGACTACCGCTCCGACATGGTGCTGTACCACCCCACGACCGCCCCCTCCCGGCACGCGGTCTACCACCGGATGGTCGCCCGCAACCGGGTGTGGCTGGCGCGCCGCAACCTGCCCGCCCCCCTGGTCCCCGTCTACCTCGGGGTGTGGATGCTGCTGACCCTGGTGCGCCGCCCCTCGCGCCCGGCCCTGCACGCCTGGTTCGCCGGCTTCCGGGAGGGCTGGACCACGCCGTGCGGACCCCGTCGGCCCATGCGGTGGCGCACCGTGTGGAAGCTCACGCGATTGGGCCGGCCCCCGGTGATCTGAGAAGCTCGAAGGGGCGTGTCCGCGTGCCCGGCGCGCGGACGCCCCCGGGAACGTGTCCATGGCGGATACGTGTCACCTCCGGTAGCACAATTCCGTAAGACGAACGTAAGACGAATCTGAGGACGAAGGCTTCCACCCTTGAGTGAGACAACGCATGACGTCGGAATCGCGGTGAGCGCGGTGCCGTCGCCCGACGAGGGCCTCACGGCGGCGCAGCTGGCCGCCAAGTACGGGCTCACGGTGAGCGGCGCACGTCCCTCGCTCGTCGAGTACGTACGCCAGCTCTGGGGACGCCGGCACTTCGTCCTCGCCTTCTCGCAGGCGAAGCTCACCGCCCAGTACAGCCAGGCCAAGCTCGGCCAGCTCTGGCAGGTGGCCACGCCGCTGCTGAACGCGGCCGTGTACTACTTCATCTTCGGTGTCATCCTGCATGCCAGCCGCGGGATGTCGCAGGACATCTACATCCCGTTCCTGGTCACAGGCGTCTTCACGTTCACGTTCACACAGAGTTCGATCATGACGGGCGTCCGGGCGATCTCCGGGAACCTGGGTCTGGTGCGAGCGCTGCACTTCCCGCGCGCCTCGCTGCCGATCTCCTTCGCGCTCCAGCAGCTCCAGCAGCTGCTGTTCTCGATGATCGTCATGGTCGCCGTGGTGGTCGGGTTCGGCAGCCGTCCGGGCCTGTCCTGGGCGCTGGTCGTTCCGATCCTGGTCCTGCTGTTCCTGTTCAACACCGGGCTGGCCATGATCGTGGCCCGGCTTGGCGCCAAGACGCCGGACCTGGCCCAGCTGTTGCCGTTCGTCCTGCGCACCTGGATGTACATGTCCGGTGTGATGTTCTCGATCACCAAGATGATGGAGGGCCGGCCGGAGTGGGCGCGCACGCTCCTCCAGATGAACCCCGCCACCGTCTACATGGACCTGATGCGCTTCGCCCTCATCGACGGCTATGGCGCCTCGAACCTCCCGCCGCACGTCTGGGCCGTCGCCCTGTCCTGGGCGCTGGTCGTCTTCGCCGGCGGGTTCGTGTACTTCTGGAAGGCGGAGGAGCGGTACGGCCGTGGCTGAGCTGAACGACACGGAGCAGAACCAGGGAGAGCGGATCCCCACCGTCATCGCGGAGGACGTGCACATCGTCTACCGCGTCAACGGCGCCAAGTCCGGCAAGGGCAGCGCGACGGCCGCCCTCAGCCGGATCGTCAAACGCGGCTCGGACGACACGGCCCGGGGCGTCCGCAAGGTGCACGCCGTGCGCGGGGTCTCCTTCGTCGCCTACCGGGGCGAGGCGATCGGCCTGATCGGCTCCAACGGCTCCGGCAAGTCCACCCTGCTGCGCGCCATCGCCGGCCTGCTGCCCGCCGAGCAGGGCCGGGTCTACACCAACGGGCAGCCCTCGCTGCTCGGCGTCAACGCGGCCCTGATGAACGACCTCACCGGCGAGCGCAACGTCATCCTCGGCGGGCTCGCCATGGGCATGTCCCGCGAGGAGATCAAGGAGCGCTACCAGGAGATCGTCGACTTCTCCGGCATCAACGAGAAGGGCGACTTCATCACCCTCCCGATGCGGACCTACTCCTCGGGCATGGCGGCCCGGCTGCGGTTCTCCATCGCCGCCGCCAAGGACCACGACGTCCTCATGATCGACGAGGCGCTGGCCACCGGCGACGCGTCCTTCCGCAAGCGGTCCGAGGACCGGATCCGTGAACTGCGCCGGCACGCGGGCACCGTGTTTCTGGTCAGCCACAACAACAAGTCGATCCGTGACACCTGCGACCGGGTCCTGTGGCTGGAGCGCGGTGAGCTGCGCATGGACGGCCCGACCGAAGAGGTGCTCAAGGAGTACGAGAAGTACACGGGCAAGTAGCCCAGCAGTACCCGGGCCCCGCCGGAACCTTTCCGGCGGGGCCCGGCGTCTGCAAAGGAAACGTCAACTCCGGGCCGCCTTAGGAATCTTGAAGCCAATCGGTGTGTTGTTGTGATCTGCGGGACACCCCGACGAACCTCGATGCGTTGTACAACGTAAGCTGTACCGGTCCCAGAAAGCGGCAAGTGGGGCGATAATGCGCGACACCCTCGGCCGGGCCGCCCTGCGGATTGCTGGGCGGCGTGTCCGAAATAGTGTGTATTGGGTCGGCAGTGTAGAACGGGAGATGTGACGGCAATGGCTACGGAAACTCCCCAGCTCAACGCAGGCCACGCCGTCCCGGTCCCGGGCAGCGAACGGTGACGGCGACCACCCCGGCGCGCACCGGCGAGGCCGAGCGAGGCACCCTGGACAAGGCCGCGGACGAGAACTTCCCGGTGGCCCCGTTCTTTCTGCCGAGGGCCTGGCGTGACGACCTGATGGCGGTGTACGGCTTCGCCCGTCTCGTCGACGACATCGGCGACGGCGACCTGGCCCCCGGTGGCGCCGATGCCCGGCTGCTCGGCGTGCCCCCGGACGAGGCCGAAAACCGCCTGGCCCTCCTCGATGCCTTCGAGGCCGACCTGGGCCGTGTCTTCGACGGCACCCCGCACCACCCCCTGCTGCACCGCCTCCAGCTCACCGTTCGCCGCCGCGACCTGGCCCGCGAGCCGTTCCTCGGGCTGATCGCCGCCAACCGCCAGGACCAGCTGGTCAAGCGGTACGAGACCTACGACGACCTGCTCGCCTACTGCGAGCTGTCCGCCAACCCCGTCGGCCGCCTGGTCCTTGCCGTCACCGGCACCTCGACCCCCGAGCGGATCCGCCTCTCGGACGCGATCTGTACCGCACTCCAGATCGTCGAACACCTCCAGGACGTGGCCGAGGACCTCGGCCGCGACCGGATTTATCTGCCCGCCGTGGACATGAAGCGCTTTCATGTCCAGGAGGCGGATCTCGCCAGGAAAACCGGGGGCGCATCGGTGCGTGCACTGGTTGCATACGAAGCACAACGCGCTCGCGATCTCCTGAATGAAGGCGCCCCCCTGGTGGGTAGCGTCCACGGCAGGTTGAAGCTGCTGCTCGCGGGGTTCGTGGCGGGGGGAAGGGCGGCGATCGCTGCGATCGCCGCCGCCGAATACGACGTACTTCCCGGCCCGCCCAAGCCCGGCAAGGGCCGGTTGCTGCGTGAGGTGGGCGTAACTCTGCGAGGAGAGGGGTGATCCGGACCGTGGACTCTCCCACACCTGTGTCCGCGCCGGTACTCGCCGCCTACAGCTACTGCGAGACCATCACCGGACAGCAGGCACGGAACTTCGCCTACGGCATCAGGCTGCTGCCTGCGCCCAAGCGGCGCGCCATGTCGGCGCTCTACGCCTTTTCCCGGCGCGTCGACGACATCGGCGACGGTGTGCTGGCCGACGACGTGAAGGCGGCCCGGCTGGAGGACACCCGGGCGCTGCTCGCCCGGGTCCAGGACGGCGCGGTCGACGAGGACGACACCGACCCGGTCGCGGTCGCCCTCGCGCACGCAGCCCAGGCCTTCCCGATCCCGCTGGGCGGCCTGGACGAGCTGATCGACGGTGTGCTGATGGACGTACGCGGCGAGACCTACGAGACGTGGGACGACCTCAAGGTCTACTGCCGCTGCGTGGCCGGTGCGATCGGCCGGCTCTCGCTCGGTGTGTTCGGCACCGAACCGGGGGCGCGCGGCGCTGAGCGCGCGCCGGAGTATGCCGACACGCTCGGGCTCGCACTCCAGCTCACCAACATCCTCCGGGACATCCGCGAGGACGCCGGGAACGGCCGCACCTACCTGCCCGGCGACGATCTCGCCAAGTTCGGCTGCGCGGCCGGGTTCCACGGGCCGACCCCGCCGGAGGGCTCGGACTTCGCGGGCCTGGTGCACTTCGAAGTACGGCGCGCCCGGGCCCTGTTCGCCGAGGGCTACCGGCTGCTGCCCATGCTCGACCGGCGCAGCGGCGCCTGTGTCGCCGCCATGGCCGGCATCTACCGCCGCCTGCTCGACCGCATCGAGCGGGAGCCGGAGGCGGTGCTGCGCGGCCGGGTCTCGCTGCCCGGACGCGAGAAGGCGTACGTCGCCGTACGCGGCCTGTCCGGGCTCGACACCCGGCGCCACGCGTCCCGCCGGACCGTCAGGAGGCGCGTCTGATGGGCAAAGTGGGCCAAGCTGGCTCCACCGGAGAAAAACGGCAGGCAACCCTCCGGTGCGGCGTGGCGTCCCTGACTGCGACGGCTCGCCCTGCCCCGTTCCACCGGCACGGCGGGCGGCCAGGGGAGGCTGCACGATGACCGACGGCACGCGATCCGAACGGACGCACGACGACATCCCGTCCGGGCGCACCGCCGTCGTGATCGGCGGCGGTCTGGCCGGCGTCACGGCCGCGCTGGCACTCGCCGACGCGGGGATGCACGTCACCCTGCTCGAAGGCAGGCCGCGTCTCGGCGGGCTCGCCTTCTCCTTCCAGCGCGGCGACCTGACCGTCGACAACGGCCAGCATGTGTACCTTCGTTGCTGCACCGCCTACCGCTGGTTCCTCGACCGCATCGAGGGCGCGGCGCTGGCACCGCTCCAGGACCGGCTCGACGTGCCCGTGCTCGACCTCGCGAAACCCGAGGGGCGCCGGCTCGGCAGACTCCGCCGGGATCCCCTGCCGGTGCCCCTGCACCTGGGGCGCAGCCTCGCCGCCTACCCGCATCTCTCGCTCGCCGAGCGCGCCAGAGTAGGCCAGGCCGCACTGGCCCTCCGAGCACTCGATCTCGGCGATCCGTCACTCGACGCACAGGACTTCGGCAGCTGGCTGGCTGCCCGAGGCCAGTCGGCGCGGGCCATCGAGGCACTGTGGGACCTGGTGGGGGTCGCCACCCTCAACGCGGTGGCCCAGGACGCTTCCCTGGCGCTCGCCGCGATGGTGTTCAAGACCGGTCTGCTGTCCGACCCGGGCGCGGCCGACATCGGCTGGGCCCATGTACCGCTGGGCGAACTGCACGACCGGCTGGCCCGCAAGGCGCTCGACTCCGTGGGCGTGCGCACTGAGCTCCGTACACGCGTCACCTCCGTCTCCACTAACGAGAACGGGACGTGGCGCGTTCAGGTTCCCGGGGAGACGCTCACCGCCGACACCGTGGTGCTCGCCGTGGCCCAGCGCGAGGCGTACGACCTGCTGCCCGAGGGCGCCCTCGACGCCCCGGAGAACCTGCTGGAGATCGGCACCGCGCCGATCCTCAACGTCCATGTGGTCTACGACCGTACGGTGCTCACCAAGCCGTTCTTCGCGGCCCTGGGCACCCCGGTCCAGTGGGTGTTCGACCGTACCCACGCCTCCGGCCTGCGTGACGGACAGTACCTCGCACTGTCCCAGTCGGCCGCCCAGGACGAGATCGACGCACCGGTGGCCGTCCTGCGCGAGCGCTATCTGCCCGAGCTGGAACGGCTGTTGCCCGGCGCGCGCGGCGCCGGGGTGAAGGACTTCTTCGTGACCCGGGAGCGCACCGCGACCTTCGCCCCCACCCCCGGCGTCGGGCGGCTGCGGCCCGGCGCCCGCACCAAGGCACCCGGCCTCTACCTGGCCGGAGCGTGGACCGCCACAGGGTGGCCCGCGACCATGGAGAGTGCGGTCCGCAGCGGTGTGAACGCGGCCGACGCCGCGCTGCGCACCCTGGGCCGGCCCCGCCCTCGTCGCCTCTTCGAGTTCGAGGAGGCGGCGTGATGCTCGGTCAGCAGGCGGCAGGCCCCCGCACCCCCGGTACCGCAACAAGAGGAGAAACTGTGCCCACTGTGCCCCCGGCCGAGACGGCTGCCGACGCGGTGGACGTGACCGCGCTCCTGGAGCGCGGCCGGACCCTTGCCAACCCGGTACTGAAGGCGGCCGTCGACCGCCTGGCACCCCCCATGGACACTGTGGCCGCCTACCACTTCGGCTGGATCGACGCCGAAGGCAACCCCGCCGACGGCGACGGCGGCAAGGCCGTACGGCCCGCGCTCGCCGTGCTCTCCGCCGAGGTCGCCGGCGCCGCCCCCGAGGTCGGCATCCCCGGGGCCGTCGCCGTCGAACTCGTCCACAACTTCTCGCTGCTGCACGACGACCTGATGGACGGCGACGAACAGCGCCGCCACCGTGACACCGTCTGGAAGGTGCACGGCCCCGCCCAGGCCATCCTGGTCGGCGACGCCCTGTTCGCCCTCGCCAACGAGGTCCTGCTGGAGCTCGGCACCGTCGAGGCCGGCCGCGCCACCCGTCGGCTCACCACCGCCACCCGTGCCCTGATCGACGGCCAGGCACAGGACATCTCCTACGAGCACCGCGACCGGGTCAGTGTCGAGGAGTGCCTGGAGATGGAGGGCAACAAGACCGGCGCCCTGCTCGCCGCCTCCAGTTCCATCGGCGCGGTGCTCGGCGGCGCCGACGACCGCACCGCCGACACCCTGGAGAAGTACGGCTACCACCTCGGCCTCGCCTTCCAGGCTGTCGACGACCTCCTCGGCATCTGGGGCGACCCGGAGGCCACCGGCAAGCAGACCTGGAGCGACCTGCGCCAGCGCAAGAAGTCCCTGCCGGTCGTCGCCGCGCTCGCGGCGGGCGGGGCCGCCTCCGAGCGGCTCGGCGAGATCCTCGCCGCCGACGCCAAGAGCAGCGACTTCGAGAACTTCTCGGAGGAGGAGTTCGCCGCCCGCGCCGCCCTCATCGAGGAGGCCGGCGGCCGTGAGTGGACCGCCGAAGAGGCGCGTCGTCAGCACACCATCGCCATCGAGGCCCTGCACGCCGTCGACATGCCCGACCTGGTCCGGGCGCAGTTCACGGCGCTCGCGGACTTCGTCGTCGTACGAAAGAGATGATCACTATCGGTCGAATAGCCCTCGCGTAGTCGCCGGCCGGTGCGAGCGCGCAACCAGCACCGGCCGACGGCGGACCCACAGCAGAACGATTTCGCACGACTGCACGAAGGGGAAGCCATGACAGCGACGACCGACGGAAGCACCGGGGCCACCCTGCCGCCCCGCGCTGCCTCGGCCAGCACCGACCTCACCACCCCCGCGGCGGCCGGGGTACAAGAAGCCGCCGAACGCGCCGTGAGGCGTGCCACCGACCATCTGCTCGCCCGGCAGGACGCGCAGGGCTGGTGGAAAGGCGACCTGGAGACCAACGTCACCATGGACGCCGAGGACCTGCTGCTCCGTCAGTTCCTCGGCATCCGCGACGAGGCCACGACGGCCGCCGCCGCGCTCTTCATCCGTGGCGAGCAACGCGAGGACGGCACCTGGGCCACCTTCTACGGCGGCCCGGGCGAACTCTCCACCACCATCGAGGCGTACGTCGCCCTGCGGCTGGCCGGGGACGCTCCCGACGCGCCCCACATGGCGAAGGCGTCGGCCTGGATCCGCGAGCGCGGCGGGATCGCCGCCGCCCGGGTGTTCACCCGGATCTGGCTGGCCCTGTTCGGCTGGTGGAAGTGGGAGGACCTGCCCGAACTCCCGCCGGAGCTCCTGTACTTCCCCAAGTGGTTCCCGCTCAGCATCTACAACTTCGGCCAGTGGGCCCGGCAGACCATCGTGCCGCTCACCGTCGTCTCGGCCAAACGCCCGGTGCGCCCCGCACCCTTTCCCCTGGACGAGCTGCACACCGACCCGGCCGATCCCAACCCGCCGCAGCCCCTTGCTCCGGTGGCCACTTGGGAGGGCGTCTTCCAACGGCTCGACAAGGTTGTCCGCGGCTACCGCAAGGTCGCGTTGCGCCGACTGCGCGGGTCCGCCCTGAACTCCGCCGGCCGCTGGATCGTCGAACGCCAGGAGAACGACGGCGCCTGGGGCGGCATCCAGCCGCCGGCCGTGTACTCGGTGATCGCCCTGTATCTGCTCGGCTACGACCTCGAACACCCCGTGATGCGCGCGGGCCTTGAGTCGCTGGATCGTTACGCCGTGTGGCGCGAGGACGGCGCCCGGATGATCGAGGCCTGCCAGTCCCCGGTGTGGGACACCTGTCTGGCGGCCATCGCCCTGGCCGACGCCGGCCTGCCCGACGACCATCCGCAACTGGTCAAGGCCGCCGACTGGATGCTCGGCGAGCAGATCGTGCGGCCCGGCGACTGGTCCGTGAAGCGCCCCCAGCTCCCGCCGGGCGGCTGGGCGTTCGAGTTCCACAACGACAACTACCCCGACATCGACGACACCGCCGAGGTGGTCCTCGCGCTGCGCCGGATCAAGCACCACGATCCCGAGCGGTTGGAGAAGGCCATCGGGCGCGGAGTGCGCTGGAACCTCGGCATGCAGTCGAAGAACGGCGCCTGGGGCGCCTTCGACGTCGACAACACCAGCCCGTTCCCCAACCGGCTGCCGTTCTGCGACTTCGGCGAGGTCATCGACCCGCCCTCGGCCGACGTCACCGCGCACGTCGTGGAGATGCTCGCCTTCGAGGGCATGTCCCACGACCCGCGCACCCGGCGCGGCATCGAGTGGCTGCTGGCCGAACAGGAGCCGGACGGCTCGTGGTTCGGGCGCTGGGGCGTCAACTACGTCTACGGCACCGGCTCCGTGGTGCCCGCACTGACCGCGGCCGGGCTGCCCGCCTCGCATCCGGCGATCCGGCGCGCGGTGACCTGGCTGGAGCAGGTCCAGAACGAGGACGGCGGCTGGGGCGAGGACCTGCGCTCCTACAAGTTCGCCGGTGAATGGAGCGGGCGCGGCGCCTCCACCGCCTCCCAGACCGCGTGGGCGCTGATGGCGCTGCTCGCGGCGGGGGAGAAGGACTCCAAGGCCGTCGAGCGGGGCGTGCGGTGGCTCGCCGAGACCCAGCGGGAGGACGGCTCCTGGGACGAGCCGTACTTCACCGGCACCGGGTTCCCCTGGGACTTCTCCATCAACTACCACCTCTACCGGCAGGTCTTCCCGCTCACCGCGCTCGGCCGTTACGTCCACGGCGAGCCCGTCCCCGAGGCCGAGAGGAGCTGAATGAGTACCACGCCCGCTCCGGCTCCGCTGCTGATCGCCTGCGCGCTCGGCATCGAGCATCTGGCCCTGCGCGCCGGCGAACGCGGCGGCGCGGGCGGGCCGGTCACCGTGCTGCGCACCGGCATGGGCCCCAGGGCGGCGGAACGGTCCGTCACCCGGGTCCTGGCCGACCCGGCGCTCGCCGGTGCCGCCGTCCTGGCCACCGGCTTCTGCGCGGGACTCGCTCCCGGGATGCACCCCGGCGACCTGGTCGTCGCCGAGGAGACCCGGGACCCGCGCGGCAGCGTCCCCTGCGTGGCCACCGAACTCCTCGTGAAAGAACTGGTGCGGACCGTACCCGGCCGCACTGTCCACACCGGCCCCGTCACCGGTTCCGATCATGTCGTCCGCGGTCACGAACGGTCTGATCTGCTCGCGACCGGCGCAATCGCGGTCGACATGGAGTCGGCGGCGACGCTCCTGAGCGCCGTGCGCGCGGGCGAGCACCCCGTTGCGGCCGTCAGGGTGGTCGTGGACGCTCCTGAACATGAACTCGTCCGGATCGGCACGGTGCGCGGTGGAATATCGGCTTTCCGCGTTCTTCGATCCGTTCTTCCGGCTTTTTTCGAATGGCACCGTTCTTTGTTGCTCCCCCGGAGGTGAGCCAGATGGCCATGCCGCTGCGCCAGTCCATCAAGGTCGCGACTTACTTGGCTGAACAGAAGCTCCGCAAGCGGGACAAGTTCCCGTTGATCGTGGAGCTGGAACCCCTCTTCGCCTGCAACCTGAAGTGCGAGGGCTGCGGCAAGATCCAGCACCCGGCAGGTGTGCTCAAGCAGCGCATGCCGGTCGCGCAGGCCGTCGGGGCGGTGTTGGAGTCCGGTGCGCCGATGGTGTCCATCGCGGGCGGCGAGCCCCTGATGCACCCTCAAATCGACGAGATCGTGCGGCAGTTGGTGGCGAAGAAGAAGTACGTCTTCCTCTGCACCAACGCCATGCTGCTGCGCAAGAAGATGGACAAGTTCACGCCCTCTCCCTACTTCGCCTTCGCGGTGCACATCGACGGGCTGCGTGAGCGGCACGACGAGTCCGTGGCGAAGGAGGGTGTGTTCGACGAGGCGGTGGCGGCCATAAAGGAGGCCAAGCGACGCGGTTTCCGGGTGACCACCAACTCGACCTTCTTCAACACCGACACCCCGCAGACCGTCATCGAGGTGCTCAACTTCCTCAACGACGACCTCAAGGTCGACGAGATGATGATCTCGCCCGCCTACGCCTACGAGAAGGCCCCCGACCAGGAGCACTTCCTCGGCGTGGCACAGACCCGCGAGCTGTTCAAGAAGGCCTTCGCGGGCGGCAACCGGCGCAAGTGGCGGCTCAACCACTCCCCGCTCTTCCTGGACTTCCTGGAGGGCAAGGTCGACTTCCCGTGCACGGCCTGGGCGATCCCGAACTACTCGCTCTTCGGCTGGCAGCGCCCCTGCTACCTGATGAGCGACGGGTACGTGCCGACGTACCGCGAACTCATCGAGGAGACCGACTGGGAAAAGTACGGCCGCGGCAAGGACCCGCGCTGCGCCAACTGCATGGCGCACTGCGGCTACGAGCCCACCGCCGTCCTGGCCACCATGGGGTCCCTCAAGGAGTCGCTGCGCGCCATGCGCGAGACGGTCTCCGGAAACCGGGAGTGACCACGTGACCGCCATCTCCCTGGGCCTCCCCGAGGTCCCGGTCCGGCCGATCGCCGAGCGGCGCCTGTCGCGGCAGATCAACGTCGGACCGGTGGCCGTCGGGGGCGGTGCCCCGGTGTCGGTGCAGTCGATGACCACGACCCGTACGTCGGACATCGGCGCGACCCTCCAGCAGATCGCCGAACTCACCGCGTCCGGCTGCCAGATCGTCCGCGTCGCCTGCCCCACGCAGGACGACGCGGACGCCCTGGCGACCATCGCGAGGAAGTCCCAGATCCCGGTGATCGCGGACATCCACTTCCAGCCCAAGTACGTGTTCGCTGCCATCGAGGCCGGCTGCGCGGCCGTCCGCGTCAATCCCGGCAACATCAAGAAGTTCGACGACCAGGTGAAGGAGATCGCGCGGGCCGCGAAGGACCACGGCACGCCGATCCGGATCGGGGTCAACGCCGGCTCGCTCGACCGGCGGCTTCTGGAGAAGTACGGCAAGGCGACCCCCGAGGCGCTCGTGGAGAGTGCTCTGTGGGAGGCCTCGCTCTTCGAGGAGCACGACTTCCGGGACATCAAGATCTCCGTCAAGCACAACGACCCGGTCGTGATGATCGAGGCGTACCGGCAGCTCGCCGCCCAGTGCGACTACCCGCTGCACCTCGGCGTCACGGAGGCCGGGCCGGCCTTCCAGGGCACGATCAAGTCGGCGGTCGCCTTCGGCGCGCTGCTCGCGCAGGGCATCGGCGACACCATCCGGGTGTCGCTGTCCGCCCCGCCCGCCGAGGAGGTCAAGGTCGGCATCCAGATCCTGGAGTCCCTGAACCTCCGGCAGCGGCGGCTCGAGATCGTCTCCTGCCCGTCCTGCGGGCGTGCCCAGGTCGACGTCTACAAGCTGGCGGACGAGGTGACGGCAGGGCTGGAGGGGATGGAAGTTCCCTTGCGCGTCGCCGTCATGGGCTGCGTGGTCAACGGTCCCGGCGAGGCCCGCGAGGCCGACCTCGGCGTCGCCTCCGGCAACGGCAAGGGCCAGATCTTCGTCAAGGGCGAGGTCATCAAGACCGTCCCCGAGTCCAAGATCGTCGAGACGCTCATCGAGGAGGCCATGAAGATCGCCGAGCAGATGGAGCAGGACGGCACCGGCGCCGGAGCACCCGCCGTCACCGTGAGCTGAACAGCAACCCGCTCACCTGCGAGCCGCTCACGCCGTCCAACGGCCCTTCCTGGACCTCGGTGTTCGGCGACGAGATCGTCCGGTTGACGCCGGTGGAGATCGCGGGGCGGATCGGAGCGAGCCTCGCGGGGCGGGGGGCCGATGCCTGTGGAGGTGCCGCGGGGGGTTCTGGGGCGGGTGCGGCGCCGTCTGGGCCGGCCGCGCAGTTCCCCGCGCCCCTTCGGGGCGCTGCAGCCGAGGGCGCTGTCATCGATGGCGCTTACAAGGAGAAAGAATGACCACGGAGTTCGACCTCGGCGCCTTGTTGGCCGAGCGCGGCGGTGAGCGGTACGAGCTGCACAGCAAGTACCTGAACCACCAGCTCCCCCGCATGCTGCACACCATCGGTTTCGACAAGGTGTACGAGCGTGCCGAGGGCGCCCACTTCTGGGACGCGGACGGCAACGACTACCTGGACATGCTCGCCGGGTTCGGGGTGATGGGCCTGGGCCGCCACCATCCCGTCGTCCGCAAGGCCCTGCACGACGTCCTGGACGCACAGCTGGCCGACCTCACCCGCTTCGACTGCCAGCCGCTGCCCGGACTGCTCGCCGAGCGGCTGCTCGCCCACAGCCCGCACCTGGACCGGGTGTTCTTCGGCAACAGCGGCACCGAGGCGGTCGAGACGGCGCTGAAGTTCGCCCGCTTCGCCACCGGCAGACCCCGCGTCCTCTACTGCGACCACGCCTTCCACGGCCTGACCACCGGCTCGCTGTCGGTCAACGGCGAGGACGGCTTCCGGGACGGCTTCGCCCCGCTGCTGCCCGACACGGCCGTCCCCCTCGGCGACCTGGACGCGCTCGCCCGGGAGCTGAAGAAGGGCGATGTCGCCGCCCTGATCGTCGAGCCGATCCAGGGCAAGGGCGTGCACGAGGCGCCGCCCGGCTATCTGCGCGGCGCCCAGGAACTGCTGCGCAAGCACAAGGCGCTGCTGATCGCCGACGAGGTGCAGACCGGTCTCGGCCGCACCGGCGATTTCTACGCCTACCAGCACGAGGACGGTGTCGAACCGGACCTGGTGTGCGTGGCCAAGGCGCTGTCCGGCGGCTATGTCCCCGTGGGCGCGACCCTCGGCAAGGACTGGATCTTCAAGAAGGTCTACTCGTCCATGGACCGCGTCCTGGTCCACTCGGCGAGCTTCGGTGCCAACGCCCAGGCGATGGCGGCCGGACTCGCCGTGCTCTCCGTCATGGAGAACGACCAGATCGTCGCGGGTGCCCGGGTCGTGGGGGAGCAGCTCAAGTCCCGGCTCACGGCGCTGGTCGACAAGTACGAGCTGCTCGCCGACGTACGCGGCCGGGGCCTGATGATCGGCATCGAGTTCGGCAGGCCCAGCTCGCTGAAGCTCCGCAGCCGCTGGACCATGCTCCAGGCGGCCCGCAAGGGCCTGTTCGCGCAGATGGTCGTCGTACCGCTGCTGCAACGTCACCGGATCCTCACCCAGGTCTCCGGCGACCACCTGGAGGTCATCAAACTCATCCCGCCGCTGATCGTCGACGAGTCGGACGTGGACCGTTTCGTGGCGGCCTTCACGGACGTGATGGACGACGCCCACAGCGGCGGCGGCCTGATGTGGGACTTCGGCAAGACCCTCATCAAGCAGGCGGTGGCCAACCGCTGACACCGAGCGGGGGCCTCTTGCGGGCGGCCCCCGCCCTTTGTCCCCGCTTTCACCCCCCCCGCCTGTTGGCCCCGCTTTTTTGGTCTCCGCCTTCTTGTCTCTGAGGCAAGAAATTTGCCGCTGAGGCAACAACGCGGCTCAATAGAGGCATGAACGCCTCAGACCCGGCGCCGTCCGCCGGTCCCGGCGACGACCTGCCCGCCGTCGCCCCGCGGCTGCGCTCCCTGCGCCGCCGTGCCGGCCTCACCCTGGAGGCCGCGGCCCGGGACGCCGGGCTGTCGCCGGCCCACCTCTCCCGGTTGGAGACGGGGCAGCGCCAGCCCTCGTTGCCGATGCTGCTCTCGCTCGCCCGTGTCTACGGTACGACGGTTTCCGAGTTGCTCGGCGAGACGGTCCCCGACCGGGACGCGATCGTGCGTACCGCGGACATGGAACCGACCAGGGCGGGCGGCTGGACGTACTGGCAGGCCGGTGCGCCCGGCCGGGGCATGCAGGCGCTGCGCGTCCGGGTCCCGTACGGCACCCAGGGCGACATCGTGCGGGTGCATCCCGGCGAGGAGTGGCTGTACGTCCTGCACGGGCGGCTCCGGCTGCGTCTCGGTGACACCACCCACGTGCTCGCGCCCGGCGACAGCGCGCACTTCGACTCGCTCACCCCGCACCGGCTCGCCGCCGAGGACCACGACGGGGTCGAGCTGCTGTTCGTCCACACCCTGCTGCAGAGTCCCCTGGCCGCGCTGTGCCTGGGGCCGATCACTGGAGAGCTGCCGTGAGCAACATCGAGGAGAAGTTCCCCCGGGCCCTGTGGGTCCGGCTGATCATCTACATCGCCGTCGGGCACGTCTTCGCCGCGTTCCTCTACCTGCTGTTCGCCGTCGGCGGCAAGGGCTGAGCGCTCCCGTCCCCGCCGGCCTCAGTCGAGGAGGCGCCCGCGCAGCCGCTCCCGGGTCTCCGGGGCGAGCTTCAGGCCCTGCTCCAGGTACGTGTCGACGCCACCCCACGTCTCCTCGATGCTCTCGAAGGCCGCCGTCAGGTACTCCGCACGGGCCTCGAAGAGCGGGCTGAGCAGCTCCATCACGTCGGGGCTGTACGCGCTGTCCCCGCCGCCGCTGCGCCGCACCTTGTAGCGACGGTGCTTGGCGTTGGACTCCAGGTAGTCGGCGAGGATCGCGTCCCGCTCCACGCCCACCGCGAGGAGCGTCACGGCTATGGAGACGCCCGCCCGGTCCTTGCCGGCCGCGCAGTGCATCAGCGCCGGGACACTGTCCTCGGCGAGACCGTGCAGTACGCGCGAGTGCTCCTCGGTGCGGTCCCTGACGATCATGCGGTACGAGCTGACCATGCGGTTCGCGGCCTTGCCGTCGCCCAGCAGTCCGCGCAGCTGCTCGATGTCGCCCTCGCGGACCATCGTCCAGAACTCGGCGCCGTGCGCCGGGTCGGTCAGCGGCAGGTTCACGTTCCGCACGCCGGGCAGTTCGACGTCCGGGCCCTCCAGCTTCTGGTCGGCCGCGTTGCGGAAGTCGAAGATCGTGTGCAGGCCGAGGGAGGCGAGGAACTCCGCGTCCCGCTCCGTCGCGTGCGCCAGATGCCCGCTGCGGAACAGCACGCCGTGCCGGACCCGGCGCCCGTCCACGGTCGGCAGGCCGCCCACGTCACGGAAGTTGCGCACCCCGGCCAGCTCGGGCTCGGTCGACGGGACCTGCTGCGTCACGGGGGCTCCTCCCAGCCGGCCCCGTCGGCGCTGCTCGTCGACGGGCACTGGATCGACCATACGACATCGGATTCCGCGAGCAATGAGTTGTCCACAGGCGTTGCCTCCAGGGCCCGCGCCCTTGATGATGTTGGTGCTTGAGCGGATCTGTTGGCACCTGTGTGAGGTTTCTCGTGGTGGACATCGCCGAAAACGGTCGTACCTGGCTCCTTTCGGGCCCGGGCAGCAGCTACGCGCTGCACCTCACGGAGGGCGACGAACTGCTCCACCTGCACTGGGGCCCGAAAATCGGGCTCGCCGACGCCGAGGAGCTCAGCACCCGCGTGCTGCCCGGCTACTGGCCCTTCGAGTCCCCGCTGGACGGCCGTGAGGAGTACCCCGTCGAGGGCGGCCCCCGCTTCGTCCGCCCCGCGCTCTCCGTGCGCACCGAGGAGCGCCGCGGTACCGAGTGGACCTTCGAGTCGTACGAGACGGAGGGCGACGCGGCCGACGAGGAGCTGCGGCTGCGCTTCCGGGACGACGCGATCCTCATCACCCTGCACTACCGGATGCGCGGCGACGTCGTCGAGCGCTGGGTGACCGTCGACAACCAGGGGGACGCGCGCGTGGAGCTGCTGCGTGCCGACCCCGCCGCCTGGACGCTCCCCGACCGCGAGGGCTGGCGGCTCTCCCAGCTGCACGGCCGCTGGGCCGCCGAGTCCCGCCTCACCAGCGCCCCGCTCACCTACGGCGAGAAGGTGATCGGCAGCCGCCGCGGCCACACCAGCCACCAGCACCTGCCCTGGGTCGCCCTCGACACCGACGCCACCGAGGAGCGCGGCGAGGTCTGGGGCTGTGCCCTCGGCTGGTCCGGCTCCTGGCGGATCGCCGTCGCCCAACTCCCCGACGCGCGCGTGCAGATCACCGGCGGCGCCGGCTACGACGACTCGGGCCTGCTGATGCTGGCCGAGGGTGAGTCGTACACCAGCCCGGTCTTCGCGGGCCTGTGGACCGACGGCGGCTTCGGCGGGGCGAGCCGTGCCTGGCACGCCTACCAGCGGGCGTACGTCATCCCCGACGCCGACCGGGACCGGCCGGTGCTCTTCAACTCCTGGGAGGCCACCACCTTCGACATCTCCGAGGAGCAGCAGGCCACCCTCGCCCGCCGGGCCGCCGCGATCGGCGTCGAGCTGTTCGTGGTCGACGACGGCTGGTTCGGCGCCCGCACCAGCGACCGCGCCGGCCTCGGCGACTGGACGCCCAACCCGGACCGCTTCCCCAAGGGACTCAAGCCCCTCGCCGACTACGTGCACGCCCTCGGCATGCAGTTCGGCATCTGGGTCGAGCCCGAGATGGTCAACGCGGACAGCGACCTGTACCGCGCGCACCCCGACTGGGTGCAGTACCAGCAGGGGCGAAAGCGGACGGAACTGCGCAATCAGCTCGTCCTCAACCTCGCCCGCGAGGATGTCCAGGAGTACCTCTGGGAGCAGCTCGACACCCTGCTGTCCAGCGCCCCGATCGACTACGTCAAGTGGGACTTCAACCGCTGTTTCACCGACGCGGGCTGGCCCGGCGAGCCGTATCCGCAGCGGCTGTGGGTCGACCACGTCCGTGGGCTGTACGCGCTGCTCGACCGGATTCGGGCGGCCCACCCGAACGTCGCCATCGAGTCCTGTTCCGGCGGTGGCGGCCGGATCGACCTCGGCATCATGAGCCGTACCGACGAGGTGTGGACCTCCGACAACACCGACCCGCTGGACCGGCTCGCCATCCAGCACGGCTTCAGCCAGATCCACCCCGCCCGGGTGATGTCCGCCTGGGTCACGGACAGCCCGAACCACCAGCTCAACGGCCGGGTCAGCAGCTTGCGTTTCCGGTTCATCAGCTCCATGGCCGGGGCGCTCGGGGTCGGTGGCGACCTCTCGCAGTGGACCGAGGAGGAGCTGGCCGAGGCCGGTCGCTGGGTGGAGCTCTACAAGGACATCCGGCCCCTGGTGCAGCGCGGTGACCAGTTCCGGCTGCGGCCGCCGACCGGCGGGCTCAGTGCGGTGCAGTACACGCTCGGCGACGAGACCGTGGTCCTCGCGTGGCTCCAGGCGCAGAGCTACGGCGCGCCGATGCCGGCGCTGCGCTTGCAGGGTCTCGACCCGGCAGCGTCGTACGAATGCCGTGAAACGGGCGAAGTACATCGAGGTGCCGTTCTGTTGCACCACGGCCTCCGCGCCGAGCTGCGCGGTGACCTGGATGCGACGGTTCTCCGGCTGCGTCGCATCTGAGCCTTCTGACCGATTTGGTGCCTTCATTGCAACTCGGTCTGGAATAAGGTGACGTGGCGTGACGTGCGTGAGGAGCGTCATATTCGTGACCGTCCGTCGCGCGTCATGTTCACGTAATTCCGGCGATTTTCAAGGGAATTGGAAAAGTGCGGAAGGCGGGAATTCACGGAGGGTGACCGGGAATTCCCGTAACGGATCAAGCGAAACTCGGACAGACGGAACCTCACGCTTGTTCACGCGCGTCTTACTCGCTTACGTTCGCCACGCATCCGGACGGAACGCCGAATCCTGCCGCCGTCCGGAGTCCCCACACACACTCACCCGTGCCCGGCAGGAGCGGGGGACCCACCAGGTATGACCGCCTGTTCCGGTTCCCGGGACGGCTAGGGGTGTAGCCACGTCTTCCCGCGTGGCCGGGCAGCTCCAGCCCGAACCCGACAGCTCACCTCGCAGGCGCCGGAGAGGAATGCGTCATGCCCGCGAAGGGTAAGCACCGCCGCCCCAAGTCCCAGCGTTTCACCCGCTCGATGGCCGTCGCCGGAACCGGTGGCGCCGCGCTGGCTCTGCCCCTCATGGGCGCCACCGGCGCCCACGCGGTCACCTCGCAGTCCGTTTCCGAAAAGGCCACGCAGTCGTTGCCGACCGTCGAGCAGACGGCGGTGCGAAAGGCCGCCGCCCAGAAGACCGGCACCGGTGATTCCGCGCACCGCGTCTACACGGTGGTGCCCGGCGACTATCTGTCGAAGATCGCCCGCGAACACAACGTCGACGGCGGCTGGCACCGGCTCTACGCCGACAACCGGCAGGCCGTCGGCGACAACCCCTCGCTGATCCACCCCGGTCTCAAGCTCACGCTCGGCGGCCGCCACGCCGCGACGACGGACACCTCGGGCTCGGGCTCCCGGTCCGCGACGCGGTCGCACGCCCGGTCCGGCTCGCAGTCCTCCGTGCCCTCCTCCTCCTCGTCCTCGAACACGGCCTCCTTCTCGGGCGCGTCGACGGCGACCTCCTCCGGTTTCACCCTCCCGGTCACCGGTGGCACCGTCGGCACCGGCTACCACGTGGCCGGCAGCATGTGGTCCAGCGGCTACCACACCGGCGTCGACTTCGTCGTCCCGACCGGCACCCCGGTCAAGGCCGTCGGCGCGGGCACGGTCGTCACGGCGGGCTGGGGCGGTGCCTACGGCAACCAGGTCGTCATCAGGCTCGCCGACGGCTACTACGCGCAGTACGGCCACCTCTCCGCACTCTCCGTCTCGGTCGGCCAGACCGTGACCGCGGGCCAGCAGGTCGGCCTCTCCGGTGCCACCGGCAACGTGACCGGCCCGCACCTCCACTTCGAGATCCGGACCACCCCCGACTACGGTTCGGACATCGACCCGGTCGGCTACCTCCGCTCCAAGGGCGTCCCCGTCGGCTGATCCGGCACCGCCACTGATCTGACACGCACTCCGAAGGCCGGACCCCCGATGCCCGGGTCCGGCCTTCGAGCGATCGACGCCTCAACGCCGCTGTTCGGAGGCTTATTCCTGGCTTGGTCGAGTATTTAGGCGTGTCTTATCTCACCGCTAGTCAACCCCTTATTACGGTCGCGTAGCTCACAGTCGAAGGTGAATCATGGTCCGTCGTGGCAGACGATTCGAAGAGTGACAATGCATCAGTGATCGGGTCGTACGTGGCGCTGGGGGACAGCTTCACCGAGGGCGTCGGCGACCCCGGCCCCGACGGGGCGTTCGTCGGCTGGGCGGACCGGTTCGCGGTACTGCTGTCGGACCGGCAGCCCGAGGGCGACTTCGAGTACACCAACCTCGCGGTGCGCGGGAAACTGCTCGACCAGGTCGTGGCGGACCAGGTGCCGCAGGCCCTGGAACTCGCCCCGGACCTGGTCTCCTTCTGCGCCGGCGGCAACGACATCATCCGCCCCGGCACCGACCCCGACGAGGTGGCCGAGCGGTTCGAGCGGGCCGTGGCGCAACTGACCGAGGCCGTCGGCACGGTTCTGGTGACCACCGGGTTCGACACCCGGGGCGTGCCCGTCCTCAAGCATCTGCGCGGCAAGATCGCCACCTACAACGGGCATGTCCGGGCCGTCGCCGACCGGTACGGTTGCCCGGTCCTCGACCTGTGGTCCCTGAAGACCGTGCAGGACCGGCGGGCCTGGGACGGCGACCGGCTGCACCTGTCTCCCGAGGGGCACACGCGCGTGGCGCTGCGGGCCGGCCAGGTGCTCGGCGTCGAGGTGCCGGCCGACCCGGACCAGCCGTGGCCGCCACTGCCGCCCCGCGGCACCCTGGAGGTCCGCCGCGACGATGTGCACTGGGCCCGTGAGCACCTGGTGCCGTGGATCGGGCGACGGCTGCGCGGCGAGTCGTCGGGTGACCACGTGACGGCCAAGGGGGCGCTCTCCCCGGGCGACATCAAGATGCGGATCGCGTCCGTGGCTTGAGGGCGGCACGAACACGTAAGGGGCGGCGTCCTGGTGAGCCGCTCCTTACTGCTCGTCGGGCAGCCCCAGTTCGCGGGCCAGCGCCTCGTCGACCCACTCCTGCGCCCTGGAACGCGACAGGGCGCCCGGATACGAGGTGAGCTGGACGGCCAGCCCGTCGAGCAGGGCGGTCAGCCGCAGCGCCGCGGCCGTGGGGTCGGGGCACCGGAACTCGCCGGCGGCCACCCCTTCGGCGATGACCTCCGCGATCGCCGCCTTCCACTGCTGGTCCAGCTTCTTGGTGACCTCCCGCAGGGCGGGCTCGCGCAGGGCCACCGCCCAGCCCTCGATCCACAGCCGCCAGCCCTTGGCCTGCCCGGTCGGCGCGTACCAGCGCACCGCCGCCCGCAGCCGGCGGGACGCCGACGTACCGCGGCCCAGCAGCTTGCGCAGATGCGCCAGATCGCCCTCGGCGGCGTAGGCGAAGGCGGCGGCGACCAGCTTCTCCTTCGTCGAGAAGTGGTACAGCACCAGCGCGTTGCTCACCCCGAGGGCCGAGGCGACATCGGCGATCCGTACCGCCGCCACGCCCCGCGCCTCGATCTGCTCGATGGCGGCCCGCAGCAGTTCCTCCCGCCGCTCGGCCACGCTCAACCGCACTCTCGCCACGCGGTCACCCTAATCGGTCGTACCCCGCGCGTGTTGCCGTCTCAGGCCAGGGGCAGCCGCATGAGCGTGAGGTCCAGCCAGCGGCCGAACTTGGTGCCCACCTCCCGGACCGTGCCGGCGTGCTCGAAGCCGAACCGCCGGTGCAGCCGGACCGAGGCGGTGTTCTCCGCCTCGATGCCCGCGATCACGACGTGGTGGCCGGCCGCGCGCGCCGCGGTGAGGAGAGCCCCCAGCAACGCCGAACCGATGCCGAGCCCGTGCCGGTCCTCGCGGACGTAGACCGAGTCCTCCACGGTGTGCCGGTAGCCGTCCAGCTCCCGCCACGGCCCGTACACCGCGAATCCGGCCACCTCGCCCCCCACGTCGGCCACGAACGCCGAGCCGCGCGCCAGATGGGCGGCGAGCCAGGCCGCTCCCTCGACGGGGGACTGCGGGGTCTCGGTCCACAGCGCCGTCGAGTGCTCGATCGCGTGGTTGCGGATCGCGCGCACGGCCTCCGTGTCACCGGGGCGGGCCGGGCGGATCGTCACCGTCCCATCTCTCTCGTATATTGGATTCATGTCCAACATAGTAGATCCGTCGGCGGACTCCCTGGCGGCACGGATCGCGGCCCGTGTCCGCGCCGAGCGGGAACGCCGGCGCTGGACCCTGGCGCAGCTCGCGGACGCCTCCGGTGTCTCCCCGGCGATGATCAGCCGGATCGAACGCGGCGAGAGCAGCCCCACCGCCGTCGTCCTCGGCAAGCTGTCCGCCGCCTTCCAGCTGAGCGTCGCGTCCCTCCTCGCCCTGGCCGAAGGCGGCCAGGACGCCACGGCCGAGTCCGCGGGAGTGCGGCGCGGCGCCGAGGCGGCCGAGTGGCGCGACCCGGGTACCGGCTACCGGCGCCGCCAGATCACCGGACCGCGCTTCCCGGCGGAGATCGCCGAGATCCGCCTGCCCGCCGGAGCCCGGGTGCCCTACCCGGCCGCCGCCTTCGCCTTCGTACGACAGCTCGTCTGGGTCCTCGACGGCCGTCTGACCTTCCACGACGGCGACACGGTCCACGAACTCGACGCCGGCGACACCGTCGAACTCGGGCCGCCCGCCGAGCGGGTCTTCGCCAACACCACGGACGCCGAGTGCCGCTACGCCGTCGTCCTCACCCGCGACGCCCAGCCGTGAGCGGCGCCTTCCCACCGGCCTTCATGGCTGCGACGGCGATCGTGCCCTCGCTCCGGGGCGCGGGCGCTGCCCGAGCAGCCGTCCCCTCAGCGGTACCAGCCGAACCGTTCCGTGATCACCGGTAGCCGGTCGCTCACCAGCGCGTGGGCCGCGGCACGCGGGGTCGTGCCGTCGGACTCCGCACGATCCAGCATCAGCTCCACCAGGGCCCGCATCGAGCGGCGGGTGTGGGCGAACGCCTCGTCCGGGTCCGGGCCGATGTCGCCGAACAGGGTCCACCACCACCAGGCGTTGGTACCCGAGTTGACCACCACGTCCGGCAGCACGGTCACCCCGCGCGCCGCCAGCCGCTCCTCCGCCTCGGGCAGCACGGGCATGTTGGCCGCCTCCACGATCCAGCGGGCGGTGACCAGGTGCTCGTTGGCCGCGTCGACGACGTACGACACCGCCGCCGGCACCAGCACCTCCACGTCGGCGGACAGCCAGGCGTCGCCCGGCAGTTCGAGATCGCCGGGACGCAGCACCGCGCGGTCGACGGTGCCGTACGTGTCCCGGGCGCGCAGCAGCGCCTCGACGTCCAGGCCGGCCGGGTTGGCGATGGTGCCCTTCACGTCGGCGACGGCCACCACCGTGAGCCCCGCGCGGGCCAGGAAACGCGCCGTGGCCCCGCCCATCGTGCCCAGCCCCTGCACCGCGACCCGCGTCCCCGGGTACGGCACCCCGGCCCGGTCCAGGGCCGTCAGCGCCGACTCGGCGACGCCACATCCGCCGACCAGCTCGTCGAGACCGATCCCGTCCACCTCGATGGCGAAGGCGTCCGCCAGCCGCCGCCGGGCCGCCGCCCCGTCGTCCAGCAGCGGGTACACGGCTTGGATCGAGGAGACCAGCCCCGCCTCGGCGGCCGCCCGGTCCACCAGGTCCTGGGTCAGCCCGAGGTCCTCGCCGGTGGTCCAGAAGTTCTCGACATACGGCCGCATGGCGCGCAGATAGCGGACCAGCAGGGCGTACGACCCCGGGTCCTGCGGATCGCAGTCGATGCCGCCCTTGGCGCCGCCCAGGGGGATGTAACGGCCCTCGGGGTTGTAGTGCAGGGCCTCCTTCATCGTCATGCCGCGCGCGAGCCCGGTCACCTCCTCCAGGGTGCAGCCCGGCCGCATCCGCAGACCCCCGCTGGCCACACCCCGGACCAGCCGGTCGACGACCAGGAAGCCCTGGCGGCCGGTGATGTGGTCGGTCCAGACGAGAGACATCAGTGGAGCGGCCATGGTGGCTCCCGAGAGGTTCGTGAAAGAGGGCGTTACTGAACAGTGGGTCAGTATCTGGAGCTGGGCGGCAGAGTGTCAACGCCGACCACCCGAGGGGCCGACCATAATGGAGGACCTCGGCCACACCACTGGAGGTACCGTGACCCGTTTGCGTTCCCTGAGCTCCGGGCTCCGCGTGCTGCGGCCCGCTGCCTTCGGCGTGGACCCCGGCGGCGAGCGCATGGCCCGCATCCAGGCCTCACCGCACTTCCATGACGGTGTCTTCCAGAACCCCGGCGGTACCGCCCGCACCCGCCCCTCGGGCTCGATGCTGGACTTCGCGAAGATCTACTTCGAGAAGGAGCAGCGCGTCCGCCGCGCTCCCCGGGGCACCGTCCCGGTGCACGCGACCACGGTCGCCGACCTCGCCCGGCCCGCCGCGAGCGGGCTGCGGGTGACCTGGATGGGGCACTCCAGCGTGCTCGCGGAGATCGACGGGCACCGCGTCCTGTTCGACCCCGTCTGGGGCGAGCGCTGCTCCCCGTTCCCGTTCGCCGGGCCCAAGCGGCTGCACCCGGCGCCGCTGCCGCTGGCCGCGCTCGGCCCGGTCGACGTGGTGGTCATCTCGCACGACCACTACGACCACCTCGACCTGCCCACCATCAAGGCGCTGGCCGGCACGGACACCCTCTTCGCGGTGCCGCTCGGGGTCGGCGCGCACCTCGAACACTGGGGCGTCTCAGCCGACCGGCTGCGCGAGCTGGACTGGCACGAGGAGACCAAGGTCGGCGGGCTCACCCTGACGGCCACCCCCGCCCGTCACTTCTGCGGCCGGGGACTGCGCAACACCCAGCACACCCTGTGGGCGTCCTGGGTGGTCGCGGGCGAGCGGCACCGGATCTACCACAGCGGTGACACCGGCTACTTCGAGGGCTTCAAGGACATCGGCGCCGACCACGGGCCGTTCGACGTGACGATGATCCAGATCGGTGCGTACAGCGAGTTCTGGCCCGACATACACATGACGCCCGAGGAGGGCATGCGGGCCCACCTCGACCTGCAGGGCGGTGGCCCGCACGGGGTGCTGCTGCCGATCCACTGGGGCACCTTCAACCTCGCCCCGCACGCCTGGGCCGAGCCGGGGGAGTGGACCAAGGACGCCGGCGACGGGGCGGGCCAGGCGGTGGCGCTGCCGCGCCCCGGTGAGCCCTTCGAGCCGTCCGGGAAGCTGCCCGCCGAACGGTGGTGGCGCGAGGCGTCGGCGCCGGTCGCCCGGCCGTGGCTCTCCGCCGTCCAGCCGCGCGACGAGGCCGGACGGCAGGACCTCCACCTGGTCGGCGAAGCGGTGACACCGGACGCGGACGATCTTGTGAAGTGACGGCGCCGCCGTTGTGGCGGTGACGTGAAAGTGGCGTGCATGCCCCTGCACAACCTGGGCAGGGGCATCGGCATGAGTCATGCGCGTATGCCAACCCCTGCTTTTTTACCTGGACTTGAGCTGTCCCGGCGCTTCTACACCGAGGCCGTACGCTCGCTGCTGGAGGAGGCCGCTCCCGGCGTTCCGCACTCGGCGGCCCGGCTGGGCCCGGGCTCCGAAGTCCTCGGTTACGACACCGAACGCTCCGCCGACCACGAGTGGGGCCCACGCCTCCAGCTCTTTCTGCACCCCCACGACGTGTCCCGCCACGGTGGGCGGATCAGACATGTGCTCGCCGAACACCTCCCGAAGACCTTTCACGGCTGGCCCACCCACTTCGCCGCCACGGGGGACCGCGGCATCCGGGTCATGAGGGTCACCGACGGTCCCGTGTACCACCGGGTCGAAGTGACCAGTGTCTCCTCCTGGTTCCGCGCCGTCCTCGGCTTCGATCCGGCCTCCGGTGTCACTGCGGCGGACTGGCTCGCCACCCCCACCCAGCTTCTCGCCGAGGTCACCGCCGGCGCCGTGTTCCACGACGGCCTCCACACGCTCTCCCCGGCCCGGGCCGCCCTGGGCTGGTACCCCCATGACCTCTGGCTTTATGTACTCGCCTGCCAGTGGCAGCGCATCGCCCAGGAGGAGGCCTTCGTCGGCCGCTGCGGCGAGGTCGGCGACGAACTCGGCTCCGCCGTCGAGGCCGCCCGCCTGGTCCGCGACCTCATGCGGCTCGGCCTGCTGATGGACCGGCGCTACCCGCCCTACGGGAAGTGGCTCGGCAGCGCCTTCGCCCGGACCCCCGCGGCTCCTCGGCTCAGCCCCGTGCTCACCGCCGCTCTCGCCGCCACGGACTGGCTCGCCCGCGAGCGGCACCTGGTGCACGCGTACGAGATCGTCGCCCATCTGCACAACGAACTGGAGCTCACCGACCGGGTCGACCCGGCCACCCGCCCCTACCACTCCCGGCCCTTCCGGGTGTTGCGCGCGGACCGCTTCACCCGGGCCCTCGTCGCCCGGATCAAGGCCCCCGGTATACGGGAGCTGCCGACCATCGGCGCGGTGGACCAGTTCGTCGACAGTGCGGACGTCCTGAGCCGCCCGGACCGGACGCGGGCCGTGGCCGAGGCGGTGACAGACACCGATCGGCACGCCGCCGCTCCGCAGGAGAGGACACACGGCGCCCGAGGGTGAGGAGGTCACCGTGGGTGATGTTCTGGGGGGTGATGGCGAGGCTGCGGCAGGCTGCTGAGGCGTCTTGCCGGGCCTGCCGTGGACGTGTGGGCGGACGGTCGGCGAGGGGTGCGGAGTGCCGGTCGCTCCAGGCCTCCCTTTCTCCTTGTGACCGTTTTTGAGCAGCTCAGATCAGTCGGTGGTCGTTCGGGAGTGAGGCTGCAAGGGGGTTATCGGTCTTTCGTGCGACAGCTCATACCAGAGCAGGACCATCTCCGGGGGACTTTGTCAACTGCCCGCCGCACATGATGCGTTGGCGACTACTGTGAGTGTCCGTCGGGCGACACGGGGCCGAATTCTTTTGCGGTCCCCTCGGCCGGCACCGCGATGGCGCATGCCCACCTCGCGCGGCACGCGCGAGCAATTCAGGCCCGACGGACCAGTACGAGGACGCAGATGTCTCACCTCCGTGCACCGGCCGCCCGTGCCGACCGCCGTGAGGGCGGTCGGCACGGGCGGCCGGTCGCCCGACCCGTTCCCGCGCTGCCCGAGACCCACATACGGCCTCAGCTGATGCGCCTCGCCGTGCTGCCGCCGGTCGCGGTGGCGCTCAGCGGCTGCGCGGCCGTCCTGTTCACCGTCCGCTCCACCGGTGCCCGGCCCAGCCTCACCCTGCTGGCCGTGCTCACCGGAGCGGTCTCGGTGACGGCCGCGGGCATCGTCATCGCCGCAGTGGCCGCGGGCCGCGCCGCCCGCTCGGTGAGCGACCGCGTCGGCGTCCTGCGCCGCAACGCAGCCCGCGGCGAGGTCGATCTGCTGGCCCTCGTCGACGCGTTGCGCCGCGGTGAGACCCCGCCCCCGCGCAAGCCGCGCGGGGGACCGCCCGAGGACGCCGACGACTTCGAGCTGCTCGCCGCCGACCTGTCCCGCGCGCACGACGGCGCCGTCAGCGCCGTCGTGCAGGCGGCCCAGCTCTCCAGCCAGGCCGGCAGTGAACAGAAGCTGGAGGTCTTCGTCAACCTGGCGCGGCGGCTTCAGTCTCTCGTGCACCGGGAAATCTCGATCCTCGACGACCTGGAGAACGAGATCGAGGACCCGGACCTCCTCAAGGGTCTCTTCCACGTCGACCACCTGGCCACCCGCATCCGGCGGCACGCCGAGAACCTCGCGGTGCTCGGCGGCGCCGTGTCCCGGCGGCAGTGGAGCAACCCCGTCTCCATGACCGAGGTGCTGCGCTCCGCCATCGCCGAGGTCGAGCAGTACTCCCGGGTCAAACTCGTCCCGCCGATCGACGGCGAACTGCGCGGGCACGCCGTCGCCGACGTCATCCACCTCCTCGCCGAACTCGTCGAGAACGCCACGGTGTTCTCCGCGCCGCACACCCAGGTGCTGCTCCGCGCCAACCTCGTCACCTCCGGCCTCGCGGTCGAGGTCGAGGACCGCGGCCTCGGCATGCCGGTGGGCGAACAGTCCAAGATGAACGCCCTGCTCGCCGACCCCGACCAGGTCAACGTCGCCAGCCTGCTGGCCGACGGCCGCATCGGCCTCTTCGTCGTCTCCCAGCTCGCCCGCCGCCACGGCATCCACGTCCGCCTCCAGACCAACATCTACGGCGGCGTCCAGGCCGTCCTCGTCGTGCCGCAGGGCCTGCTGGGTACGGCACCGGGGGCACCGGGGACGGTGCCGCGGACGCGTGACGCGGGGGCGGGGGGCGGTGCACAGGGGGCTCCTGGCGGTGCGCCGGGAGCCGGGGCCGCACGGCCGTCCGACGCCAGCGGGGCACTGGACGGCAGCCACGGCGGTGCCCCCGGACCGAACGCGGGAGCCGGAGGCCGGGCGGCTGCCCCGGGCGGTGCGGCGGACCGGCGGCCCGCGCCGCAGCAGGGACCGGCCGCGGCCGCCGGCGGCGGGCGGCGTCGGCACGCACAGCACGGGGGTGCCCCCGCACCACTGCCGGTACGCGGCCCCCAGGAGACCCGGACCAATCCCGCCGAGGCGCTGCCCGGCATCCGCCCCGAGGACCGGCCCGCGGTCGCCGAGCACGCCGGTGCCCCGCCCGTCCCGCGCGGCGGCGCGGTGCGCGGCACCATGGGAAAACCCCAACTGCCGCGGCGCCGCGCCCAGGAGCACATCGTCCCGCAGCTCCGCGGGGGCCCGGCACCCCGTCAGGACAACGAGGTGCCGGCCGGACACGACCCCGGCCTGATGGCCGCCTTCCAGCGCGGCATCGGCCTCGCCGAGGCCCAGCAGCACCTGGAGGCCACCGAGACGGAGCCGACGATCGCCGAGTCCATGGGCGGGGCGCAGGGAGAGACCTTCTACACCGGGCTGACCGGTGTGGGCGTCGCCGGTACGGGCGTGACCGACATGGGCGTCGGCGACGGATCCGGCGTGACGAGATCCGGCGAGGGGCGCGGGGACGCGGCGAGCAGCGCATCCCACGCCACACATGCCGACGCCGCGCATATGGACGTCACGCGTATGGAGGCCATGCACATGGACGTCACGCACTTGGACGCCACACCTATGGGCGCCGCCCACATCGACGCGGCACGGGAGGCGGCACACGGGGAGGCCGGGCACATGGCCTCGGACTACACAGCCTCGGACTACACAGCCTCGGACCACCTGGGCCCGGACCACCTGGGCCCGGACCACCTGGGCCCGGACCACCGGGTCTCCGACCACATGGGCCCGGCACACACGGCTTCGGACCACACAGCCGCGGCACACACGGCTCCGGCACACACGGCCTCGGACCACACGGCCCCGGCACATGTGAGCCGGGCACCAGGGACCCCGGTCGACCCCCGGTCCTCGTCCCGACCTCAGTCGCACTCCCCGGCCCTGCGCCCGGTGCACACCTCCGAATTCACCGCCCGGCCCGACGGGAGCGCACCGGCCGGATGACCCACACCGTTTCCACCCCCACCCCCACCCCCCTCTCCACCCCCACCGCTCCCGCAGACCTTCGTACCCCAAGGAGTCGATCCACCATGGCGAGCGATGCGCCGACCGCCCAGGTATCCGACCTCGACTGGCTGATGAGCGGCCTCGTCCAGCGCGTACCCCACACCACCAGCGCGGTGCTCCTGTCCTGCGACGGACTGGTGAAGTCCGTCCACGGCCTCGACCCGGACAGCGCCGACCACATGGCGGCGCTCGCCTCCGGCCTGTATTCGCTCGGCCGCAGCGCGGGCGTCCGCTTCGGCGACGGCGGGGACGTCCGTCAGGTCGTCGTCGAACTCGACTCGATGTTGCTGTTCGTCACCACCGCCGGCTCCGGCACCTGCCTCGCCGTGCTGGCCGGCCGCGAGGCCGACGCCGCCGTCCTCGGCTACGAGATGGCCATGCTGGTCAAGAGCGTCCGCCCGTACCTCGTCACCGCGCCCCGGCAGCATGCCGTCGAACCCACGGCGATGAGGCCTTGAGGGTGGCGGCAGCCGGCGATGGGCCATGGCTGGACGATGCGGCCGGACGCCTGGTGCGCCCGTTCACGGTCAGCAACGGCCGCACCGAGCCCAGCATCGCCTTCGACCTGATGTCGCAGGTGATGGCCACCGGGGCCACCCCTCTCGGCTACCTCGGCCCCGAGCACGCGCAGGCGCTCGACCTGTGCCGCGCACCCGTCTCGGTCGCCGAGATCGCCGCGCACCTCAAGCTGCCCGCAGTGGTCACCAAGGTGCTGCTCTCCGACCTCGTCGACTGCGGGGCGCTGACTGCCAAGCCCCCCGTGTTCCACCACAACCCCACTGACCGGTCTCTTCTGGAGGCAGTGCTCGATGGACTACGACGACAGCTGTGACCCCTTCCCCACCGCGCTGAAAATCCTGGTGGCCGGTGGGTTCGGGGCCGGCAAGACCACCTTCGTGGGCGCGGTCAGCGAGATCGCGCCGCTGTCCACGGAGGAACTCCTCACCACGGTGAGTGCCGCGACCGACAACCTCGACGGTATCGAGAACAAGGTCGAGACGACTGTGGCCATGGACTTCGGCCGCATCACCCTGGACCCCGAACATGTGCTCTACCTGTTCGGCACGCCCGGACAGGAGCGGTTCTGGTTCATGTGGGACGAGCTGTCCGAGGGCGCGCTCGGCGCGGTCATCCTCGCCGACACCCGCCGTCTGGAGGACTGCTTCGCGGCCGTCGACTTCTTCGAGGAGCGCGGCCTCGGCTTCATCGTCGCCATCAACGAGTTCGACGGCTCCTACCGCTACGACCCCGAGGAGGTACGCGCCGCCATCGACCTCGACCCGGAGGTCCCGGTCGTCCGCTGCGACGCCCGTATCTCCAGCTCCGGCGTCCAGACCCTGCTCA
Organism: Streptomyces sp. NPDC051105; assembly: GCF_040682795.1. Classification (NCBI taxonomy): domain Bacteria; kingdom Bacillati; phylum Actinomycetota; class Actinomycetes; order Kitasatosporales; family Streptomycetaceae; genus Streptomyces; species Streptomyces sp. NPDC051105. The sequence continues at coordinate 62,971 of NZ_JBFBBR010000007.1, read as the reverse complement.
CCCTCGTCCGCCATCTCATCGCCCACGCTCCGGTCTCCGCGCCGAGCCACCGCGCCCACATGTGAACCCCATACACACCTCACGGAGCCCATATATGACCCACGTCCACAGCGACGGAGCCCGCCCATGAGGTACGACCCGACGCGCCCGGCCGGTCGTCTGCTGCTCACGCCGGAGGACAAGGAGGTGCCCCTACGTACCCGGCGCCTCGGCCAGCTGGGCCTCGGTGAACGCCCCGACCCCGAACTGGACGCCTATGCGGACCGGCTCGCCGAGGTCACCGGGACGCCGTACGCCATGGTCAACTTCATCGGCGAGGACCGGCAGTTCTTCGCGGGCCTGCACCTGCCGGCCGTGCCGCCGCCGGTGGTGAAGCCCGACGGGAGCACGCCGGTGCTGGGCCGTGAGCTGGCCCGCGACCACGGGTTCTGCCCCCATGTGGTGGTCCGGCGGAAGGCGCTGGTCCTGGAGGACGTCTGCGACTACCCGCGGTTCGCGGGCAACCCGGTCGTCGACGAGTTCGGCGTCCGTTCCTATCTGGGTGCCCCGCTCATCGATAGCACCGGGACGGCGCTCGGCACGGTGTGTGTGGTCGACGTGGCGCCACGGCCCTGGGGCCGGCCCGGCCTGGAGACCATCAAGTCGTCGGCGGCGGAGTTGGTGGCCCGCATCGAGCGACGCCAGGCGGACGGGCTTCCGCTGCTGTGACGAGGGGAACGGTTCCCTCACTAGCCGACCGGTCGAGTACCTCCGTACGCTGGTGGTATGGGACGCACCAGTGACGCCAAGCGGAAGATCCTCGACGCCGCCCGCTCGCTGATCGAGGGGCGCGGGTACTCGGCGCTCGGGGTGGCCGAGATCTGCAAGGCGGCCGGGGTGCCGAAGGGCAGTTTCTACTACTTCTTCGAGTCCAAGGAAGCTCTCGCGCTCGCGGTCGTCGACGAGCACTGGGAGGCCCAGAAGCGCGACTGGACGCAGGCCCTGAGCGGCGAGGCGGAACCGCTCCAGCGGTTGCGGCGGCTGTTCGAGGGGACGGAGGCCGGTCAGCGCGCCGTCCAGCAGGACTGCGGCACGGTGGCGGGCTGTCTGTTCGGGAACCTCACTCTGGAGCTGAGCAACCAGACCGAGGTGGTCCGCGGGCGGTTGCAGGAGATCTTCGACGCGCAGGTCGGCATGGTGGAGTCGGTCATCGGCGAGGCCCGCGAGCGTGGCGAGGTTGGTGTGACCGACACCAGGGAGGCGGCGCGGGCGGTGGTGGCCCAGCTGGAGGGCCAGGTGATGTTCGCCAAGCTGTACAACAACACCCAGCGGCTGAGCCCGATGTGGCAGAACTGCCGGGCACTGCTCGGCGTGACGACGGCCTAGCCGGGGTGTGACAGGCACTCATTTCCTGGTACTGCTGGTTCTTCTGGTACTGCTGGTTCTCCTGGTATCGCTGGTTCGGCGAGGGTGCGGACGATCCGGTGTCGGCGAACTCGCCGGTACGCTCCACCCGGCCCGCTCTACTCCACACGTGCCTGATCGATGAACGTGGTCAACGCGTCCACGGTCGCGTCGGGCTGCTCGTCGGGAATGAAGTGCCCGGCTTGCGGGATGACGACGCCGGTCACCTTCTCTGCCCAGGGGCTGATGGCGGCGGCCATGTCGGGGATCGACCCGTGGGAGCTGGAGATTCCCAGGACCGGGACGGTCAAGGGCCCTCGTCCGAGAGCCTCATGGTTCTTACGTGCCGACTCGGCGCCGTCGCGGAAGTAGGCGAGAGCCGCTCGGAGCCCTCCCTCGGTCGCGAGGGAGGCGGCGTAGTGGTCGATGTCGGCGCTGTCCAAGGTGTTCGGGGACAGCGTTTTGACCCTCAGGAACCAGCCGACGTAGTCACGCTCGCGGCCGGTGATCAGCGTTTCGGGCAGGTCGGGCACCAGGTGGAAGGCGAGGTGCCAGGTCTTCCAGGCCCGGTCGGGGTCGGCCGGGATGGCGTCGGGGAGGGTGATCCCCGGGATGCCGGCGTCGAGGAGAGCGACACCGTGCAGGCGCTCTTGGTACTTCAGGGCGAGCGAGAAGGCGACGCAGGCCCCGATGTCGTGGGCGGCGAGCCAGTACTTCGGCACGTTGAGCGCGGTCAGCGCGGCCTGGACGCGCGAGGCGAGGGTGTGGGTGTCGTAGCTCCCGTGGGGACGATCGGAGTGGCCCTGCCCCGGCAGATCGACCGCGATCACGTGGAACCGCTCGGCAAGGCGCGGCATCGCCTTGTGCCACGCCCACCAGGTCTGCGGGAATCCGGCGAGTAGCACGATGGTCGGGTCGCTCGACCGGCCGCCTTCCACGGCGTGGAGCCGGATTCCCTGCGTGTCGACCCAGCGGTGGGTGAAACCCGTGAGGTCACGCAGCGGAAGCCCGGTGACGTGGTGGTGGTCGGGAGGGCGGTTCGGGGTGATGGCGGCATCGGTCATGCGTCGAGACTAACGCATCTTGAACCATTCGGTTCAAGATAGGATGGGCAAGGCCAGGACGGACTGGCTCAGGAACGGGGTGTACGTGTGATGGCCGGCAAGAAGCAGTTCGACGTGGACGTCGTGCTCGACGCGGCGATGGTCCAGTTCTGGCGGGCCGGGTACGCCGACACCTCGCTCGACGACCTCTCCAGGACGACCGGACTGAACCGAAGCTCCCTCTACTCCTCGTTCGGCGACAAGGACTCGCTCTACCTGCGCTGCCTGGACCGCTACGCCGTCCGGTACGGAGACAGGTACGAGCAGGCGCTTTCCTGCGGTGCGACCGGGGAACCGCTGCGGGCGGTACGGGCGTTTTTCGAGGTCACCCTCCAACGCATCGCCGACCCCGACGTGCCGGACGGATGTCTGGTCGCCCAGACCGCGATGGCGACACCCGTACTCAGCCCCGCCATCGCCACGCGTGCGATCGAAGCTGTGGGGCTTCAGCACGCGCGGCTGCGGACCGCGTTGAGCACGGAGTGGGCCGAGGGCGACGCCGAGAACTACGCCACTCACATCACGGCGGTCAACCAGTCGCTGGCCGTGATGAGCAGGGCCCGGGCGAGTCAGACACAGCTGCGCGCGATCGTCGACATCAGCATGAGCGCGCTCTCGCGGGCTCTGCGCGGCCGGGGCTAGAGGACCGAAGGAGATGTTGCGTTCCGGCCCTGCCGTCTGAGGCGGGGTCAGACCTGTCGGCAGCGCCGGAAGAAGCCGGCCGTCGGCGGTTCCGTGAAACCGTCACCGCCTGCACGGTGAGCTGCCCCCCGTCCAGCACAGGATCATCCCGCGTTCGGGATCCACTCCCGGGCACGCCCTAGGGGTATGGGGCCTCGGCCCGCTGACGTCGTCGTAATAGCCGACGTAGTGGGCGGTGGCCAGATTCGCCCCGGCACCGGCGGACAGGGCCGCCCGGGCTTGCGTCAGGGGCAGGGGCGGGGTGTAGACGAACCGGCCGACGCCCATACCCGCGGCGAGCGCGGCGCCCCCCTGAGGACCTGGGTTCAGGGAGATGCGGTGGTCACCGGGTGCCGTCGGCCCGGCCCGGATCGTTGGGGTGGGACTCCAGCGGGGTGACGGTCACCGTCATCCACGGGCGCAGCGGCAGGGTGCCGAGCACCTTCTCGTGGAGTTCCTCCTCGTCGGTGGCACGCCAGACGCCGATGCTGCGCAACTCGCCCACCGGGCGCCACAGTCGGGCCAGACGGCCGGTCGCGGCCAGTTCCCCCGCACGCACGGACTCCGCGGCCCGCCGCCGGTCGACCTCCTCCTGGCCCGTGCCCTCGGGAACGCTGGTGGTGATCTCGACCAGGAACTCTCGCACGACGTGCTCCCTGCACTCTCGGTGAGGTTCATCGTGCTCCCGTCACGAGCGCCGGTGCCACGACCGGCTGCCTCGTTGCTGAGAGGCGCGGCCTCCCAGCGCGCGTAGCATGGCGCGCGTGGAACTGCGTCAGCTGCGTTACTTCGTCGCGGTCGCCGAGGAGCTGAACTTCGGGCGGGCCGCAGAGCGGCTGCTCATCGCAGGCCCCTCGCTCTCCCAGCAGATCAAGGCACTCGAACGGGACCTGGGCGTCCGCCTGTTCGACCGGGACCGCCGCTCGGTCTCGCTCACCCCGGCCGGCGCCGCCCTGCTGCCGGACACCCGGGCCCTGCTGGAGCGGGCCGACAACCTCAAGCTCCGGGCCGGGCGCCTGTCGGGTTCGCAGTCGGTACGGCTCGGTTACGTCAACTGGCTCCCCCCGGACCTGACCACGCGGACGGCCGCGGTGGCCAGGGTGCATGTGGACGCCTGGGTCGCCCCCTCGCACACCCAGGCCGCACGGGTCGCCGACGGCAGTCTGGACCTCGCCGTCTGCTGGGTGCGCACCGAGGAGCTCAAGCGGCTCGGACTGCGGGCCCGGCTGCTCGGCGCCGACCGGCTGTACGCCGTCGCGAAGGGCACCGACACCAGCGATCTGGCGGCCCAGGACACCGACGTCCTCATCGACGACGACATCACCTCCTGGGCCTCCTGGAACGTGTACGCCGAGGAGCTGACGCAGGCCGTCGGTGCCCGTGCCGTGCGCATCTCCGACGGTGCCATCACCGGCCCCGCCTTCTTCGACCACGTCCGCCGCTGCACCCGCCCGGTCCTCAACTCGCCCAAGGGACAGACCGTTCCGCTGCCGCCCGATCTGATCCGCCGGGAGGTCGTCGCGCCGAAGGTGTACTGGACCTGGTCGCTGGTCCGGCGGGAGAGCGAGGACCGCCCCGGAGTCCTGGCCGCCGTCGACGCCCTGTGCGACGGCGTCGGCGACCTCGGCATCCACGCCGAGGACGCCTGGCTGCCCGCCGACGACCCGTACGCGCTCCCGGGCTGAGCTGCGCTGGGAGTCTGCGCCTCCCTGTCGGAAGGAAACCGATCCTGGCGCCCTCTGACCGACCCTACCTACCTTCCAAATAGTCGACCGGTCGGCTAGTCACCGGTCAGCCACTACGGAGAAGGTCACCATGAGCACGCAGAACCAGAAGGTCGCGATCGTCACCGGCGCCTCGCAGGGCATCGGCGCCGCCCTCGTCGAGGGTTACCGCAAGCTCGGCCACGCAGTCGTCGCCACCTCGCGCGCCATCGCCCCCGCCGCCGACGCCGACGTCCTGACGGTGCAGGGCGACATCGCGGACCCGGCGACCGCGGAGCGGATCGTGGCCGCCGCCGTCGAGCGCTTCGGGCGTATCGACACCGTCGTCAACAACGCCGGCGTCTTCGTCGCGAAGCCCTTCACCGACTACACGGCCGCCGACTACGCCGCCCTGACCGGCATCAACATGGACGGCTTCTTCCACCTCACCCAGCGGGCCGTGCCGCATCTGCTCGCCCAGGGCGGTGGACACATCGTGAGCGTCACCACCAGCCTGGTCGACAACGCGGACGCCCGCGTCCCGTCCGTCCTGGCCTCACTGACCAAGGGCGGTCTGCAGTCCGCGACCAAGTCCCTGGCGATCGAGTACGCCACCCGCGGCATCCGGGTCAACGCGGTGTCCCCCGGCACCATCAAGACCCCCATGCACCCGGACGAGACCCACGAGTACCTCGCCGCCCTGCACCCGGTCGGCCGGATGGGTGAAGTGAGCGACATCGTCGACGCGGTGCTCTTCCTGGAGACCGCGCCGTTCGTCACCGGCGAGATCCTGCACGTCGACGGCGGTATGAGCGCCGGACACTGACGGCACGCCAAGTCACCGAACGAGAAGATCAAGGAGCGGACATGACCAGCATGACGGAGGACACGGCGATCCTGAGCGCGGTCCTCGACCGGTGGAAGGCGGCCGTCGACGCGCACCAACCCGAGCGCGTCGCCGCCCAGTTCACCGAGGACGCCGTCTTCCAGGGCCTGCACCCCTACAGCGTCGGACGGGAGGGTGTCGCCGCGTACTACGACTCCCAGCCCCTCGGCATGAAGGCGGCCTACCGCGTCCTGGAGACCCGGTGGCCCGCCGAGAACGTCGTCCTCGGCTACCTGGCCGTCGAGTTCTCCTTCACGGACCGGCCCCCGCTGGACGTCAAGCTCTCGGTCCTCGTGACCCGGGCCGGCGACGACTGGTACATCAGCCATTACCAGGTCTCCCGCCTCGACTAGAACCCGCGCCCAGCGCCGTGCGGGCGTGAAGCGGAGCTGTGGCGGCGGTTAAGAAATCCTCGATGGACCCGAGGCGCCCGGGTACGGCAGATTGCTGTGCGATTCCACCCCCCTCCCCGGCCGCGGGACGCTTCGGCGTGCCCGCGGCCGGGACCTCACGCACAGGAGCCGTAGCGTTGAAGGCGCTGGTCAAGCAGAAGGCGGAGCCCGGCCTGTGGCTCGCGGACGTGCCGGAGCCCACGGTCGGACCCGGTGACGTACTGATCAAGGTCCTGCGGACCGGCATCTGCGGAACCGACCTGCACATCCGGGCCTGGGACGGCTGGGCCCAGCAGGCGATCAGCACGCCCCTGGTGGTCGGGCACGAGTTCGTCGGCGAGGTCGTCGGGACCGGCCGCGACGTCGCGGACGTCAAGGTCGGCGACCGCGTCAGCGGCGAAGGGCATCTCGTCTGCGGCAAGTGCCGCAACTGCCTGGCCGGACGGCGCCATCTGTGCCGGGCCACGGTCGGCCTCGGCGTCGGCCGCGACGGCGCGTTCGCCGAGTACGTCGCACTGCCCGCCGGCAACGTCTGGGTGCACCGCGTCCCCGTCGACCTCGACGTCGCCGCGATCTTCGACCCGTTCGGCAACGCCGTGCACACCGCGCTCTCCTTCCCGCTCGTCGGCGAGGACGTCCTGATCACCGGGGCCGGGCCGATCGGCCTGATGGCGGCCGCGGTGGCCCGGCACGCGGGCGCCCGCAACGTCGTGATCACCGACGTCAGCGAGGAGCGCCTCGACCTCGCCCGCAAGATCGGCGTGAGCCTCGCCCTGAACGTGTCGCAGGCCCGGATCGCCGACGGACAGCGGGAGCTGGGGCTGCGCGAGGGCTTCGACATCGGCCTGGAGATGTCCGGCCGTCCCGAGGCGCTGCAGGACATGATCGCCAACATGACGCACGGCGGCCGTATCGCCATGCTCGGCCTGGCCGCCCAGGACTTCCCCGTCGACTGGGCCCGGATCGTCACCTCGATGATCACCATCAAGGGGATCTACGGCCGTGAGATGTTCGAGACCTGGTACGCGATGTCCGTCCTCCTGGAGGGCGGACTCGACCTCGCCCCCGTGATCACCGGCCGCTACGGGTATCGCGACTTCGAGGCGGCCTTCGCCGACGCCGCGAGCGGCCGTGGCGGCAAGGTCATCCTCGACTGGACCCTCTGACCGACCCGCCGACGACAACCAAGGACTGATGATGTTCGACTCCGTGCGCGACGACCTGCGCGCCACCCTCGACGAGATCCGCGCCGCCGGTCTGCACAAGCCCGAGCGGGTCATCGGCACCCCGCAGTCCGCGACCGTCAGCGTGACCGCGGGCGGCCGCCCCGGCGAGGTGCTCAACTTCTGTGCCAACAACTACCTCGGCCTCGCCGACCACCCCGAGGTGATCGCCGCCGCCCACGAGGCCCTGGACCGCTGGGGCTACGGCATGGCCTCCGTCCGCTTCATCTGCGGCACCCAGGAGGTCCACAAGGAGCTGGAGGAGCGCCTCGCCGCCTTCCTCGGCCAGGAGGACACGATCCTCTACTCCTCCTGCTTCGACGCCAACGGCGGTGTCTTCGAGACCCTCCTCGGCCCGGAGGACGCGGTGATCTCCGACGCCCTCAACCACGCCTCGATCATCGACGGCATCCGTCTCTCCAAGGCCCGCCGCTTCCGCTACGCCAACCGCGATCTCGCGGACCTGGAAAGCCAGTTGAAGGAGGCGCAGGGCGCCCGGCGCAGGCTGGTGGTCACCGACGGCGTCTTCTCCATGGACGGCTATGTGGCGCCGCTGCGCGAGATCTGCGACCTCGCCGACCGCTACGACGCGATGGTCATGGTCGACGACTCGCACGCCGTCGGCTTCGTCGGCCCGTCCGGCCGCGGTACCCCCGAGCTGCACGGCGTCATGGATCGCGTCGACATCATCACCGGCACCCTCGGCAAGGCCCTCGGCGGCGCTTCCGGCGGCTATGTCGCGGCCCGCGCCGAGATCGTCGCCCTGCTCCGCCAGCGCTCCCGCCCCTACCTCTTCTCGAACACGCTCGCCCCGGTGATCGCGGCGGCCTCGCTGAAGGTCCTCGACCTGCTGGAGTCCGCGGACGACCTGAGGGTCCGGCTCGCCGAGAACACCGCGCTGTTCCGCCGCCGGATGACCGAGGAGGGTTTCGACATCCTGGCCGGCGACCACGCCATCGCCCCCGTGATGATCGGCGACGCGTCGCGGGCCGCCAGGATGGCCGAGCTGCTGCTGGAGCGGGGCGTGTACGTGATCGGCTTCTCGTATCCGGTGGTGCCCCAGGGCCAGGCCCGGATCCGGGTGCAGCTGTCCGCGGCCCACTCGACGGACGACGTCAACCGCGCGGTGGACGCCTTCGTGGCGGCCCGGGCGGAACTGCCGGCCTGAGCGGTCTGAGCACCCCGGACATATTGCAATAATCGAGCCATGATCGAGGCGCGGCGGCTCCACATCCTCCGTGCGGTGGCCGACCACCGCACGGTGACGGCGGCTGCCGCCGCGCTGTATCTGACCCCGTCGGCCGTCTCGCAGCAGCTGGCGGCCCTGGAGCAGGAGACCGGCCACCGCCTGGTCGAGCGCAGCGCCAAGGGCGTACGGCTCACCCCGGCCGGCGAGATCCTGCTCGGCCACACCAACGCGGTCCTCGCCCAGCTGGAGCGGGCCGAGGCCGAACTGGCCGCGTACGGCTCGGGCGAGGCCGGCACGGTCACCGTCGCCGCCTTCGCCACCGGCATCGCGCAAGTGGTCGCCCCGGCAGTGGCCCGCCTCGCCCGCACCGCCCCCGGCATACGCATCCGCGTCCAGGACGCCGAGGGCGACGCCAGCCTGCCGATGGTCCTGGACCGGCAGGTCGATGTCGCGGTCGCCGTCGAGTACCGAGGGGCGCCGTCCGCCGACGACCCCCGGCTCACCCATGTCTCCCTGTACGCCGAGCCCTTCGACGCGGTCGTCCCGCTCCACCACCGCCTGGCCGGGGCCGGTGAGGTGCCCCTCGCCGAGCTGGCCAAGGACCCGTGGATCGGTCCGTACCCCGGCAACCCCTGTCACGACGTGGTCGTCCTCTCCTGCGAGAGCGCCGGTTTCCAGCCCCGCCTCGAACACTCCTCCGACGACTTCCGGGCCGTGGTGGCCCTGGCCTCGGCCGACGCGGGCGTGGCCCTCGTCCCCCGCTCGGCGCTGCGCGGCATGGACCTGACCGGCGTCGTCGTACGTCCGGTCGACGGCGTCGCCCCGACCCGCCGCGTCTTCGCGGCCGTACGGCGCGGAGCCGAGGGCCATCCGCTGATCCGCCCGGTGCTGGAGGCGCTGGGCGAGGCGGCACGGCCGTGAGCCTTCCTTAACACCGGTGTTTCATATCAGGGATATCGTCCCGGATATGAAACACGATGAGCCGGAGACCGAGCGAGACGACACGGTCGCCCCCGATCCGGTCCCCGACCTCGCCCCCGCTGCCGACTCCGTCGATGCCCGCCTCGGCCGCCGCCTCGCCGAACTGCGGACCGAACACGGCTGGTCCCTGGGCGAGTTGGCGGAGCGCAGCGGAGTGAGCAAGTCGACCCTGTCCCGGGCCGAACGGGCCGAGACCAGCGCCACGGCCGCCCTCCTCAACCGGCTCTGCAACGTCTACGGGCGAACCATGTCCCAGCTGCTCAGCGAGGTCGAGGTCGAAGCCGCGCCCGCGCCGGTGCTGCGCGCGGCCGAACAGCAGGTCTGGGAGGACCGTGCCGCCGGTTTCGTACGGCGGTCCGTGTCGCCGCCGCACGGAGGCCTGCGCGGCGAACTCGTCGAGGGCCGGCTGACGGCGGGCGCGGACATCGCCTACGACCGTCCGCCCGTGCCCGGGCTGGAGCAGCACCTCTGGGTGCTCGACGGGAGGCTCGCGGTGACCGTGCAGGAGGTCGAGCATCTCCTGGACACCGGGGACTGTCTGCGGCTGCGGGTGTGGGGGCCGACGCGGTTCCGGTGCGCCGGGCCGGGGGAGGCGCGGTACGTCCTGGCGGTGGTGCGGCCATGATGGCACTGCGCCTCGGTGCGGATCAACTGACCCAGCGGGTGGGGGAGTTGGCCGAGCTGCTGACCGACACAGTGAACGGCGGGGCGTCCATCGGCTTCCTCGCGCCCTTCGAGCGGGAGCGGGCCGTCGCCTGGTGGCAGGGGCGGCTGGACGCCGTGGCCGGCGGTCGGCTCGCGGTCTGGGCGGCGCTGGACGGCCGTGACCGGGTCGTCGGCACGGTCAGCCTGGCCTTCCCCTTCCCCGACAAGCCGAACAGCCGGCACCGTGCCGAACTGGTGAAGCTGATGGTCCACCGCGAGGCCCGCGGCCAGGGCATCGGGAGGCGGCTGCTGACCGTAGCCGAGGAGGCGGCGACCGCCGCCGGCATCACCCTGCTCCACCTCGACACCGAGACGGACAGTCCCGCCGAGCACCTCTACCGCTCGGCCGGCTGGACCCGCGCCGGAGTCATCCCGGACTATGCGGCCGACCCCGGCGGGGTGCTGCGGCCGACGACCCTCTACTACAAGCACATCGGTACTCTGACCAGCTGACTGTCAGTGGCAGGCGTTACGGTTCCAGGCATGCCGGAAGCCGAAGACGTACGCCGTGTCGCGCTGTCCCTGCCGGACACCAGCGAGAAGATCGCCTGGAGCATGCCCACGTTCCGGGTCGCCGGGAAGATGTTCGCCACGCTGCCCGAGAACGAGACCTCGATCGCCGTGCGCTGCCCCAAGGAGGAGCGCGACGAGCTGGTGCTCGCCGAGCCGGACAAGTTCTGGATCGCCGATCACGAGGCCCAGTTCGCCTGGGTCCGGGTGCGGCTCGCCGCCCTGGAGGACGAGTCCGAGCTGCGCGACATCCTCGCCGACTCCTGGAGACAGGCGGCCCCGCCCCGACTCCTGGACTCCTATCCGGAGATGGGGCTGCCGGGCCCGGACTGACCCGCCGGCCGGCCCGTACCGCCGCGGCCCCCAGGACGAGCCGTCACCCCGCCCGGACAAAAGCCGTGCGCGACCACCGGTCCGAGTGCGGTATTGTTTCCCTGCGCGTTTCGACCAGGGAAATCCCAGGTCAGACGGCACCGGGACGTGGCGCAGCTTGGTAGCGCACTTGACTGGGGGTCAAGGGGTCGCAGGTTCAAATCCTGTCGTCCCGACTGGAGACAGTCGCAGGTCAGGGCCGGTTTCGGAAACATCCGAAACCGGCCTTTGGTCATTCTTGGGGATGAGTTGGGGACGGTTGGGGACCGGCGTCCGACGCCTACTGCCTGACCGCAGACCAGGTCACCACCCTGCGCCGGATCTACGCCGGCCCCGCCGACGAACACGGCCAGCTCCTCCACCCGGGCTACCAGCTGCGCGGCTCGAGCTGAACTGGGCCCGCCGCGAGAGCGTCGGAGACGGGAGCCGCTCATGTCACCTGTGCCGGGTCGCTGGGGTGGCGGGTCAGCGGCACCGTGTCGACCGGGCGCCAGCCGGCCATCGGGAGGGACCGCAGGATCTCGCGCAGCCGGCCGGCCCCGGGCGCCTGCCACAGGCCGATGGCACGGCCCCCGCCCGACAGCGTCCACAGGCGGATCAGATAACCCTCGGCGGCCATATCGCGTACGCGCTTCGACTCCGCCGGGCTCTCGGGCCGCGTTCCGGACGGCACGTCCACGGCGAACGTGACCAGGTACTCCTCGCTGTCCGCCGCGACCGGGACCCCGCCCGGGCCGGGATCGGCGGGGTGCCGGGCGAGCTCGGTGGGCACGTCGGTCCGCCAGACGCGCAACGGCATCGCGGCGAGCGTGCGCTCCAGCGCGTCCGGGCCCGCGTCGTCGAACAGGCCGATCGAGCGCCATTCGCCCGGCTCCAGTGGCGGACGCCACAGCCGCAGCAGGCGCCCCCGCGCGGCGAGTTCGCGGCTGTGCGCTGCCTCCCGCGCCCGGACCTCGGCCACCTCCCGCTCCGTCGTACCGTCCGGCACCCGGGTGGTCATCGTGACCAGGTACTCCATCTCAACCCTCCTCGGGGGTCGGCCTCAACCCTCCTCGGGGGTCGGCCCTTCCAGGATCGGCCCGGCCGGTTCCCCGCGCCCCTCCGCCGTCCGGCCGGAGTACTGTGGTGAGCGAGAGTTTGAACTCTCAAACATTCGCTCATCGGAGAACGTCATGCGCGTCGCGATCACCGGATCCACCGGACTCATCGGTTCCGCCCTCACCCGCTCCCTCCTCGCCGACGGCCACCGCGTACTGCGTCTGACCCGCGCCCGGACCGTGCCGCAGCCGGCCGACGGCAGCGAATCCGCCTCCTGGGAGCCCGGTGCCCGGCTGGACCCGGCTGTCCTGGACGGCGTCGACGCCGTGGTGCACCTGGCCGGAGCCGGGATCGGCGACCGGCGCTGGACCGAGACGTACAAGCAGGAGATCCGGCTCAGCCGCCTCCAGGGGACGCGCACCGTCGCCGAGGCCTGCGCCGAGGCCGCCGAGCCGCCCCGGGTGCTGGTCTCGGCCTCGGCCACCGGCTACTACGGCGACACCGGCGACCGCGTGGTCACGGAGGCCGACCCGGCCGGGAGCGACTTCCTGGCCTCCGTCTGTGTGGGCTGGGAGGCCGCCGCCGCGCCGGCCGAGCGGGCCGGTGTCCGGGTCGTCCACCCGCGTACCGGCCTCGTGGTCTCCGCCGACGGCGGCGCCTGGGGCAAGCTCTTCCCGCTCTTCCGGTTCGGTCTCGGCGGCAGGCTCGGTTCCGGCGACCAGTTCTGGCCCTTCATCTCCCTGCCCGACCACATCGCCGCGCTCCGCCACGCGATCGACCACGAGGACATCGCGGGACCGCTCAACTTCACGGCCCCCGAACCGCTGACGAACCGTGAGATCACCCGCGCGATGGGCCGGATCCTGCACCGGCCCACCCTCGCCGCGGTCCCCGCCTTCGCCCTGAGGGCCGTCCTCGGCGAGTTCTCCGTGGGGGTCACCGGCAGCTGCCGTGCCGTGCCCGCGGCCCTGCTGAAGACGGGCTTCGCCTTCCGGCAGCCCGGCATCGACGACGCCCTTCGCACGGCCCTGCGGAAGGGGTAGGCGACCTGCACGGTCCCGCTCGGCTCCCCGGTGGTCGCCGCGATCTCCCGGGTTAACCTGTCGTTATGTGCCCGAGCCGTCCGGAGGGGGCCGCATCCGAGCCGTCCCTCGCCGCGGGGGCGCGGGCGAGGACGCTCACGCTGGCTCTCCGGCAGGCGGCGGCGAGTGTCGGGGGAGTGGGAGCCCTGCTGCACCGGTGGGACCGGCGCACCGGAAGGCTGACCCTGCAAGCGGTGGACGGCGTCGCCGCCGAGGCCGTGCGGGACTGGGCGGAGCTGCGGGAGGAACAGGACGTGCCGCCGGCGTGTGCCCTGCGGCGCGGTGTCATGGTCGAGGCGGCCGGGGACGACCTCGGGACGGGCGCCTCCGGCATCGTGTCGCTGCCGCTCGTCGGTGCCGAGGGACCGATCGGCGCGCTCTCGGTGCTCACCGGGGGCGGCGACGGCGAGCCCGACGACATACAGCTGTCCTTTCTGCGCGCGGTGGCGGCGTGGACCGCCGAGCGCCTGCAGTCCGCCCCGGGACGACCGCCGCACCACGCTCCCGGTCCCGAGCACGTGCGGACGGCCAAGGCGGCCCGCCTGACCGCGGCCCTCGCCGAGGCCGTGACCGTCCAGGACGTCGTACAAGCCGTGGCGGACCACGTCCTGTCGCCGTTCGGCGCCGACGGGCTGGTCGTCTCCATGTTCGAGAACGGCCGGCTGACCAGGGTAGGCGAGGTCGGATACCCGCTGGAGTACCTGAAGCGGTTCGAGGGCCCGCTCACCGCCGGCATGCCCGTCACCGATGTGCTGCGGACCCACAAGCCGCTGTTCCTGGAGTCGCCCGCCGAGATCTACGAGCGCTATCCGGCCGTCAAGGACAGGATCCTGATGGGCACCTCGCCGAAGATGGCCTGGGCGTTCCTGCCCCTGGTCGCCTCCGGGCGCGCCATCGGCATCGCGGTCCTGTCCTACAACCGGCCGTGCTCCTTCGGCGAGGAGACGCGCACCCTGCTGACCACGCTCAGCGCCCTGGTCGGCCAGGGGCTGGAACGGGCCCGGCTGTACGACGTGGAGCACGCCCGCGCCCAGGAACTGCAGAACATCCTGCTGCCCCGAGCGCTGCCGCGGCTGCCCGCCGCCGTCGCGGCGGCGCGCTATCTGCCGGCGGGCCGGGGCGAGTAGGTGGGCGGCGACTGGTTCGACGTGATCCCGCTCTCCGCCGACCGGGTCGCCATGGTGATCGGCGACGTGATGGGCCACGGCATCGCCGAGGCGGCCACCATGGGCCGGCTGCGCACCGCCGTACGCACCCTCGCCGACCTCGACATGGCCCCCGACGAACTGCTGAGCCACCTCAACGACCTGGTCAGCGACCTGGGCGAGGATTTCTACGCCACCTGCCTGTACGCCGTCTACGACCCGGCCGGCCGCCGGTGCAGTTACTCCCTCGCCGGGCACCCGCCGCCGGTCTTCGTGTATCCCGACGGCACCGTGCACAGCCCCGTCACCAGTCCCGATCCGCCGCTCGGCGCCGCCACCCCGCCGTTCGCGGCGCACGGGCTGCCGCTGCCGGACGGGAGTCTGGTCGTCCTGTGCACCGACGGGCTGATCGAGTCGGCCGCGCAGGACGTCGAACAGGGGCTGGCCCGGCTGCTGCGCGTCCTGTCCGGCGCCGGCGCCGGACCCGCCCGCTTCACCGGCACCGACCAGGAGAAGGACGTCCAGGGCCTGGAGGAGCTGTGCGACACGGTCGTCTCGGAGCTGCTGCCCGACCGGGGGCGGACCACCGACGACGCGGCCCTGCTGATCGCCCACACGCGCGCCATGCCCGCCGCCGACATCGCCTCCTTCGGCCTGCCCGACGATCCCCGGGCCGCGGGCCAGGCCCGTCAGCTCGCTCGCGACCAGCTCACCCGGTGGGGCCTGGACGAGCTGACGACGACCACCGAACTCCTGGTGAGCGAGCTGGTCGGCAACGTCGTCCGGCACGCCAAGGGCCCCATGCGGCTACGGCTGCTCCGCAGCCGCATCCTGACCTGCGAGGTCTACGACGGCAGCCTCAGCACCCCGCGCGTCCGGCACGCCACCTACACCGACGAGGGCGGCCGCGGTCTCCAGCTGGTCGCCGCCCTGTCCCGCCGCTGGGGCGCCCGCTACCTCAGCGACTCCAAGTGCATCTGGGCCGAGCAGGACATCCCGAACGTCGCCGGCCGGGTCGGCGTCGCCTCCTGAGCGGGCCGAGATTCCATTACTGACATGTTGGAGGCGAGAGGTATTAGTTGACCTGTCAATGCGGAGTGACCGTGCCTGGCATGGGCCTTCACCACGCACTCCTCGGTCTCCGCGACCCCGGCCGTCCTCAACCCACGCACCCCACGTGCGCCAGGGCCTGCTTCAGGAGCACGCCGTGGCCGCCGGGCATCTCGCTCTGCACGGCCTCGGACATGGCGTCCCGCGGGCTGAACCACACCAGGTCCAGGGCGTCCTGGCGGGGCCGGCAGTCACCGGTCACCGGCACGACGTAGGCCAGCGACACCGCGTGCTGTCGCGGGTCGTGGTACGGCGTGACGCCCAGCGTCGGGAAGTACTCGGCCACCGTGAACGGCTGCAGGGAGGCCGGCACCCGGGGCAGTGCGACCGGGCCGAGATCCTTCTCCAGATGGCGCAACAGGGCGTCGCGGACCCGCTCGTGGTGCAGGACACGGCCGGAGACGAGGGTCCGGCTGACCGTTCCGTCCGGGCCGATGCGGAGCAGCAGTCCGATGCTGGTGACTTCGCCGCTGTCGTCCACACGTACGGGCACGGCCTCCACGTACAGGATCGGCATACGGGCGCGAGCCATCTCCAGCTCGTCGGAGGACAGCCAACCGGGCGTGGTATCGGTCATGTCAGACATTGCTTGATCATACTTTCCGGGTGGGGCACGCGCTCAGTCGCGGCCGGGGTCCGATGCGGGAAGTCCGTAGAGGCGACGGGCGTTGTCGCGTCCTGTCCAGGCGGCGATCCTCACTGCGTCGGCGGGGCTCAGTTCGTCGGCGTCCACCCGCTCCTGGAGCAGCCCGGCCAGCCCCTGCCGGAAGGACAGGGCGCCGAGATGGTGGAACTCGGACACACCATAAGCGTCCGAGCTGTACAGCAGTTTGCGGAACGGAGTGATCTCCATCGCCTCCGCCAGCACCGAACCCGCCCGGGCCGGGCCCACATAGTGCAGGGCGAGCCCGACGTCGAGGTGCACATGCTCGAACACCGTGGCCAGATAGGCGGCTTTGCGCTGGTACGGCCAGCAGTGCAGCAGCAGTACCGGGACGGTGCCGGCGGTCAGCCGCAGCCAGTCGGTGAGCAGGGCCGGGTCCGCCAGGTGCAGCCGCAGGTCCGAGTCCCCGAAACCGGCGTGGAGTTGGAGCGGCAGCCCGAGGGCGACTGCGGTCCACAGCAGATGGCGCATCAGCACCGGGTCCGTGAGCTTGCCGCCCCGCGCGAACCACAGCGCGGCCGCCCGGGTCACCTCGGAGTACGTCGGCCGCGCCGGATCCAGGTCGAAGCCGGTGCGATAGGCGGCGACCGACTTGACCGCGATCACCCCCGGCCGCCGAACCGCCTCCTCGGCCGCCGCCCGGAAGGCGGCCGCGTACTCGCCGGCGTCGATGCCCCGCGTGGCCACCTCCTCGGCGATGCTCTCCAGCCGGACCACCTCGTAGGCGGCCGCGCCGGCCGCGTCCGCGAGGTCGGCGGGCGAGGTGACCGGGTGCGGGGCGTAGCCGGTGTCCACGCAGAACGTCTCCGCGTGCGCGGCGGTGAGGAAACGGCGGTTGACCTCCTGCCAGCCCAGTTCGGCGCGGCGCGCCAGGTACTCGGCTGCCGGCGCGTGCCGGTCCAGGTCGAGCACGGGTGCGCAGTGCCGTCGTACGGCCACGCCGACCGGGCTGTCGAACGGTGACACGCCCGGCCAGGCCGCGCCCTCCGTCAGCAGTGACTCGAAGTCGGCCGGGTCGAGGTCGACGGTGACCGCGCCGTGGCAGTGGTGGTCGACGAGGGGGAGCGTGTCGAGGGCTTCCCGGACCGGTCCGGCCATCAGTACTTCCAGCGGTAGGCCGCCGCCACCCCGGTGTCGTCGAGCCCGGCGGCGGCCGCCGTCTCGCCTTCGCGTACGGCGACCACCGCGTCCGCGAGGACCGGACCGAGGGCCGTGCACACCACCTTGTCCTCGCGGAACGCGTCCACGGCCTGCGCCAGCGAGGTGGGCAGCCGTCGTACGCCCCGGGCCACCGCCTCATCCGGGATCAGCCGGGCCGGGTCGTCGACGACCTCCTCGGGGAGGGGCGCGCCCGAGGCGAGCCCGTCGAGTCCCGCGGCGATGACACAGCCGAGCGCGAGATACGGGTTGGCGGCCAGGTCGACCGGCTTGATCTCCAGGTTGGCGTCCTGGCTCTGGTGGCCGGTCGTGCCGGTGATGACCCGGACGCCGGTCTCCCGGGTCTCCCGGCCCCAGGCCGTGTACGCCCCCGCCCACTGGGAGGGCTTGAGCCGCAGATAGCTGGCCGGGCTCGGCGCGGTCACCGCCGTCAGCGCGGGCAGATGGGTCAGCAGCCCCGCCACGAAGGACTCGGCCTCGCCGGTCATGCCGTACCGGCCGTCGCCGCCGGCGTGCAGATTGACCCCGTGGCGCCAGACGGAGAGATGGAGGTGGCCGCCGTTGCCGACGCCCCGCTCGGTGACGGCCGGGGAGAAGGAGGCGCGCAGGCCGTGCCGCTGCGAGACCGCGCGGATGGTCTGCCGTACCAGCACGCTCTGGTCGGCCGCCGCCACCGGATCCAGGGCGTCGGTGGAGAGCTCGAACTGGCCGGGGGCGTACTCGGGGTGGAACTGGGCGACCGGCACCTGCTGCGCGTCCAGGGCCGCGAGCAGGTCGGCGGCGTAGTCGCTCAGCTCGATCTGCCGGGCGGCGCCGTACGCCGGTCCCTGGGTCGCCGGGGCGAACTCGTCGGCCGGGGCGGCGGCCCGGCCCAGCGCCCACTCGATCTCCACGCCCGCCTTGAAGGTGAGGCCGAGCCGGTCCTCGGCGTCGGCGACGGTCCGGCGCAGGAAGGTGCGGCTGCACCCCGGGTGCCGGTCGCCCTCCTGGGTGATCCGGTCGACGGGGGCCCAGGCCCAGCCGGGCTGCGCGGCCAGCACCACCAGCCGGTCCAGATCCGGGTAGAGGCGCAGATCGCCGTCGGGTGAGCCGAGGACGTCAGTGCGGACGATCGTGTCGTTCGCCAGGAAGGTGTCGAACACCGGGGACATGCCGACGCCCCACGCCACCGCCTGCTGGAGCCGCTGCCAGGGGACCGTCTTCACCCGGCAGATGCCGGCGGTGTCCACGTAGGCCAGCACGATCGCCCGCACACCCTGCGCGGACAGCTCATGGGCGAGGGCATGCGCCCGGGCGAGATCACCGGGGCGCCCGCCGGGCACGGGGTCGACAAGGGGTGGCATACGACGTCCTCCTCGACGGGCTCGGATGCACACGTCCCGGTCAGGGTTTCACGGCGACCGCGCCGAACTGCGGCACCGGCGCCGGGAAGTCGGCCCCGGCGCGCCACTGCGAGCAGGGCACCGGGCCCGGTGCCGACAGATCGAGTCCGTCGAGGACGCCGGCGATCCCGGCGCGGCTCCGGGCGGCGATCGGCGGGGTGGCATGGTCGTTCCGGAACCGTATCGCCGCGAATGTTGCCCTGGCCGCCCGCCTCGGCTCCGCGTCGGCCGTCGGCCGACATCGTGCCGCCCGGTGATCGCGCTGTCGCAGGAACCTCCATGGCCGTTTCCGGTCCCGTCGGCCCTATGGGGGACACTGGTGTACGAATGCCGTCCCCCACCGGAAGCAGGACATGCCCGCCTCGCCCGCCTCCCTCCTCGCCACGCCCGGCCTCCCCGCCGGTCCCGCCGACATCCGCCTCGTCGTCACCGACATGGACGGCACCCTCCTCGACGACGAGAAGCGCATCCCCGAGGGACTGTGGCCGATGCTGGCCGAACTGCGCCGCCGCGGTGTGCTGTTCAGCCCGGCGAGCGGCCGCCAGTACGCCACCCTGGCCCGGCAGTTCGCGGACGTCGCCGACGGCATGGTGTTCATCGCGGAGAACGGCACCTATGTGGTGCGCGACGGCGTCGAGCTCAGCTCGGACGTCCTGGACCCGGCCGTCGCCGGCGGTCTCGCCCGGACCGTACGGCGGCTGGTCGCCGACGGCGTCGACGTGGGTGCCGTGGTCTGCGGCAAGCGGTCCGCGTACGTGGAGCGCTCGGACGAGGCGTTCCTCGCCGAGGTCCGCCGCTACTACGTCGAACACCGGGTCGTCGACGACCTCACCGCCGTCGACGACGACGTGATCAAGGTCGCGCTCTTCGACTTCGGCCCGGCCGAGCGCACCACCGCCCCGGCGCTGGCCGGCTTCGCCGCGACCCACCAGGTCGTGGTCTCCGGCGAGCACTGGGTCGACGTGATGAACCGCACCGCGAACAAGGGCACCGCCCTGCGCGGCCTCCAGCGCGAACTGGGCATCACCCCCGCCCAGACCATGGTCTTCGGCGACTACCTCAACGACCTGGAGATGCTCGACGCCGCCGACTGGTCCTTCGCCATGGCCAACGCCCACCCGGACGTCATCCGCCGGGCCCGCCACCTCGCCCCGTCCAACAACGACAACGGCGTGTTGCGCACCGTCGCCCGGATCCTGGGCCTCTGAGCCGGCTCGGGAACGGGCTCCGGCTCGGGACCGGGCTCCGGCTCAGGTACGGGCGCTCCTTCCGCTGGGGAGTGACTGCGGGTCAGCCGGCGAGGGGTTCCTCCGACAGGTCCCACAGGCGGCGGCCGTTGTCCGGGTCGACGGCGTAGCGGGCGACGCCGGCGAGCCTGCCGGTACGACGGCCGGTACTTCGACGATCTCGCTCTCGTCGCAGTCGTCGAAGTACCGGCCGCCGACGCCTGCGTGCTGCCGGACGGTGCTGGCTCGACGGTCACGGTGCTGGCTCGACGGTCACGGTTCGACGCTCATGGCCTGACCAGGCGGTCCTGCTCCACCGGGGGCGTGCCGTCGTGCCAGGGCAGGGGCTTGCCGAAGCGGACCAGCTCGCCGTAGAGGGCGGGGTCGACGTGGTCGGCGAAGACCAGGTCGAGGACGGCGCGGGCGGCGTCGGCGGGGGACTGGGCCTGGCTGTAGTCGCTGAACCAGGGGCGGGAGGTGGCGGTGTCGACCATGCCGGGGCAGACCGAGGCGATCAGGGTGCCGGAGGCCAGGTCCTGTTCCCGGCGCTCGGCGGCGAGGGCGCGGACGGCGGCGACCTGGGCCACCTTCGAGGGCACGTTCAGCCAGACCGGCCAGCCCGCCTCGGCGGCGGTGTGCTGGTGGACGGCGCTGCGCCAGGACTCCACGGCGTACTCGACCTGGTCGAGGGTGGCGCCGTCGAACAGGTGGTGCAGCCGGGGGTCGAGATGGCCGAGCGTGCCGAGCGAGCTGGCGACCACCAGCAGCCGGCCGCCCGGGCGCAGGACGGGCCCGAAGGAGCGCAGGATCGCGTGGGTGGCGGTGTTGGAGACGTCGATGAACTCGTCGGCCCGCTCGGACTGCGACTCGTCGGGCAGTACCCGGGCGACCGCGTTGGACACGACGACGTCCACCCCGCCGTAGCGGGCGCGGAGTTCCTCGGCGAGGCGGACGACGGCGTCGGTGTCGGTGACGTCCAGGACCCGGCCCTCGACCCGGGCGCGGGTGCCGGGCGACCGGACGACCTCGACGGCGGCGTCCGTCACCCGCCGCTGGTCGCGACCGGTGAGCAGGACCAGGTCGTCCGTCGTCAGCCGGGCGGCCAGGCCTTCGACGAGGGCGCGGCCGAGTCCTTGGTTGGCGCCGGTCACCAGGGCGATACGGGGAGTCTTCATGCCCACCACGCTAGGAACGTCATGTCCATGAGTCCAACGAAAGTACGGCACAGGTGGTATGCGTAAACGTCATGGACTTCAACGACGTGTCGCTGACCGCGCTGCGGGTCTTCCGCGCCGTGGCCGACCAGGGCACCTTCACCGCGGCCGCCGCCACGCTGGGCTACACCCAGTCTGCGGTGTCCCGGCAGATCGCCGCGATCGAGCGGGCGGCGGGCGCCGAGCTGCTGGAACGGCGGCGCGACGGGGTGCGGCTCACCGCGGCCGGCCGCATCGTCATGCGGCGCGCGACCGTCGTCCTCGACGAGATCGAGGCGACGGCGCGGGAGCTTTCCGGCCTGCCCGAAGGGGCCGGGACGGTCCGGCTGGGCTGGTTCCCCACGGCGGGCGCCGTGCTGGTACCCCGGGCCCTGACCACGCTCCGCCGGACCGACCCCGCACTGCAGGTCACCGGCCGTGAGGGCACCACCCCGGCCCTGGTCCGTGCGCTGCGGGCCGGCAGCCTGGACCTCGCGCTGATCGCGTCGGCGCCGCCGTTCCGGGCGCCGGACGCGGAGTCACCGCCGCTGGCGCTCCAGACCCTCACCGAGCGCGCCCTGTGCCTCGCGCTGCCGTCCGCCCACCCCCTGGCCCGCAGCGGCTTCGTCGATGTGGCCGACCTGCGCGGACAGCGCTGGATCGCCGGCCCCGCGGCCGGCGAGGACCGGTTGATGGGGGTGTGGCCCGGGCTGGACGAGCGCCCCGAGATCGTCCACACCGCCCGGGACTGGCTCGCCAAGCTCCAACTCGTCGCTGCGGGCTGCGGGTTGACCACCGTACCGGCCGCCCTCGCCGCCGCCGCTCCGCCGGGGGTCCGGATCCTGCCCGTGCGCGGCGGACCTCAGGAACAGCGGCGCCAGCTGCTGGCCCGGCTGCCCCAGCCGCCGACGGAGGCGGTCACCCGCGTGGCGGCGGCCCTGCGGGCGGCGGCGCTCGAAACGGACGTACCGGAGGGATCCGAGTGAGCCTCCCCGGAACTCAGCTGTTCTCGGCCGCGAACATCCAGCGCTGCTTCTCCAGGTCGGCGGTGAGGGAGATCAGCAGGTCCTGGGTGACCGGGTCGGGCTCGTCGGTCGCGGCGATCCGCTCGCGCAGCCGTCCGATCGCCGCCTCCAGCGTCCGTACCATCAGGTCGACGACCTCGTCGTCCCGCAGCCAGCCGTCCTTGGCGCCGGGCAGCGAGAAGGCCGCGGCGATCGTCTCCGGGCGGCCGTCCGGAGACACGCCCAGCGCGGCGGCACGTTCCGCGACGGTGTCCGAGTAGGAGCGTGCGGCGGCGACCACCTCGTCGAGCTGCAGATGGATCGAACGGAACCGGGGCCCCACGATGTTCCAGTGCGCCTGCTTCCCGATCAGCGACAGCCCGAGCAGATCCACCAGGGTGTCCTGCAGAGCGGTCCCGGTGACCCGGAGCGCCTCGTCGGACAGCGTGCTCTTCACCACGGTCATGCGTGTGTTTCCCTTCTGTGCTGCGGTCGTCGATCGGGTGCCCGTGCCGAGCGGGTGCAAACGGGCGGACGTGCCCGCCGGACCGGGCCGCACCTCCCAGGAGGACGCCGTGCGCAGGGCCGATCGGCGAGACGGTACTTACCGGATCGGCTTGTCCGGACATAGCATCGGTCCCCGCATGAACACCATGACCCTCTGGCACATATCCGGCTGGGAGTTCGCCGCCCTGGCCCTCGCCGCGCTGCTCGTCGGCTTCTCCAAGACCGCCGTCAGCGGAGCCAACACCGTCAGCCTCGCCGTCTTCGCCGCGATCCTCCCGGCCCGCGCCTCCACCGGCGTCCTGCTCCCGATCCTGATCGCGGGCGACGTACTGGCCGTCGCCACCTACCGCAGGCACGCCCACTGGCCCACGCTGTGGCGGCTGTTCCCCGCGGTCGCGGCCGGTGTGGTGATCGGCACGCTGTTCCTGGTGTGGGCCGACGACCAGGTCGTACGGACCTCGATCGGCGCGATCCTGCTGCTGATGGCCGGTGTCACCCTGTGGCGCCGCCGCAAGGCCGGCGGCCCGGACGACCCGGACGCGGTCACCACCCGGGCGGGCCGGGTGAAGGCCCGTTCCTACGGGGTCCTCGGCGGCTTCACCACGATGGTCGCCAACGCGGGCGGCCCGGTGATGTCGCTCTACCTGCTGTCGGCCGGCTTCCGCAAGCTCGGCTTCCTGGGCACCTCGGCGTTCTTCTTCCTGATCGTGAACCTCTCCAAGGTCCCCTTCAGCGCCGGCCTGGGTCTGATCGACGGCGACTCACTGCTGCTCGACGCCGCGCTCGTGGTGTTCGTCGTGCCCGGCGCGCTCCTCGGCAAGTGGGCGGTGGAGCGGATCAACCAGCGGCTGTTCGAGCAGCTGGTCATCGCGGCGACGGTCGTCGGCGGTCTCCAGCTGCTCCTGCGCTAGCGGCTCCGGCAGCCCGGGAATGCGACCGGGGGAGGCGTTGTTACAGCCATCGTGATTGACATGCTCGGATCATTGATCTCGGGTGTGGGTGAAGGGAGAGGCTCATGGCACGCAGCACCTCGCGTCCCGTCGTCAGGCTGAAGTCGACGGCCGGGACCGGTGTCACCTATGTGACCCGCAAGAACCGCCGGAACGACCCCGACCGGCTGGTCCTGCGCAAGTACGACCCGGTGGCCGGCGCGCACGTGGATTTCCGCGAAGAGCGCTGAACCGCCCAGAACGACCGGGCCCGAACCCTCCGGAACCACCACCGGACCGAGGCCCCAGGAAGGAAACCCCATGAAGCCCCGCATCCATCCCGACTCCCGGCTCGTCGTCTTCCGCGACCGTGCCGCGGACGTAGCGTTCCTGACCCGCTCCACCGCCGACTCGTCCCGGACGGTCGAGTGGGAGGACGGCACCACGTACCCGGTGATCGACGTCGAGGTCTCGTCCGCGTCGCACCCCTTCTACACCGGCAGGTCGCGGGTCCTGGACAGTGCCGGCCGGGTGGAGCGTTTCGAACGCCGCTACGGCCGCACCGCCGCCGCCCGCAGCTGATCCGGCCCCGCGGCCGACCCGAGGAGAACAGAACGATGAAGGTACGCAAGTCCCTGCGCTCACTGAAGGCCAAGCCCGGCGCCCAGGTGGTCCGCCGACGCGGCGTGGTCTACGTGATCAACAAGAAGGACCCCCGCTTCAAGGCCCGCCAGGGCTGACGGGAGTCGCTTCCCACGACGGCCGCCCGGCTCCGCCGGGCGGCCGTCCCGCGTCCCGGGCCCGCTCAAGGGCGCCGTACGCTCGCCCCATGTCCCCGCACGTCCTGATCCTCGGCGGCACCACCGAGGCCCGCGAACTGGCCGCCGTGCTCGCCGCGCACCCCGGTGTCCGCGTCACGACCTCCTTGGCCGGGCGCGTCACCCGGCCGGGCGCGCTGGCAGGCGAGGTACGCGTCGGAGGCTTCGGCGGGGCGGAAGGCCTCGCCGACTGGCTGCGCGCACACCGCGTGGACGCCCTCGTGGACGCCACCCACCCCTTCGCGGAGACGATCACCGCGAACGCGGTCCTGGCCGCGGCACGGACCGGCGTCCCGGCCCTGGTGTTGCGCCGTCCGGGCTGGCGCCCCGGCGCCGGGGACCGCTGGCACCCGGTCGCGTCGCTGCCCGCCGCGGCGGACCTGCTGCCGCGCTTCGGCCCCAGGGTTCTCCTGACGACCGGACGTCTGGGCCTGTCCGCCTTCGCCCACCTGGCCGACCGGCACTTCGTCGTCCGCTCGGTGGATCCCCCCGCGCCCCCGCTGCCCCCGCACACCGAAGTGCTGCTGGCCCGCGGGCCGTTCACGGTGGCCGACGAGACCGCGCTGCTGCGCGAGAACCTGATCGACGTCCTGGTCACCAAGGACAGCGGGGGAGCGGCGACGGCCGCCAAGCTCACGGCGGCACGCGAACTGGGCGTGCCGGTGGTCGTCGTACGGCGGCCACCGCTGCCGGCGGGGGCGACGGCGGTGCCTGATGTGGCGGCCGTACTGGAACGACTGGCGCTCGGCCCGGCGTGACGGCCGGGGCCTGGGTCCGGCCGGGGCGTGACGGCCGGGGCCAGAGTCCGGCCGGGGGCGGGAACACACCGAGCCCGACCGGGGCCTTCGGGGCCCGCGGCCAGGCCGACAGCAGGTTGCCCGACCATGGCCGCCGAGGCCCACGCCCACTTGCTCACAACCCCGGGTGACGGCGCAGCAGATACGTGTCCATGATCCACCCCTTGCGCTGCCGGGCCTCGGCCCGCAGCCGCTCGATACGCGGACCGGCCTCGGCGAGCGGACCGGAGACCAGGATCTCGTCGGGGGTGCCGAGGTAGGCGCCCCAGTAGATGTCGATGTCCTGGTCCGCGTACTGACGGAAGGCCTGGTGGGCGTCCAGCATCACGACCACGTCGTCGACGCCGTCCGGGAGCCCCTCGGCGAGCCGCCGTCCGGTGGTGATCTGCACCGGCCGGGCCACCCGGTTCAGTCCTGTGCGATGGCGGGCCACCAGCGCCGAGACACTGCTGATCCCGGGCACCACGTCGTACTCGAAGGTCACCGCGCCGCGGGCCAGTACCTCTTCCAGGATCGCGAGCGTGCTGTCGTACAACGAGGGATCGCCCCACACCAGGAAGGCACCGGTCTGCTCCGCCCCGAGCTCCTCGCGGATCAGCCGCTCGTAGATGTCCGCGCGGGCGCTGCGCCAGTCCCCGACGGCCGGCGAGTACGCCCCGCCGCTCGCGGCCCGGTCGCGGTCCGGGTCCCGCGCCTCCACCAACCGGTAGCCGCCGTCGGGTATGTGCGTGTCGAGCATGTCCCGGCGCAGCTGGGTCAGATCGCTCTTGACCTCGCCCTTGTCGAGGAGGAAGAACACGTCCGTGCTCTGCAGCGCCCGGACGCCCTGGAGGGTGAGCTGGTCGGGGTCGCCCGCACCGATACCGATGACATGAATCTTTCGCACGCCCCCGAGTCTGCCGCATGCCACTGACAGCGGGTCCCCCGGTGCTACCGGGTGCCACGCAACCGCGGCGCCTCGGCCCCGGCCTCGACGCTCCCGGCACCGCTGTCCACCCGCCCGGCCAGCTCCCGCGCCCACTCGGCGAGTCCGTCGAGCTCCATGCCGTACGGCCGCCGGACCCCGCTGCCGGCCGCCCACTCCTCGATCGCGCCCGCGCCGCGCCGCAGCAGCCGCGTTCCGCCGGTCAGGTTCCCCCGGGCCGCGTGCGTGAGCCCCACGGCCAGCTGGGCCAGCCCCCGCCACAGCGTCTGTTCCTCCTCGGGCCCGGATTTCCAGGCGTCCTCGAACACCTCGTGCGCGTGGAAGGGCTTCCCGGCGTCCAGCAGCGCCTGCGCCTCGACGACGGTCTCCTGCGGAGTCCGTACGACGCCCTCGGCCTGCCGCTCCACGCCCGGCGCGCCGTACGGCAGCGGCCGCCCCAGCCCGTCCCGCGGCCGCGCGCTGCGCGCCCGCCCCTCGGCGTCCCGGTCCCGTGCCCCTGCCCCGGCGTTTCCCATACGGCCCATACGACCGATTGTCCCTCCCCTCCGCTCGCCCTCCCCTCCCCCTCCCCTCCCCTCGCCCTCCCCTCGTCCTCCCCTCGCCCTCTTTCGGGCCGCACGGGGACGTGGGGTAAAGTGCTGTTCGCGTGATCACGCGGGTCACCGCGAGTGAGCGCACCGGGACGTGGCGCAGCTTGGTAGCGCACTTGACTGGGGGTCAAGGGGTCGCAGGTTCAAATCCTGTCGTCCCGACTGGAGACAGTCGCAGGTCAGGGCCGGTTTCGGAGGCATCCGAAACCGGCCCTTGATCATTCTTGGGGACCAGTTGGGGACCGGCGCCCTTGACCCAGGTCAGCGGGTCACGACGATCGGGCTCGGCAGCGAGCGCGGTGCGCGCAGCACGCTGAGGTGCGCGGAGAGGGCCGCTCCAGCGGCCGTGATCTTGTGTACGTCCTAGTGCAGGTAGCGCTGGGTGGTGGTCAGGGAGCCGTGGCCGGCGATCCGGCGGAGGACGTGTACCTGGACTCCGGCGTCGGCGAACCAGGTCAGTCCGGTGTGCCGGAGGTCGTGGCGGCGCAGGTGCTCGTAGCCGAGCTTGGTGACCACGTCGTCCCAGTGTGTGGCGTCGCGCAGGACGTCGGTGGAGATGCGTCCGCCGCGCGGGCCGGTGAACAGGCGGGCATCGGGATTCGGGCCGGCGGACAGGACGCGCTGGGCGACGAGGGGACGGATCTTTTCGACGATGGGCACCTTGCGGGCCCGCTTGCCCTTGGTGCCGTTGTCGGTCAGCCCGCCGGGTGCGGGTGTGGTCTGGCGCCGCACGGTCCAGAAACGACGGACCGTCTCCCGTCCCAGGTTCACGGGCGTCGCCCTGAGCAGGCGGACGCCCGTGAACCTCCGTTGTGCCCTACCGCCCGGTCCGCAGGACGAAGTCACGGACCGCGTCCGCGAACAGCTCGGGCTCCTCGATGTGCCCCATGTGCCCGCTGTTCTCCAGCACGAGCAACTGCGAGTCGGGGATCAGCTCGTCCAGTTCGTACGCCCAGCGCGGCCCGCAGATCACGTCGTGCCGGCCGACGACGACCAGAGCCGGCGGCTCCAGCCCCTTCAGCGCGGCCCGGTCGTCGATGACCTCCGGTACGAGGTCCTCGTCCAGGCCCGAGATGTACGTGGCCCGGACCGCGTCCCGGAAGGGCGCCAACTGCTCCTCGTTGCCCCAGTAGTCGGCGAAGTAGCAGGGCAGCACACCGCGCGCGACCGCCACGGTCTGCTCGTCGCTGGAGATGTCGGCCATGGCACCGAACGCGGTCAGCAGTCCCGGCAGCCCGGGGTGGCCCGCGTGCTGGGCGACGTACGCCTCCACCATGCGGCTCGCCTCCGCGCCGTGTTCGGGCCCGGTGACGGGGGCGCCTTCGTACAGCACGACGCCCGACACCTGCTCGGGGCGGTGCAGTGCGTGATAGGCGGCCACGAACGCGCCGTGCGAGTGCCCGAGCAGATGCACCCGGGGCACCCCGAGCCGGTTGATCAGTACCTGAAGGAAGCGGCTGTACCGCTCGCGGGTGTATCCGTGCGGATGCGAGGGCATGAGGCCGTAGGCGCCGGAGGAGGCGTTGACGTCCGGGCGCCGACGACAACGCCCTCGGCGTGGCGGTCCTGCTGGAGACGGCCCGCCTGCTGGCCGAGGCGCCGGTGTCCGCGCGCGTCGTCCTGGCCGTGTTCGACATGGAGGAACCCGGACTGATCGGGGCCCGGCAGGCAGCCCGCGAACTGGGCCGGGACGGCGGGGTACGGGGAATGATCTGCCTGGAGTCCGTCGGCTACTTCGCGGACACCCCTGGTACCCAGAAACTGCCCGTCGGTTTCGAGCGCGTTTTCCCCGAAGCGTCCGCCGCGGTGCGGGCGGGCGGCCACCGAGGTGACTTCACCCTCGTGGTCCACCGCCGTTCCGCGACCGCGGCGGCCAGGACATGGCAGCGGGCCGCCGCGGTGGCCTCCCCGTCGCTCCCCGCCCTGCTGCTGCGGGACCCACGACCCGATGGCCTGCTCGGACTGCTCATCGGGTTGGCCGTCCCCCCCGGCCAACCATCTGGGGCGCAGCGACCATGCCCCGTTCTGGAACCGTGGGGTTCCCGCGCTGATGCTCACGGACACCGCGAACTTCCGCAATCCGCACTACACCGGTCGACGGATGTGCCGAGGACCCCCGACTACGACCGTCTGACCACGGTCACCGCGGTCACCGCCGCCACCGCCCTGACCGCCATGTCGTGGCCCGAGCCGGAGAGCACGGCACGCTCCCGGCGCTGAACCCGGGGCTGGACGCGGTCAGTCGCAGTGGGCCTGCGGCTCCTGGAGCAGATCCGCGGTCGCGGCATCCCAGTCGGTCTCGTCGAGCTCGGCCTCGGCGGGCACCACCTCGTAGGTGTCAGCCAGCCACTCCGCCAGCGGCGGGACGGGTAGCTCGAACAGAGCAGCGGTGTCCCGGGACGTCAGCTGCAGCCGTGCGGTGGCGCGGTCGGCGGGGTAGGACGGCCAGAGCTGGACGTCACCGAAACCGCTCACCGAGTAGAGCCCTTGGTGGAGAAGATCGCGGCTGATCCGCCACAGGACGCAGGGGCCGCCCTCGATGGCCAGCTCCACGGACACGACCCAGGGCGCGTCCGGGTCGAACCGGAATTCGGCGCGTACGGTCTGCCGGGTGGTGAGGTCCAGCACTCGCTCGATGTCCAGGACCAGCTCGGAGCGACCGTGCGATACCGCTTGGCAGGTCTGTCGATCTGATTGGTTGCCGATCATGACGAGTTGGTCCCTCTCTGTGGCGGAAGCTGGTCTCGTCCACTGTTGCCGCCACGAGAGCGACGTACATAAGTAACTTGACCGGCGAACTTCACCGACGTGGGCACCGAGCACAGTGCCGGGCAGCCCTCGGGCGCTGCTCCAGACGGACCCGTGTCCGCTTGCGGCGGCCTGGAAAGGGTGCCCGGCACGGGCTGTTCGGCGCGGTCAGCCACCACGGACCATGAACATTAAGTCATTCGACTGTCGCCCTTGACCTGCCCCTGAACGATGCTGAAACAGTCGCCCGCGTGCCGGTGCCGGGTGGTCGTCGTGCTCGGAGGAAGCAGCCGTGAACCGTACCCCCGTCGTCTTCATCCATGGTGCGTGGCTTCACGCGCTGTCATGGGAGTCGTGGGCGGAGCGTTTCGCCAGCCGGGGCTTTCTCGCTTTCACGCCGGGCTGGCCTGGGGAGCCGTTCACCGTGGGGGAGATGCGGAAGTCCGCCGACCGGCTCACCGATGTCGGCCTGGACCTGCTGACGGACCACTACGCCAAAATCGTAGACTCGTTTGATATTGCGCCGGTGCTCATCGGCCACTCGGTGGGCGGGCTGATCGTCCAGCACCTCATCGGCGCCAACATCGGTCAGGCCGGGGTGGCCATCGCCCCCGCTCCGGTCAACGACATCGCGCTGCCCGCCCCGCCGGCCGGGCTGTGGCACCCCGGCCAGACCGACGGCACTGATCCACTGGTCTCCCTGTCCTCGGATCAGTTCCATCGCCTCTTCGCGAACACGGTCACCGCTGAGGAGTCCGCCCGGCTGTACGAACGCTATGCCGTGCCGACGCCCCGCCGGCTGCTCGCCGACCTCGGCTGTGCCGACTCGGCGCGCAGCCCGCGCGCGGTGGCGGACGTCGGCAACGCGGGCCGCGGCCCGCTCCTGCTGATCTCGGGACAGGAGGATCTGCTGGTGCCCGACGCCGCCACGCGCGCGGCGTACAAGCAGTACGGCGACTCCCTGGCCGTGACCGACCTCAAGCAGTTCGCGGACCGCGCGCACTCACTGACCATCGACAACGGATGGAGGTTCGTCGCGGACTACGTGCTCGGCTGGCTCGAGGAACTCGGCCTGCGGGCCCACCCCTTGTAGGAACCCAGAAGGTCGCACTCACACGTTCTGGTCGTCGGGAATCCTGGCCAGTGCGTCGCGCAGGGCGGCGCGGGAGGTGATGCCGAGTTTGGGGAAGACCCGGTACAGGTGTGAGCTGACGGTGCGCGGAGAGAGGTGCATGCGTTCGCCGATCTCCTTGTTGGTCAGGCCGCTCGCGGCGAGGTCGGCGATCCGGCGTTCCTGCCAAGTCAGCTCGGCCAGTTGCGTGGTCGCGCGGGTGACGAGGCCGGAGACGCGGAGTTCGGCGTGGGCGCGTTCGGCCCAGGTGGCCGCGCCGAGGCGTTGGAAGGTCTGGGCGGCGAGGGTGAGTGAATGCCGGGCGGTTTTGGGTCCGTGGGTGTGGCGTTGGCGGATGCCGTGGGCGAGGTGGATGCGGGCGAGTTCGTAGGGGAAGTGGTGGGCGTGGGGGTGGGTTTGGGCTTGGTGGTAGTAGTGGTCGGCTTGGGTGGGGTCGGGGGTGGTCATCGCGAGGGCGCCGTAGGTGGTGAGGGCGAGGCGGGGGCTGATGTGGGCCAGGCCTGCGTGGTGTGCGGCTTGGGCGTGTTGGTGGGCTTGTTGGGTGCGTCCGGTGTGGAGGGCTGCTTCGACGAGGTCGAGGAGGGTGCGGGGGGCTTGGTGGGCGTAGGGGTGGAAGGTGCCGGGGGGTGTGATGCCGATGGCGTGGAGGTAGGCGGCTTCGTAGTCGCCTTCGGCGAGGGCGGCGGTGGTGCCGATGGTGTCGGTGATCTGGGTGAGGAAGCCGATGCCGCGGGGTCGGGCCCAGGCGTCGACGGTGGCCTGGAGTTTTCGGGCGTGCTCGACCTGGCCCCGCAACGCCGCCAACAACCCCAAGTAGGCATGCGTGTGGTGGACGAACAGCGCGTGCTTGTGTGTCGTCGTCAGCTCCAGGCATCGCTGCCCGGTCCGCTCTGCCTCGTCCCACTCACCCACCGCGATCTGGTCCAGCATGATCAGATGCAGCATGGTCATGGCGTCTGCCATGGCGCCCGTCTCGATCTCGCGGTCCACCATGCGCTGAAGATGCGGCCGGTACTGGCTGAGCGTGTCCACGTGATAGGCGGCGACAGCCAGCCGCGTGACATCCCACGGCTCCAGGTCCGCAAGGCGGGCGAACTCACGCTCCAGCCGTTCGTGCACCCCAGCCCCGCGCAGGACCACGTCACCCCAAGCGTCCTGGTAGATACGCGAGTGCGTGGGCACCGCGTCACCCAGGCTGTCCAGCAACTCGTGGACCCGCAGCCACCACGCCTCGTCACTGCCGTACTGACTGATGGCCAGCAGCAGGTCGATCAGCCGTGTGAGCACCTCGTCCGGCTCCTGGATCCCACGGTCGCGCAGACTCTCGATCGCCGTGAAGACCTGGTGCTGCGAGGACCGGATGTCCCCGTCCTCGAAGAAGGCGACATAGCCCGATGTGACCACGGAGTCCGGGGAGCCGCCGGTGTCAGCGCCGGCACCTGCGCGGACCAGCTGCCGTGCCTGGTCCAACCGGCCCGAGTGCCCGGCGACGTAGGCCGCGCTGCCCAGTCTGCGGGACCGCTCCTGGGGGGTTTCGCTCAGTTCGGCGGCGCGGGTCAGCCAGGCCACGGCGGCGACCGCGCCACCGCGCCGGGTGGCGGACTCGGCGGCCGCTTCCAGGGCCGCGGCGACCCCCTCGTCCGGGTCGACGGTCGATGCCGCCAGGTGCGTGGCCCGGCGTTCGATGTCGTCACGATGCACGTCCGCGAGTACGGCATGCGCCGCACGCCGCTCGTTCGGAGTCGCCGTCTGCACCACCGACGACCGCACCAGCGGATGCCGGAAGACGAAGTCACCGCTCAGCGGGTCGACCTCGAGCAGCCCGTATTCCGTGGCCTCGTCGGCGTCGACCATCCGGTACCGGCCACCCCTGGCCTGACCGGCCGCCGTACCGGCCCCGACACCGTCCAGGGCACCGCGCAGCAGTTCCGCGCGGACGGCGTCGCTCAGAGCCTTGATCCGGGCGCCGTAGACCTGTTGCAGGCGTTGCGGCAGGGGGATGCCGGTGTAGCCGAAGGGCTCCTCCTGCGTATGCCCCGTTCGGCTGCCGCGCACGTAAGGAGGCAGTTCCAGCAGGGCCAGCGGATTGCCCTGAGCCTCGGCCAGGACCAGGTGGCGCACGCGGGGGGCGAGCCCGGGGTGGTGTAGGTCCAGCATCTGCTCGGAGGCCTTCTCCGACAGCGTGGTCACCGCCAGTTCCGGCAGCGCGGCGGTGTCGAAGCCCGAGGGCACGCCTGCCCGCAGGACGACGACGAGCTTCACCGAGCTGCCGGTGAGCCGGCGCCCCACGAAACCGATCACCTCGGTGCTGGAGTCGTCCAGCCACTGCCCGTCGTCCAGAACCAGCAGCAGCGGATGCTGGGAGGCGGCCAGGGAGAGCAGATCGAGGACGGCGATGCCGAGGGTCATGACCGACGGGGGAGTGCCTTCGCTCCTGCCGAAGACGACGTCGAAGGCCTTGCGGTGGACCTCGTCCAGCCGGTCGATGTAGGCCAGCAGCGGATACAGGAACTGGTGCAGACCGGCGAACGGAAGCTCCGACTCCGCCTCCACTCCGGCCGCCCGGATCACCCGGTACTGCTCGGCCGCCGCGAGCTGCGACACATGTCCCAGCAGCGCGCTCTTGCCCACACCCGAGTCACCCCGCAGCACGAGCGCCCTGCCTCCGGGTGCCGTCACGAACGCGGAGAGCACCTCCTGCTCGCTGTCGCGTCCGATCATGGTCCCGACCACTGACTCCACCGTCCCCCACTCCCTTCCCCGATGAACCAGTCCGGCCCGAACACTCTCGCATCCAGGCGCATGGATCACGCCAAATCATTTGTGAGGGTACGTTGTTGTCCCTCCCTGCCGTGGTGACAGGTGTCCCCGCGGTCGGCCGCCCGGACTCGAGGGTGGTGCGTGCCCGCAACCGATCTCGGACGGCTGCGCAGGGGACAGCGCGCCTGGTGGACGGTCCGGCACTCCTCGGTGTGATCCCCGACGGCGAGCGGTCGTACCCGTGATACGTCCGACCGTCCGCCTCTTCACACCTCCCGCAGAAGATTAGAACGCACGGAAGAATCCGTCAGCCGCTGTGGCCGAAAAAGTTGTTGTTGTACGGCTGGCCCCCATGCGTAGAGGTGCTGTCTGTAGGGCTGGCTGGCCCTACGACCGGTGGATTCCGCACCGCACCAGGCACCTCACCGGAAGCGGGTGTGTACCTTCTGCCACGAGACATGTCTGTCGCGGAACCGGGACGCTGGTGTTCCGCGGCCGGGTGCCCCGCAGCCAGTGGGAGGTGATGCGGGCGCCGTTCCAGGACGGGGACTTCCCCGGCCCGGTGAAGTACGGCTACCTCAATGTCGGAGAGGTCGAGGGAGGCCCCGCGGCTCTTGTCGGGCGCACGGTGTTCTGTCTCTTCCCGCATCAGACGCGGTACGTCGTGCCGGCCGCCGGCGTCACCGTCGTACCGGACGCGGTGCCCGCCGAGCGCGCCGTCCTCGCCGGCACCGTCGAGACCGCGGTGAACGCCCTGTGGGATGCCGCGCCCTGGTCGGGGACCGGATCGCGGTGGTCGGCGGCGGCATGGTCGGCAGCTCGGTGGCGGCCCTGCCGGCCAGGTTCCCCGGTGTACGGGTGCAGTTGGTGGACGCCGACCCGGGCGGCCCAAGACCGCGAAGGCGCTCGGCGTCGACTTCGCCGCGCCGTCCCAGGCGCTGGGGGAGTGCGATCTCGTCATCCATGCCAGCGCCACCGAACAGGGCCTCGCCCGCTCCCTGGGAACTGCTCCGGGCCGAGGGCACCGTGGTCGACCTGAGCTGGTACGGCGACCGGCGCATCGCCCTTCCGCTCGGCGAGGGCTTCCACTCCCGCCGCCTCACCCTGCGCAGCAGCCAGGTCGGGACCGTCTCCCCGGCCCGCGCCGACCGCACCTACGCCGACCGGCCCGCCCTCGCCCTCGAACTGCTCGCCGACCCGGCGTTGGACGCCCTGATCACCGGCGAGAGCCGGTTCGAGGAGCTTCCCGAGGTGCTGCCCGGCCTGGCCTCGGGTGACATTCCTTCGTTGTGCCACCGCATCCGGTACGCGGACTGAACCGGCTCAACCCGCTGAACCGGCCGTAAGCAGCTCCCGATCTCCTGCCCGGCTCCCGCCCGAAGCGACGACTAAGACACATGTGAGGTAGGCTCACACGTATCTACCTGTGCGTGTGTACGGACGCACAGGCGGGCCCGAGAGGCGTCCGCTGGGGAGCGAGGTGACATGAACTGGGTCGACCGAGCGTTGTGCCGGACGCAGCCGGACCGGATGTTCGTCGTGGGAACCGCCCAGAAAGAGGCCAAGACCCTCTGCCTGGACTGCCCCGTGCGGCTCGACTGCCTCGCCCATGCCCTCGACCACCGTGAGGAGTACGGGGTTTGGGGCGCGATGGCCGAGCGGGAGCGTCGTGCAGGCCGACCGCGATCCCGCGGCCCTGCGCATGGCTCTGCGCGTCAACCCCGAGCTGACCGACACGAAGACCGACCCGGACCGGATGCCGGAGGCGGGCACTCTCACCCAGTACATCGACTACGCGTGTGCCGCCGCCGAGGCGGGCGTGCGCGAACTCTTCGTGGACGTCGGGCAGATACCCGCCACGCTCGCCGAACGCGTCGACCTGGCGGGCCGTTTCCTCGAAGGAGTACGGCAGGGCTGAGCAGGTGCGGAATGTGGCGGCCGTTTCTTTGGTTTCTCGGGGCACCCACTCTTCGCCCCGCGATCTTTTCGCCCCCGCGATCTCTTCGCGCCCCCGATGGGAGAAACCTTGAAGCGCTCCACCGCCGCGAACGAACAGCCCCGACTCCGCCGCGTCCAACTGCCCGGTACCGTGCCGTCGCCCTCCATGGCGGCTCCGCGCCCACGGGACGCGGAGGAGAAGCTGGAGGCCGCCGAGACGGACACGGCTCGGCAGGTCGTGGAATGAGATGGGCGGCGGCGGTGTCCCTGTGAACAGCGTCGCCGCCCGCGCTGAAGGCCCTCGGCAGACACCTGAAGGAAGGTGTCTGCCGAGGGCCTTCGGTGTGTCAGGAGGTCCCAAGACCGTTCAGCAGGGTGTCGACGACCACGTCCGCGGCCTGGCCCGGGCTCAGTTCGGGCAGTTGCCGGGCCACCAGGTGCATCAGCTGCGGCAGCAGCGCGCTCGCCCAGCCCTGAGGCAGGCCGGGGCGCAGCACGCCCTCGTCCGTGGCGCGCTGGAGGAAGGCGTCGACCTCGTGGATGGAGGCGTCGCGGCGTGCGTGGACGCTGTCGTCGGCGAGCATGCGGGTGAGGTCGACGGGCCAGGTCCGGTTGACGGTGATGATGTTCTCGACGTAGCGGTGCAGGGCGACGGCGACGGGGGCTTCGCGCAGGCGGGCGTCCTCGATGGCGTGCTCGATGGCTGTGAGGCGGGCTTCGTAGATGGCGGCGAGGAGGTCGTCGCGGTTGGCGAAGCGCCGGTAGACGGTCCGCCGGTCGACACCGGCCTCGGCGGCGATGCTCGCGATGCTGGCGCCGGGGTCGGCGGCGAGCATACGTGCCCCGG
Source organism: Streptomyces sp. NPDC051105 (assembly GCF_040682795.1). Taxonomy (NCBI): domain Bacteria; kingdom Bacillati; phylum Actinomycetota; class Actinomycetes; order Kitasatosporales; family Streptomycetaceae; genus Streptomyces; species Streptomyces sp. NPDC051105. The sequence continues at coordinate 26,850 of NZ_JBFBBR010000007.1, read as the reverse complement.
TGGTCAGGACGGCTTCCAGATTGCGTGCTGCGTCGGCTCTCACCGGCCCGAGTCTAGTGCCGGAATGTGATGCCTGAGACATCTAACGCCTCTCGGGAGTAGAACCCTGCCCAGTAAGTGCTACATTCGAGTGACAGATCGCAGAGGTTTCGTCATTCTGGTGTTCCACTTCTGGGAAAGGCATCTTCCATGTCGAAGGCAACCGAGTCCTCATCACCCAAGGCAGGCGGGGTCGCCGCCGCGATGAGCTCGCTGGTCCTGGCCGTCCTGCTCGCGGCCCTGGACCAGACGATCGTCTCCACCGCCCTGCCCCGGATAGCGGAGGACCTGAACGGGTTCGACGACATCGCGTGGGTCAGCGCCGCATACCTGCTCGCCTCGACCGCGGTCACCCCGCTGTGGGGCAAGCTCGGCGACATGTTCGGCCGCAAGCGGCTCTACCTGGCCTCCACCTCGATCTTCCTGATCGCCTCGGTCGCCTGCGGCCTGGCCCAGAACCTGCCCGAGCTCATCGGCGCCCGCGTCCTCCAGGGCGTCGGAGGCGGCGGCATGATCGTGCTGACCTTCGCTCTCGTCGGCGACATCGTCGCCCCGAGCGAACGCGGCCGCTACCAGGGCATGTTCGGCTCGGTCTACGGCGTCGCCAGCATCGTCGGCCCCCTGCTCGGCGGCGTCTTCACCGACCAGCTCTCCTGGCGGTGGGCCTTCCTGGTCAACCTGCCCGTCGGCATCGTCGCCCTGACCATCGCCGCCCGCGCCCTGCCCGCGGCCACCCGGAGCACCAAGGCCCGCATCGACTACCTCGGCGCGGCCCTGCTGGCCGCCATCGCCACCGGCCTGGTCCTGGTCACCTCCTTCGGTGAGCGCTGGGGCTGGGGCTCACCGGCCATCGTGGGCCTGATCGTCGCCACCGTGGCGCTGGCCATGCTCCTGGTGCCCGTCGAGCGCCGCGCCACCGCCCCCGTCCTGCCGCCGGCCATGCTCGGCTCCCGGACCGTGGTGTTCTCCTCGCTGATCGGCTTCTTCGCCAACGCCGCCATGTTCGCCGTACTGGTCTACCTGCCGACCTACCTGCAGATCGTCCACGGCGTATCCGCCACCCTGTCCGGCGTCTTCATGCTGCCGCTGGTCGCCGGACTGGTCATCAGCCAGTCCCTGGCCGGACGCTGGGCCGCACGCGTCGAGCTGCTGCGGAAGATCCTGCTGGGCGGCCTGGTCGCCAACCTCGCCGGACTGCTTCTGCTCGGCACCATCGGCGCCGCCACCAGCACCCTCGTGCTGAGCGTCTACTTCCTGATCACCGGCGTCGGCATCGGCATGGTGCCGATGGTCGTCCTGACCACCGTCCAGAACAGCGTGCCCGCCGCCGATCTCGGCTCCGCCAGCGCCGTGGTCACCTTCGCCCGCTCCATCGGCGCGGCCTTCGGAGTCGCCGTCTTCGGCACCCTCCTCAACACCGGTTTCGCCGTCCGCACCCACGCCCTGCCCACCGCCAGCGGCTTCGACGCCGCCCGCCCCGACACCATCGGGCAGCTGCCCGGCGCCCTGCGCGACACCGCCCTGGACGCCTTCGCCCACGCCACCGCCACCGGCTACCTCTGGATCGCCCCCACCGTCGCGGTCGGCATCCTGCTCGCCCTCTTCCTCAAGCCGGCCCGCAAGGGCGGCGAGGCCGCTTCCACTCCCACCGCCGTCGCCGAGGAAACTGTCACCACCGCCTGACCGCGACACCCCTCGCCCTTCGACCGGTCGACGCCCCCACCGGGTGCCGGCCGGCGGCGTAAGCGGATTCCTACGGGGTGCCCTCCGAGAGCCGCTTGAGCTGGGCGAGCCAAAGGGAGTTCAACCGCTTCACCCACACCGGGGACGACACCTGGAGCGACTTGGCGCCGGGGCCGCGGACCACGTTCTCCGTCACCACCCGGGTGCCGCCCTCGACCGCGATGAGCAGCCACGCCTGGTACAGCTGCACCCCGGCGCCGATGCCCGACCAGCCGAGCCGGTGATGCGGCACATGCTCGCCCACGAAGATCTCGAACCGGTGCTGGTGGAACCACACCTCGAAGGTCCTGGCGAGCGGCCCGGCCCGCACCTCGGTGATGCCCGGCACCCACTCCGGCCACCGCGCCACGTCGCTGAGCAACCCGAAGGCCCTGGCGGGCGGGGCGTGCACGACGGCCTGCGCCTGGCAGAAACCGTGCGCCTGATCGGGGGAGAAGCCCGAGGGCCAATGGATGTCCGGATGGCTCTCCGACGCGCCGGGCATCCTGTTCCCCTTTCGTGGTGCAGGTGGCCTCAGGAACGGCCACCGGTCGAGGGCGGACCGGAAGGACGCCCTCCCGCCCCACTCTGGTCGCTCGACGCGGGCCCGACATAGGTCAAATGACTTGGGGAAACGCCAAACGGCCTGGGGACACATCAAAGAGCCTTGGGGGACCGCGAGGTCCGTTTCACTGGCCGCCGTCGTGCGCGTCGAGCTGCGACAGCGCGTCCCGCAGCGCGGCCCGCGAGGCGATGCCCAGCTTCGGATAGATCTGGTACAGGTGCGTGCCGATGGTCCGGTGGGACAGGAACAGCCGCTCGGCGATCTGCTTGTTCGTCAGTCCGGTCGCCGCGAGCCTTGCGATCTGCAGCTCCTGCGCGGTCAGCGCCACCGGTCCCGGCCGGGCCGCGGCGGGCGTGGACTGGCCACTGGCCCGCAGCTCCGCCACCGTACGCGTCACCCAGGGCTTGGCACCCAGCCGCTGGAAGGCCTCCAACGCCTGGGCCAGTTGCTCCCGGGAATCCGCCGTGGCCCGCAGCCGCCGCAGGCGTTCGCCGTAGAAGAGCCGCACCCGTGCCACGTCGAAGGGCCAGCGTTCCGGATCGGGCAGCGACAGCGCCTGCTCGAAGAGCGCCAGTCCCGGCCGACCGGGCGTGGTCAGCGCCTCGCAGGCCAGCACCAGCATCTCCAGCCGTAGCGACAGCGCGGCCATCGATGACGCGCGCATCGCCGCCGCGTGCGCCGCGGCCTCCTGCTCCCGGCCGGTACGGATGGCCGCCTCGACCAGGTCCATCGTGCCCCACAGGGCGATCTGCACGTACGGGGCCACTGTCCCGGGCGGGCTGAGCGTGCAGGCGTGCTGGTAGGCGGTCTCGAAATCGCCGCTGCCGAGCGCGGCCAACGCCCGCGCGTGACAGGCGAAGAACCGGGCGCCGTACGTCCCGCGCGGCATCGCCCACCGGACGATCTCCTCGGTCAGCGCGGCACTGGTCTCCGCGTCCCCCTGCACCGCCGCCACCGCCGCCTGGATGTACTGGAAGTACCAGGCGAAGAACCGGTAGTCGTGGTTCTCGCACAGGGTCAGCCCCTCGGCCGCCAGCTGCGCGGCGTCGTCCCACCGGCCCAGATGGAAGTAGTCCAGGCCCAGGTGCATCAGCGCACCCAGGTGCCGGCGCACCGGTGCGGTGCCGGCCCGGCCCTGTTCCACCAGCCGGCGCGTGGCCCCCCGGAAGTCCCCGAGCCGGTCGGCGAAGACCGAGGCGGTGCCGACCCGGATCACCCGGGTCGGGTCGTCGCCGACCGTGGCGATCAGCTCCGTCAGCCGCGGCAGTGCCGCCGCACCGGTGCGGGCCGGGTCGCCGAAGGTCTGGGTGATCACCCGGAGCAACTCCGGCGGCTCGGGAGTGAGCCGGTCCATGAACGCGAACATCGGCTCCCACAGCTTCGGATCACCGCCGTACCAGCACAGCAAGATCAGCAGATGGAGCGCCTCGATGAGCCCCTCGTCGGAGGCGTCGTAATGGTGCTCGGGCTCCGCGGACTCGATCGCGCCGATCAGCAGCCGGTAGGCGGTGTCGATGTCGCCGTCCCGGTTGATCAGCAAGAACGCGGATGCCGTCGCCGCGTGCAGCGACTGATGGCCGACCGGATGGACGAGCCGGGACTCGGCCAGCAGCCGGGTGGCGTCCTCCAGCTCGCCGCCGGAGTCCACGCCCACATAGGCCGCCACCGCCAGCCGGCGGCTCTCGTCCGATGCCGCCGGACTGAGCCCCGCGGACCGGGTCAGCGCCGCCACCGCGCCCAACGCGTCCCCGCGGCGCAGCCGGCAGCGCGCAGCCTCCTCCAGCAGGGCCGCGACCGTCTCGTCCGGGCCCGTCGCCGCCTCGCCCAGATGCCAGGCACGCCGCTCCAACTGGCCGCTGAGGACGTCCGCGAGCGCCCGATGGGCTCGCCTGCGTTCCGTCGCGGTCGCCAGCTCCACCACCGCGGAACCGATCAGCGGATGCCGGAACGACAGCCGGCGGTTGCCCGCGGAGACCGTCACCAGCCGGGCCTGCTCGGCGGGAACGAGGTCATCGACTTCGGCCCGGCCGGACGCCGCCGCCTTGACGGACGCGAGGTCCCCCGTCCCGTCGAGGGCCGCGAGCAGCAGCAGCTCACGGCTGCGCGCCGGCAGCTCCGCCACCCGCGACGCGAACAGCGCCTGCAACCGCTCGCTCAGCGGCAGCACGGCCGGCACCATCGCCAGCGTCGCCCGCTGCTCTGCCGAGAGCGCCACCGGCAACTCCACCAGCGCCAGCGGGTTGCCGCGCGCCTCGGCCGCGATACGGCGTCGTACGGCGGGGGAGACGTCCGGGTGCGCGAGGGCGAGCAGCTCGGTCGACGAAGCGTCGTCCAACGGCTCAAGGCGGTGCTCGGTCAGACCGCTGGACTCGAAGAAGCTCTCGGAGCCCTCACGGGAGGCGGCGAGAAAGCCGATCGTGCTGCCGACCAGCCGCCGGGCCACGAAACCGAGCACGGCGTTGGTCGCCCGGTCCAGCCACGGCAGGTCGTCGACGACGAGCAGCAGCGGCGTACGGGCCGCCGTCATCCGGAGCAGCAGCAGGACTGCCGTGGAGGTCAGCAGCCGGTCCGGCGCCGGACCGCTGCCGATGCCGACGGCGACCCGCAGGGCGTCGCGGTGGACGGGGTCCAGGACGTCGAAGTCGTCGAAGAGCGGCACGAGAAGCTGGTTGAGCCCGGCGTAGCTGATGTCCGCCTCGAACTGCACACCGGCCGCGCGCAGCACCCGGACGCCGTTGTGCGCGGCCCCGGTCGCCACCGCGTCGAGCACGGCGGTCTTGCCCACCCCGGCCTCGCCCGACAACAGCAGCGCGGCACCGTGGACCTCGGAGTTGCTGAAGAAGGAGTGGATGAAGGCGAGGTCCTTGTCCCGTCCGACCAGCCGTGTCGAGGCCGGGCAGATGGTCGAGTCCGGGTTATTCATCGAGCGGCCTCCAACGGCTGACGGCTGGAGGCCCGGTGACATCCGCCGACCCGGCTGCGCTGCACCTGGCTCCGTGCGGTCATGCAATCACTGCAGTCTAAAGGGCATCCAGATCATGCCCGCGCCGATCAGACCGGTGGGAACGGACGGTGAGAGGTCCGCTGGGGTTCTCTTTGAGTCAGCGATCCACAAAGCGTAGGGCTCCCCCTATGGTCCGGTGGTGAGGGGGTTCGGCATGCTGAAGGCATGTCCATCAACATCGTCGTCGTCGACGACGCCCATGGGTTCCGCCGCATCGCCACGACGCTGTTGACGGCACGTGGCCTGCGTGTCGTGGCGGAGTCCCAGGACGGTGCCTCGGGCTGGCCGCGGTGCGGGCTCATCGCCCCGACGGACTGCTGCTCGATCTGCACCTGTCCGACACCGACGCACCGGCCGTACCACCGCACGGTGCTGGAGGATCGTGAAGACGGCCACGAGCGCGGTCGACGTGGCAAGCCCGATGGCCGCCGCGAGCACCGCCTGCCGGCTGTTCGTCCCGGCGGCGTCGGTGTGCGCCGCGAGCTGCGCGCGCTCGTCCGCCATGTACTGGGCGAACTGCGCCCGCAAGGTGTCGACGCGCTCCTTGCCCTCGGTGGTCGTCTTCAGGGAGGACGCGGCGGGATCACCCCGCCGGACCATGTCGACCAGCGGGCCCGAGTAGTCCTTCAGAAAGGAGTCGACGCCCCGGGCGGTCCGTTCCGCCGTGCGCCGCTGATCCGGGGAGGTGGCGCTCTCGGTGAACCGCCGCGCTGCCGCGGGGAGCTGGGAGCGTGCCTGCTGCCATGGCTGGAGGAAGGTTTCGTGCTTGGTGATCACGAAGCCTCGCTGCCCGGTCTCGAGATCGAGGAGCAGCCGTTCCATGGTCCCGGCTTCGACGAGCGCCGTACGGGAGGCCCGGCGAGCGGAGGTGGAGCTGTTCGCGTCGGAGATCGCTCACAGCAGGACCGCGAACGCCACCCCGATCAGCAGGGCGAGCAGGCCACTCGCCGCCACCGTGAGGCTCGTCAGCCCCAGTCGTCGCCTTCTGTACTCCTGCTGCGCACTCATGCCCCGCCCACCATGGGAATCCTAGACACCTGAAGTGTGCAATGTATCTCCAGGCCGAGGGTATGCGTATCGAACGCACACACACCTCCTCGACCTATGCGCGGCTCGGCTGGTCGGTCCGGTTCGGCACCGGCCTGACCACCGCCGCGCCCGGCTCGGCGCAGAACATGTACCTGTGTGTCCCCGACATCGTGGCCACCAGGGACCGGCTGAACGCGCTGGGCGTCGAGGTCGGCGACTACTACCACACGGGCGGGCCCGCGCCGCGGTCCGGACTGCACCTCGAACGGGAGAGCTACCGCTCACACTTCCCGTTCCATGACCCGGACGGCCCGGTGGTACGCCGAGTACCCCACGAGTGAGCAGTAGGGCGCGTCAGGCCGCTCGGGTCGCTGGGGTCGCTCAGACCTGTAGGGTCTCGCGCTTCGTGTCATAAGTCATCGCTCTGAACAGCGGGTTCGTCGGCTGTCTCAGGAGCTGTCCGGCGTTTCCGTCTCACGAGCTGTGTCACTTCCTCAACAAGCGACGGGCGACATGTGAACCGGCGAAGTCGACAGTCACCGCCTTGACGGGTGACGTGAACGGCTGCCATGATTACGTCACCGCCTCAACCGGTGACGCGATAAAGGTCCTGGTCGGCGACATGCACAGACCTTTCAACCCGATGGGGGAGCACAGTCATGGCAGTCAGCTACACCGCCGTCGTCAACGTCGACGGAGAGGGCCGCAATGGCGGTCACGTCCGCTCCTCCGATGGTCTGCTGGAGACCAGCCTCGCCCTCCCCAAGGAGCTCGGTGGCGCCGGTACCGCGACCAACCCCGAGCAGCTGCTGGCCGCAGGCTGGGCTGCCTGCTTCCTCGGCGCCCTGCGTCGCGCTGCCACCGGCCGTAAGATCCGGCTGACGAGCACCAGCATCACCGCCGACATCACCCTCACGCACGGCGACGACGGCGAGTTCTCCCTCTCCGCGGTCCTCAACCCCGTGCTCGGCGGCGTCGACGACGCCACCGCCCAGGAGCTCGCGAACGCCGCCCACCAGATCTGCCCGTACTCCAAGGCCCTGCGCGGCAACATCCCGGTCACCATCAACGCCAGCGCCGCCGCCTGAGAGCCCGCCATGGCCTCCCTGACGCACATTCGTGTGAGTGTTATCGAGAAACGTCGCGCACATGCCCGACGGGCCTCTGCTGAACATGTTTCCGATGAGCAGGTGTCTCGGGGTGGCCCGGCCGGGGCCGAGGGCGGCCATGACTGGCCCTCGGATGCGCAGGTGTGGGGCTGGGCGGAGAGCGCTGTGCTGTCGGGGTATGGCCCCGGGCCCGCGAGCCTTCTTTGACCGCGGGCCCGGAGACGTCAGTGAGGTCGGCTGTGACCTGCGAGAACACCCTCGACCGCGGTGGCCATCGCGCTCTCACCCGTGGCGTTGGGGTGCACCGGCGCCGCCGGGGTCTCGGGGGCGAAGGTCTCGCGTATCAGGCAGCCGTCGGGTGTGGTGGCCTCGGTAACGAATTGGTCGACGCACCCGTGATTCACCGTCAGTTGACTGAGGCGGCACATGTCGGCCGCGGCCGACACTGAGCGCACGGCGCCCGCCTGCGCAGGGCACCACACCACCGAAAGCGAGAACACAGCCATGGACATGAAGCTCGAAGTCGTCATCCTGCCCGTCGCCGACGTGGACCGGGCCAAGGGCTTTTACGTCGAGCGGCTCGGCTGGCGCCTCGACGCCGACTTCCCGATCAACGACGGCTACCGGATCGTGCAGGTCACCCCGCCCGGCTCCGAGTGCTCGATCATCTTCGGGGAGGGGCTCACCCAGCAGGAGCCCGGCACGCTCCACGGCCTTCAGCTGACCGTCACCGACATCCTCAAGGCCCAGGAGGAGTTGACCTCGTACGGCGTGGAGGTCTACGGCCCGTTCCGCGACGAGACGGGTGCCTTCCACCACGCCGGTGACACGCACCGGGTGCGGGGCCTGCATCCCGAGCGGGCCAGCTACGGCACCTTCGCCGCCTTCAAGGACCTGGACGGCAACGAGTGGTTCCTCCAGGAGGTCACCGAGCGCGCCCCCGGCCGCTGAGAGCCGCCTGACTCCGCCCAGCACCCATCCGCCCACCACCCATCCGCACGGCTCACAGCCAACGGAGGACACATGACGACCGAGAACAACCGCACATACGACGTCATCGTGATCGGCGCCGGCCCGGTCGGCGAGAACGTCGCGGACCGGACCACCGCCGCCGGTCTGAGCACCGTCATCGTCGAGAGCGAACTGGCCGGTGGCGAATGTTCGTACTGGGCCTGCGAACCCAGCAAGGCCCTGTTGCGACCGGCCCTGTTCCGGGCCGATGCCGCGCACATCCCGGGTCTCGACCCGGCCGTCAAGGGACCGCTGGACGTTGACGCCGTCCTCGCGCACCGCGATCGCATGTCCGCCCACTGGAAGGACGACGGCCAGGTCGAGTGGATCAAGTCGGTCGGTATCGATCTGCTGCGCGGCCACGGCCGGTTGGCGGGAGAACGCGAGGTGACGGTGGAGACGCCGGACGGCGACGTCGTCCGGCTGCGCGCCCGGCACGCCGTCGTTGTCTGCACGGGCAGCCGCGCGGCCCTGCCCTCGCTGCCCGGCATCGAGGAACTGCGGCCCTGGACCAGCCGGGAGGCCACCAGCGCCCGCCAGGTGCCGCAGCGCCTCGTCATCGTCGGCGCCGGTGTGGTGGGCGTCGAGATGGCCACCGCCTGGCAGGCCCTGGGCAGCAGGGTGACCCTGCTGGCCCGCGAGGACGGACTGCTGCCCCGGATGGAGCCCTTCGCCGGGGAGTTGGTCACCGAGCGGCTGCGGGAGGCCGGTGCGGACGTGCGGTTCGGCGTCTCCGTCGTGGACGCGAAGCGAGCGGACGGCGCGGGTGAGGTCAGGGTCTGGCTGTCGGACGGTTCCGAACTCACCGCTGACGAGATCCTGTTCGCCGCCGGCCGCGCCCCGCGGTCGCAGGACATCGGGCTCGACAGCGTGGGACTGACACCGGGGGACTGGCTCACCGTCGACGACAGCCTGACCGTCACCGCCGTCCCGGGGGAGTGGCTGTACGCCGTCGGCGACGTCAATCGGCGGGCTCTGTTCACGCACCAGGGCAAGTACCAGGCCCGCGTCGCCGGTGCGGTGATCGCCAACCGGGCACGGGGTGAGCAGCTGGACACGGGCCGTTGGGCGCGGCACAGCAGCACGGCCGACATCGAGGCCGTCCCTGGCGTCGTCTTCACCGATCCCACGGTCGCGAGTGTCGGCCTGACCGTGCGGGACGCCGAGCGTCTCGGCCGGGACGTCGAGGTCGTCGACTACGAGATCGGACACCTCGCGGGCGCCGTCCAGTACCGCCCCGACTACCGGGGCAGGGCCCGCGTCCTCGTCGACCGGGACCGGCAGGTCGTCATCGGCGCCACCTTCGTCGGGCCGGGCGTGGAGGAGCTGGTGTACTCGGCCACCGTCGCCATCGCCGGCGAGGTGCCGGTCGAACGCCTCTGGCACGCCGTACCCGCCTTCCCCACCATCAGCGAGGTGTGGCTGCGCCTGCTGGAGACCAGGAGGGACGCATGACCACCGCACGCGACCTCGTGCTCATCGCGCTGACCATGCCGCCCGGGGAACTCACGGGCCAGGGCGACCTGTCGCTCGCACTCGCCGGTGCCGAAGCGATCGACCTGCTGCGGAGTGGGGTACTGCGCCTGGATGGCGACCGTATGGTGCCCGGCCCGCAGACGGCGTCCGGGGACCCGCTGCTGGAACAGGCGAGTGTCTCACTCGTCCGGCAGGAGCCGTACGAGACCGTCGACGACTGGCTGTGGCGCCGCGCCGAGAACCTCGTGTCGGCATACGCCGACGCCCTGGAGCGGGCCGGCCTTGTCGTCCGTTCGCATGGCCACGGGCTCCGGCTGCTGTCCGGGAAGGCCGTACTGACCGATTCGCAGGAGCGCCGCGAGGCGGAGGAGCGCAGGGCCTCCGACGAGCCCGTCCTCGCCGGCCTGCTGGCGGCCTTGGGCCAGCCGTCCGATGCCGACGACGGCCTCCTCGACGACGCCGTCACGACCGTACTGGCCGCCGTGGGTGACGCGGCGATGCAGCTGGAGGCCGTACGACTGCAGCGGGATGTCGAGAATGCCGCGTTCGACAATGTATGGCGTGGTTGGTAGCCGCCGCCGTGCCCGGGCAGCGGCTGTCCGTCAACGCGTCACGTCGTAAACCCTGTTGGTGAAGGTCTCGACGGCGAGCCGCCGGTTGCGAGGGCCCACCTCGGTGCCGATCTCCTTGAGGGCATCCTGGCCGGGGTGATTGCCGAGCGCGTGCGGGCCGTTCTGTGACGGGGCCACCGGCAGACACAGGACGGATGAGGTGGAGGCGAAGGACCGGCCGATCGGGCCATGCCCTCGGCCAGATCGGGCCCGAAGTCCTGCCAGCTCACCCCGCCACCGTTGCGGTAGGCATTCGCCAGCGCCTCTTCGGCGCCACAGAGGTCCTTCAGCATGGTGAAGTCGCCGCCGACGTACGTGGGCAGGGAGGAGTCGGCGAGTACGGCCGCGTGCTCTCCCGGAAAGAGATACGTGTTCGTCTCGGGGGAGTGGATCACATAAGAGCCGGCGACCTGCCCGTCCAGCCACTCGCGGACATAGCGCTCGACGAGCCCTGTCCTCTTGGCCAGCTCGGTCGAAGTGAGCGGCCCGGCCCCTGCCATGGCCCGGTACAGGCCGAGGCGCACACCCAAAGAAGTCGACAGCCCGGCGAAGGCGGCGGCGTTGTCCGCTGCCACCCGCTCAAGGATTCCGTGACGCGATTGTCGTCCGAAATGTGATGAACTGTTCCTGCAGAGGTGGACGCTACTGGAGACGAGGTTTCTGGGAACAGAACCTCTCATCCCCAACGGGGTCTGGACCTCTCCTGGTTCACATGGTTCACACGGTCGGTTGAGACGTCTCGCCCGTCCCGCGAGGCGGGATGTGTCGCGCATGCTGTGCACTGCCGTCCGGCTGTGATCACCGCCCGCGGGACAAGCAGACGAGTCAGTCGGAGCTGTCGCTGTCTGCCGCACCCGACTTGACCAGGCTGTACATGACGGAGCGCTGCTGCTTGTGGCGCCGGATACGGCCCTTGGCGACCAGGGATTCGAGGGTGTTCCGCACCACCTGAGGTGTGGGATTGCGGTCCGGGTGCTTCTCGAGGAGCTCGTCGCGCAGTTCCTTCGCCAGACGCGGCTCCTTGTACCGGCCGAGCAGCTCCGCCAACAGGTCACCGAGCAGAGGCTGACGCGACGTCCCCTTCGCGCCGGCCTTCGCCGTCTTGGTCGGAGCGCTCTTGGCCGACGTCAAGCGTCGGGTGGCGGCTTCGGTGGACGTCTTCTTCGCCTTCGCGACGACGGGCTCGTCCTGCAACTGCTCAGGAAGCCGGGACGCATCGGCGAAACCCTCGTACCGCTCGGCGAGGTTGAGGATGTCCGCGAGGAGGGCTTCCTCCTGCTTCAATGCGGAGATCCTGTCCGCCAGCTCCTGCTGTCGCCGACGGTTCTCCTCCAAGTCCGATGCGGCTTGTGCTACGTACCGCGATCGGAGCGTGTCGGCTGATTGCCTGGTCACAACCGTTCACTCCCTCGATATGGATGACGTTGCGCATGGTACCCACGCCATGGGTCCCGTGTGGATAAGTGTCAACGCCAGATGGTTTCTCCGACATGCTCACTCTTCACGATAAGCGCTGATGTGGCCGTGCATAGAGGAAGTGTGGCTGCTCTTCGGTTTCCTCGAGCGTCGACGGTGTCACTCGCACGAGGTCAGCTGCGGACCGCTGATCCGCGACGTGGGGTGCGCGGCGACCAGGGCGTCGCCGGCGACCAGGGCGTCGCCGGTGATCAGGATGTCGCTTTCGGGCAGGTGATAGGCACAGTGGCCCTTGGTGTGTCCGGGGGTGTGCACGGGCACCGGTGCTCCCGGCAGGTCGAGGGCTCCCGGCGCCGGGAACGCCTGCGGCTCGCAGACCGGCACATACGTGGTGCTGCCTGCGCGCAGGGCGTGGATGGCCCACGGCAGTACGCCGGGCCGCCAGGCCTGCGCGAGCACCTGTCCCACGGACACCTGGGCGAGGGAGTCACGGCGGGCGTGCGGCACCTCCTCGTGGTGCATGAGGACCGGCACGTCGCAATGGGAGCGCAAATGCTCTGCCGCGCCGATATGGTCGTTGTGCGCGGGCGTGACCAGTACGGCGGCCACGTCACGCGGCCCCAGCCCCAGGGCCGCGAGCGAGCCCAGCACGGCGTCACGGTCGCCGGGGTAGCCGGCGTCGACCAGGGGGCAGCTGTCCCCGCCCCTGATGATCACCCAGTTGGTGTTGCCGCCGGTCACGGTGTACACGTGCTGTCGACACGGACGATGTCGTCCGGTCGTGGGGGTTGCGGCATGGCTCTTCCGATCCTCGTCCTTGTGTGAGGAGATCGTGACCATCCTCAGCTCGGGCGACACCTTCGCCTACCGCAGCCACCGGGCCATGTATCTCTGAGGTGTTTCGCCGACAGGGCGGTGGGCCGCACGTGTTGTGGTGGACCTTTCACGTCCGTCCGCACGTTCTCGGGGTCTGGCGCAGCGAGCCGCACCTGGCCTTCGGATTCCTGGAACACCCCGAGCCCGTTCCCGGCCGGGAACGGGTCTACTCGGGTTTTCCGCCGCCCGTGCGCTGGGCCAGGGCGGTGCTGATGAACCGGTTCCGCAGGACCCTCAAGGACAAGGATCTTGCGGCCGACTGACTCCGGCGACCAGGCGAGAGGGTGGTCAGTGTGCGGCCGTGGCGGGCCCGGACTTCTTGCGCGCCCGGTACGCGGCGGCCTTGATCTTGTTGCCGCAGGACTCCATGCCGCACCACTGGCGCCGCATGCCCCGGGAGCGGTCGATGTAGACGCGGGTGCACTCGGGGTTGCCGCACTCCTTCATCAGCGGCACGTCCGGGCCGCTGAGCAGCTCCACCGCCTGCCGGGCGACCGTCGCCAGCGCCTGCTCGGGCGTGGCCTCGGTGAGCCGCCCGGCCAGGGTGAGCTGAGGCGTGACGGGCGTCTTGCGCGCGGCCGCGTTGACGGCGTCGAGCGCCTCCGGGTCGAACTCCTCGCCCAGGCGGCGGTCGGTCACGAGCCGGTAGATGGCCTCGCGTACGGCCGTAGCCTCCCGTACGTCGTCGTCCTGGCCGTCGGCGATCGTGTCCACCAGGCCGGACTCCAGGTACCAGGCGTTGAGCCGCTCCGGCGTCACGAACATCTCGAACCGGGTCGACCGCCGGGCCCGGAGCGTGGCCGCGAAGTCGAGAGCCGGGTGCCCGCATACGAAGACATGGTCAAGATTCACATCACCATCTTGACAGGTGACTCCGCTCGGGCGCAAGAAGCGTCACTGTCCCAAGCGGTGTTCCCGGCCCCAGAAGCGTCAGGGTCCCAGACGGTGCTCCCGGCCCTGCCAGCGTCGGCGCAGCCAGCGATCGTGGCTGGCCACCACCATGGCGCCCGGGCCCGGACCGAGCGCCGTCTCCAGTTCGTCGCACAGGGTGGGGGAGAGGTGGTTTGTGGGCTCGTCGAGCAGGAGCAGCTGCGGTGGACGGGCCACCAGGAGGGCCAGCGCCAGGCGGCGGCGCTGGCCAACCGACAGCTGCCCGACCGGCTTGTCCAGGTCCGCCTCGTGCAGCAGGCCGAGCGAGCCCAGAGGCACCTTCTCCGCCCGCTGCGCGCCGAGCGTCTGCTCGTAGGTGGCGCGGACCGTGCGGTCGTACCGCTCGAAGGTCGTGTCCTGGGTGAGCAGGCCCACCGTGAGCCTGTGCCGCCGGACCAGCTCGCCCTCCGCCGGCAGCTGTCCGGCCAGTACGGCAAGCAGGGTCGACTTGCCCGTCCCGTTGCCGCCCGTGACCAGCAGCCGGTCGGTCGCCGACACCTCCAGGTCGGCCGGTGCGAGCCGGCCCGGCACCCGGACCTTGCTCAGCGACACCAGAGGCTGCGCGCCTTCCTCGCTGCGCGCCGCCAGTTCCCCGGCCGCGAACCGCAGCGGGCGGGGCGGCTCGGGCACCCGGGTGCGCTCCAGTTCCTCCAGGCGCCGGGTGGCGTTGCGGACCCGCCGGGAGATCTGGCTCTGCACCCGGCCCGCCCGGTGGCCGTACCCCATCTTCTCGTTGTCGGTACGGCCACGGTCCGGCGCGACCCGGTGCGCGGTCACCTCCGCGGACTCCTGCAACCCCTCCAACTCCTCCTGCTCCTCGGCGAACCGCCGCTCCCAGCGCTCGCGCTCGGCCCGCTTCTCCGCCAGATAGGCGGAGTAGTTGCCGCCGTAGCGGACCGGGCCGTCCACCGCCGGGTCGAGGTCGATCAGGTCGGTGCAGACGGCGTCGAGGAACGCCCGGTCATGGCTGGCGACGACCACCGTGCCGGGCAGGGCGCGGATCTGCTCCTCCAGGAAGGCGGCGGCGTTGTCGTCGAGGTGGTTGGTCGGCTCGTCGAGGAGCAGGGCGGAGGGGCGGCGTACGAGGAGGGCGGCCAGGGCGAGACGGCCGCGCTGGCCGCCGGAGAGCGAGCCGAGGGTGCGGTCGTGGGCGAACGTGCCCAGGCCCAGGCCGTCCAGGACCAGGGCCGCGCGGCGGTCGGCGTCCCAGGACTCCCGGTGCTGGGCCTGCTCCAGGCGCCTGCCGTAGGCATCGAGGAGGCCCTGATCCTCCGGGGCTCGGGCCAGCTCCTCGCCGAGGCGGTCCAGTTCGGCGAGGTCCTCGCGGGCCTCGCGCAGCGCCTCGTCCAGGACCGTGGCGATCGTGCGGTAGGCGTCGTACGGGATCTCCTGGTGGAGGAAGCCCAGGTCGGCGGGGCGCGTGATGCTTCCGGCGTCGGGGTCGTCCGTGCCCGCGAGGAGGCGCAGGAGGGTGGACTTGCCGACGCCGTTCTCCCCGATGAGGCCGATGCGGTGGCCGGGGGCGGCGGTCAGGGAGATGCCGTCGAGGATGCGGCGGCCGCCCAGTGTGCGGACGAGGTCGTGGGCGATCAGTGCGGACACAGGTGTTCCCCATGGGTGAGCGGTGGTCGGCCCGCCGGGCGCGGGGCGCCTCGGACACGGGCCAGGGCACACGTCACCGGCTCACACCTCGGGCGCCCCCGTCTCCTTGAGCGTGCCGTCCGCCAGGCGCAGCCAGCGGTTCACACCGATCTCGGCGAGGAACCGTTCGTCGTGGCTGACCACCATGAAGGCGCCCTGGTAGGAGTTGAGCGCGCTCTCCAGCTGGCCCGCGCTGACCAGGTCGAGGTTGTTGGTCGGCTCGTCGAGGAGGAGCAGGTGCGGGGCCGGTTCGGCGCACAGGACGCAGGCCAGGGTGGCGCGCAGGCGTTCGCCGCCGGACAGGACGCCGACCGGGAGGTGCGCGCGGGCGCCGCGGAAGAGGAAGCGGGCGAGGAGGTTCATGCGCTCCGCCTCGGGCCGCTCGGGGGCGAAGTCGGCGAAGTTCTCGGCGACCGTGCGATCCAGGTCGAGCAGGTCCAGGCGCTGGGAGAGGTAGGCGATCCGGCCGTCGTTGCGCTTGATCTCCCCGCCGTCCGGGGCGAGTTCGCCGGTGATCAGGCGCATCAGGGTGGTCTTTCCGGCGCCGTTGGGGCCGGTCAACGCGATGCGTTCGGGGCCGCGGACGGTCAGGTCGACGCCGCCCGGGGCGAACACCTCACGGTCGCCGAGGCGGACCTGCATGCCTTCGCCGAGGAAGAGGTTGCGGCCGGCGGGGACCTGAGTGTCGGGCAGTTCCAGGGTGAGGCGCTGCTCGTCGCGCAGGGCGCGTCCGGCCTCGTCGAGGCGGGCCTTGGCCTCGCTGACCCGGGAGGCGTGCATGGTGCCGGACTTGCCCGCGGCCTCCTGGGCGCCGCGCTTCATGTTGCCCGCGAAGATCTTGGGCAGCCCGGCGTTCTTGAGGTTCTTCGAGGCGTTGCTCATGCGGCGCTCGGCGCGTTCGCGGGCCTGCTGCATCTCCCGCTTCTCGCGCTTGAGCTCCTGCTCGGCGTTGCGGACGTTCTTCTCGGCGACCTCCTGCTCGGCGCGCACGGCCTCCTCGTACTCGGTGAAGTTGCCGCCGTACAGGCGTAGTTCGTCGCTGCCGAGTTCCGCGACGCGTTCCATGCGGTCGAGGAGGGCGCGGTCGTGGCTGACCAGGAGAAGGGTGCCGGTGAAGTCCGACAGCACGTCGTAGAGCTTGTGCCGGGCCTCGACGTCGAGGTTGTTGGTGGGCTCGTCGAGGAGGAGGACGTCGGGGCGCTTGAGGAGCTGGGCGGCGAGGCCGAGGGAGACGACCTGGCCGCCGCTGAGGGTGCTCAGGCTGCGGTCCAGGGTGAGGTCGGCCAGGCCCAGGCGGTCGAGCTGGGCGCGGGTGCGCTCCTCGATGTCCCAGTCGTCGCCGATGGTGGCGAAGTGCTCCTCGGCGACATCGCCGGACTCCACGGCGTCCAGGGCGCGGATCACGGCGGCGATGCCGAGGACCTCGGCGACCGTGAGGGTGCTGCTCAGGGGGAGGCTCTGTGGGAGGTAGCCGAGAGTGCCGGTGACGGTCACCGAGCCGGTGGCGGGCTTGAGCCCACCGGCGATCAGCTTGAGCAGGGTGGACTTGCCGGAGCCGTTGGGGGCGACCAGGCCGGTGCGGCCGGGGGGCACGGAGAACGACAGGTCCTGGAAGACAGCGGTGTCGTCGGGCCAGGCGAAGGAGAGGTTTGAGCAGACGATGGACGCGTCGGACATGGAATGACCTCGGGTGGATCGAGGGCAGAGATCAGACTTCTGCCCCGGTCAGATGTGGGAAAGGGGTACGACGAGACAGGCCACCTCGGCAGCGCTCCTGAGCGCCGGCCGGTGGCCGTCAGGTCCGGGTCTCACCCGGAGATGTCGTCTTCACCCACCACGTCTGTGACTCCTCGATACACGGTCAACGTCGCTTCCAGCCTAGCAGCCGTCGATTCATACGTTTGCGGTTGACAGCTCCGACACCCCCATGTCAGCATCGTCACCAGTTAAACCGGTGACGATGGCTTACGGGGCGTCGCCCGAGCTCACACGTGTCCGAAGGAGCACACACCATGGCAGAAAAGCCGAAGCCCAGGACCGGCGGCGCGCCCGTCGGCCGGCGGGCGATGCTGGGCATGCTCGGCGCGGGCGCGGCCGGTCTCGCTGCCGCGCCCTACCTCCAGCGCGGCTGGGAGGGGTTCCTCGCCAAGGCGTCCGAGGTGGACGCCACGGGCCTGACCGGACTGCTGCCCAACCCGGGCGGGTTCCGGTACTACAGCGTCGTCGGCTCGGTGCCGCACAAGGACGCGACGAACTACGTCCTGACGGTCGGCGGTCTGGTCGACAAGCCGAAGACCTACACACTCGACCAGCTGCACGCGATGCCGCAGACCCGGGTGGTCGGCGACGCAGTGTGCACCGACGGCTGGCGGGTGGACGACACGCCCTGGAGCGGTGTGAAGCTGGCGGACATCCTCGACGACGCCGGCGTGCGTTCCTCAGGCGCGGCGATCCGGTTCACCTGCTTCGACGGCGCCTACTCCGAGAGCCTCACGCTGGAACAGGCCCGCCGCTCGGACGTCCTGGTGGCGCTGAAGTTGCAGGACGAGCCCATCAGCCACGCGCACGGCGGTCCGGTCCGCCTCTATGTGGCGCCCATGTACTTCTACAAGTCGGCCAAGTGGCTGTCCGGTATCTCGGTCACCGACAAGGTCGTCCCCGGCTACTGGGAGGAGCGCGGATATGCGGTCGACGGCTGGCTCGACGGCGCCGACCGGCACGCTGCCTGAACGCGAGGGCCGCATCCGCCGCTTCACCACCGCCGAACGCCTGGTCCACCGGGCCACCGGCTACCTGATGCTGCTGTGCCTGGCCTCCGCCGCCTGTCTCTACTTCGGGCCGCTGGCCCTGCTCGTCGGCCGGCGGCACCTTATGGTCACGGTCCACGAGTGGTCCGGCGTCTCTCTGCCCCTGCCCTTCCTGCTGGGGCTCCTCTCACCCGCCTTCCGCGCCGACCTGCGCCGCCTGAACCGCTTCGCGGTGTACGACCGCCAGTGGCTGCGGGCCGTGCGCAGGCGCCGGAAGTCACCCGAGGCACGCCCGGCCGGCAAGTTCAACGCGGGCCAGAAGCTCTACGCGGGCTGGATCGCCGGAGCGGTGCTGGTGATGATGTTCACCGGCCTGCTGATGTGGTTCATGGGCCTGCTGCCCTTCATCTCCCGCACCAGCGCGATCTTCGTCCACGACATCCTGGCCTGGGCCATCACCTTCGTCCTGATCGGACACATACGCAGGGCCCTCGAGGACCCCGAGGCGCGCCTGGGGATGCGTACCGGATACGTAAGTCGGTCGTGGGCGGAGCGGTACCACGCGCGATGGCTGCGGGACGAGTGACAGACCGTCGAATGACTGTAGTCGAGCTGTGCGACACACACACAGAATGCACATGTGTCGCTGTCGGCGCACACCTACTTCTTGGATGGATGACCCATGAGACGAATCCTCACTGTTCTCGCGGCCGGTGTGCCGCTCGCCGCGGCGCTGTACCTGCCCACGGCCTCGGCGGAGCCCCAGACCACCTCCACCCCCTTCACCTGTGCGGCGCCCTCCGTGAAGGCCCCCACCGGCACCAAGGTGGAGTCCGTGACCGCGGTCAGCCAGGCCGGCGGCACCGTCAACGGCACCGGCGTCCTCCAGGGGACGGTCACCGATGTCCCGGCCTATTGCGAGGTCACCGTCACGCTCACTCACCCGGGCGCCGACGACCACGCCAGGGTGCGGACCTGGCTGCCCGTCAGCGGCTGGAACGGCCGCTTCCAGGGGCTCGGCGGCGCCGCCTACCTGGCCGGCGACAACAACCCGGGCCTGGCCACCTCCGTCAAGAACGGCTACGCCGCCGTCACCACGGACGCCGGGGTCGGCGACGCGCTCGACACCAGCTGGGCGCTGAACAGCCAGGGCCAGGTCAACACCGCGCTGCTGAAGAACTTCGCCTCCCGCTCCCAGCACGAGGCATCGGTCGTCGGCAAGGAGGTCGTTGACGCGGTCTACGGCAAGCGTCCGGCGTACTCCTACTTCATCGGCTGCTCCACCGGCGGCCGCCAGGGCTACATGGAGGCCCAGCGCTACCCCGACGACTACGACGGCATCCTCGCCAACGCGCCCGCCGTGAACTGGGACGAGTTCGAGGTCGCCACGCTGTGGCCGCAGGTGGTCATGAACATCGAGAAGACCCACCCGTCCTCGTGCGAGTTCAACGCCTTCACCGCCGCCGCTATCAAGGCCTGCGACAAGCTCGACGGCGTCAAGGACGGCTTGGTCAACGACCCGTCCCGGTGCACCTTCGACCCGCGCCGGCTGATCGGCACCAAGGTCGTGTGCGAGGGCAAGGAGCTCACCATCACGGCGGCCGACGCGGCCGTCGTACGCAAGATCTGGGACGGCCCGCGCACCTCGTCCGGCAAGAAGCTCTGGTACGGCGTCCCGGTCGGCGCCGACATCAGCGCGCTGGCCGGCGCCGACGCGTTCCCGGTGCCCGCGGCCTGGGTCAAGCTCTGGGTCGCCAAGGACCCCTCGCTCGACCTGTCGACGATCACCTACAGCCGCTTCACCGAGCTGTTCAAGCAGTCCCAGGCCGAGTACGACAAGGTCATCGGCACCGACGACCCGGACCTGTCGGCCTTCCGCGAGTCCGGCGGCAAGCTGCTGACCTGGCAGGGCGACGCCGACCAGTACATCCCCGCGCAGGGCACCGTGCAGTACCGCGAGCGGGTCGAGCGGGAGCTCGGCAGCGCCAAGAAGGTCGACGACTTCTACCGCCTCTTCCTCGCCCCGGGCACGGTCCACTGCGGCCTCAACAAGGGTGACGGCACGACCGACGACCTCGGCGCGCTGACCGCCTGGGTCGAGCACGGCAAGGCGCCCAAGACGCTGCCCGCGACGCTGATCAACGCCGACGGGCAGAGCGTCGCCCGCGACCTGTGCAGCTACCCGCGGGTGTCCCAGTACCGGGGCTACGGCGACACGGCCGACGCCTCCAGCTTCAAGTGCGTCCTCCCGTCCCGGCACTGACCGGGCCGACCCCGAACCCCTGACCTGAGAGAGGCCGAACCACCATGAGCACCAAGACATCGACGCCGACGGTCACAGGCGAACGCGACTCCCTGCTGCGGCTGTACCTCGGCCGCGGTGTCCTGGCCGTGGCATGGGCCCTGGCCTTCGCCAAAGCCCATGAGAACCTCGACGCCGTGGCGATCACGCTGCTCGTCGTCTACCCGCTGATCGACGCGGTGTCCTCCCTGATCGACTACCGGGCCACCGCGAACAACTCCGAGCGCCGGGTCACCGCGTTCAACGGCGTGCTCAGCACGCTGGCCGCTCTCGCGATCGGCATCGCCGGTGCCGGTGACGAGGCAGCGGTGCTCCATGTGTTCGGCGCCTGGGCCGTCGTCTCCGGCGCCGCCCAGGTGATCGTCGGAATGCGGCGCCGCGGCCCCGAGCTGGGCAAGCAGTGGCCGACACTGATCTCGGGCGGACTGTCGTTCCTCGTCGGCATCACCTACAACATCCAGGCCGCGGGCGACCACCCCTCCCTCGACGTCCTGTCGGTGTACGCCACCGGCGGCGGGGTGTGGTTCATCCTCCAGGCCCTGCTGCTGGGCTGGAAGTCCCGCCAGCTGCGCACCCGGACCGTGTGACCCGCTCACACCCCACCTTTCGACCCGCGGCCCGATCGGGCCGCGGGTCGAAACGTTGCCCGACCACGACCTACCAGACAGGTATTTTCCAGCCATGAGTGCGACTGCGGACATCACGCCCGTCACCAACCTGATCGCCGCATACGCGGAGCTGGTCGACACCGGAGACTTCGCCGGCGTCGGTGAACTGTTCGCCGACGCCGTGTTCATCGCCAGCGGCGCACCCGTCTCCGGCCGGCACGGTGGGGTGGAGAAGATGCTCAGGGACAGCGTGATCCTCTACGAGGACGGGACCCCCCGCACCCAGCACGTCACGACCAACATCGCCGTCGACATCGACGAGGAGACGGGCACCGCCGCCGCGCGTTCGTACGTCACGGTGTTCCAGGCCCTGCCCGACTTCCCGCTCCAGCCGGTGGCCGCAGGCCGCTACAACGATCGTTTCGAGCACTCGGACGGGCGCTGGCGGTTCACCGAGCGCCGGATCCTGATCCATCTGGTGGGTGATGTCAGCCGCCATCTGCGCGCTCAGCCGACGCGATAGCGCACCGGCAGGGACAGCACCCCGCGGATGATGCCGGAACCGATCCACTCCAACTTGTCGGCCGGTACGGCGAGTTCGATCTCGGGGAGGCGGGCGAGCAGGACACGCAGGGCGATGGTCGCCTCCAGGCGGGCCAGCGGGGCGCCCAGGCAGTAGTGGATGCCGTGGCCGAAGGCCAGGTGCCGGGCAGCCGGGCGGGTCACGTCGAGTACGGCGGGGTCGGCGTCCTCGGCCTGCGGGGCGTCGCGTCCGGCCGCGCCGAGGGCTACGACGACCATGCTGCCCCGGGGAATCGGCACCCCGGCGAGTTCGAGGTCCTCGGCCGCGTAGCGGCTGGTGGAGCGCTCGACGGAAGGGTCGTAGCGGAGGAACTCCTCCACCGCGCCGGGCATCAGCTCGGGGTGCTCGCGCAACTTCCGTAGTTGGTCTGGATGTTGGAGAAGGCTCAGGACGGCATTGCCGAGCAGGTTCACGGTGCTCTCGTGGCCGGCGACGACCAACATCAGGGCGGTGCCGACGAGTTCCTCCTCGGAGAGGCGGCCGTCCTCCTCGTCCCGTACGGCGACCAGGGCCGACAGCAGATCGTCCGCGCGGCTGCGGCGCTTGTCCGCGAGGAGGCCGGCCAGCAGACCGTGCAGGCCGGTCAGTGCCGCGCGGTGTTCGGGGGAGGCCACCCGGAGGGCCTGGGACGACCAGCGGCGGAAGTTCAGCCGGTGCTGGTCGGGGATGCCGAGGAGGTCGGCGATGACCGTGGCGGGGAGAGGGGCGTTGAAGGCTTCTACGAGGTCCACCTCGCCCGTGGGCGGCAGCGCGTCGATCAGGTCGTGGGCGATCTGCTCGATGCGCGGCGCCAGTTCGGCCGTACGACGCGGGGTGAACGCGGCCGAGGCCAGCCGCCGCAGCCGGGTGTGCTCGGGCGGGTCGGCCTCCATCATCTGCGCGCCGAGCCCCACGGAGGGCTTGTTGAGGACGTAACCGGCGGCGGCCAGGGCCTCGGCGGCGGGGGTGTGGTCCTTGAGCAGCGCGGGGTGCGTGAGTGCCTCGCGGGCCAGGTCGTAGCCGACGACCACCCAGCCCTTGAGGCCCAGATGGAACTCGGCCGGGTGGAGGGGGCCGAGCTCGCGCAGGCGGGCGTAGCGGGCGGGGGCGTCCGCCTTGAAAGCCGGGTCGATGACGACCCTGGCGGCCTGGTGGGGGCACTGTTCGTGGGGGCTCATACGGCGTCTCTCCCGGTGCGGCGGTCAGATCGTCACCAGGAGAACGAACGGGGTTCCGGGCGGGTTCAGCGCGTGCGCCCGCGCGCGGGCATGCCGAAGGGGCACGCGCCGCCGCGCGTGCCCCCTCTTTTCTGGTGGAGCATTCAGCTGTCGCTGTTGAACAGGGACAGCACGCGCAGCACCTCCAGATAGATCCACACCAGCGTCGTGGTGAGACCGAAGGCTGCCAGCCATGCCTCCTCGCGCGGGGCGCCGAAGGCGACGGCGTCCTCGACCTGCCTGAAGTCCAGGGCCAGGAAGGCCGCGCCGAGCACGATGCCCACGAGACCGAAGGCGATGCCGAGGCCGCCGCTGTGGAAGCCGAGGCCGTCACCGGCGCCGAAGGCGGAGAAGAGAAGGTCGGCGAAGAGCAGCAGGACGAAGCCGGTCGCGGCGGCGCCGACGAAGCCGGCGAACCGCTGGGTCACACGTATCCAGCGCATCCGGTACGCGACGAGCGCGCCCGCGGAGACCGCGAAGGTGCCGAGGACCGCCTGTACGACGACACCCGGTGCGATGTAGGTGGAGACCGTGCTGGACAGCACGCCGAGGAAGACGCCCTCGAATGCCGCGTATCCGAGGATCAGCGCCGGGGTCGGGGTGCGCTTGACGGACTGGATCATCGCCAGGACGAAGGCGATGAGGGCGGAGCCGACGGCGAGCCCATACGAGCGGCCGACGTTCGCCTCGTCGACGGGGAGCAGGAGCCAGGACAGGACGGCCGTCAGGACCACGGTGCCGAGCGTCGCCGCGGTGCGGACGACGACGTCGTCCATGGTGACGGCGGTCCCGCCGGTCCGCAGGGACGTGTCCGCGTCCGGGGCGTAGGGGTTGGTGGTGTAGTCGTCCGTCGGCCTGCCGCCGACCGTCGCGCCCACCGGTCGGCCCGTGCGTGCGGCTGTCCGACCGGCGTCACCGGCGCCGTCCCAGCGGGACAGGAAAGGGTTGCTGGTCCTCACTTCGGTCCTCCTCCTCCGCCGCACACGTGCGGCCCGTGGCACAGGTGTGTCGTCGACGGAAACTCTGTGCGTCACCACTCTGACAGGTGACGCGATGTAGGGCAAGTCATCCGTGTGTCATCCCGGTGTGGGCCCGGCCACGGTCACTCGGAGGCGGTTTCCGGGCCGTCGAGGCCGTCGAGCAGCTCCATGAGGAAGCCGTCCCAGTCCAGGCCGGCCATCTCCGTCTCGGCCGACACGATCCGGTACGTCGCGTCGAGCCAGTCCGCCAGGGGCGGGATGGGAACCTCGAACAGGGCCTCCACCTCGGTCGATTCGAGCAGCAGCCAGGCCGAAGGCCGCTCGCCGGGCGCCATCGGCCACATCCGGACGTCGCCGCAGCCGCTCATCGCCGTCAGACCGCGATGGAGCAGCCCACGGCCGATGCGCCAGACGAGTCCCGGGCCACGTTCCGCCACGAACTCGACCGCGATCACCGCCGGCATGTCCGGGTCGAACCGGAATCATCGAGGGGAAGGGCACCGGGAGCTGTCCCACGGACCGCGGGGAGTCTGACGTAAGTCACGGGAGACCTCCGCCCGCGGTCGCGGGGGCGCCGGTCAGACGAGGCCGGCGTCGGCCAGGGCCGAGCAGCAGGTGTCGACCATCAGCCGTGTGACGACGTACGGGTCGAAGGCGTCGGGGCGCCGGTCCTCGATGTATCCCACAGCTGGTCCGCGACGTCCAGCGGGGACAGCGGGCCGACCTGGAACTCCCACTGGCCGGGCATGACCTCGGCGTTGATGCCGGAGAGCGACAGGCTCGCCGTCAGACAGTTGGACAGGTGGGCCTCGACGACGTCACGGCCGAAGATCTCGTCGGCGCCGACACCGCAGTAGTAGCCGCCCTGCGGGCCGGGAAGACGCCGGCGGGGAAGCCGAGCGGGTAGCCGTCCTTGAAGAACGTGTACTCCTGCTCGATGCCCAACAGCGCTTCCTGCGCGGCGTACTTCTCCGCGACGGGGCGCAGCGCGGCGCGGGTGTTGGAGGGGTGCGGGGTGTCGTCCGGGTTTGGTTCAAGTGGAGCGCGTCACATGTGAGGGGGCAAGGTTCTTCCCAGGCAGAAACCTGTCTCTACCGGAGCCGGGCTGTGTGACGGAGTCTGGAGACACGTTCAGAAAGAACGGATTCCCCGCCTCCCAGATGGAGTTGTTCTCATGTCCAGGACCCGTGTCAGCTTCGACAGCGCCGGTATCGAGATCGCGGCGCACCTCTACCTCCCCGACACCGGGGCGTCGGCTCCGCGTCCGGCGCTGGTGGTCGGCCACCCAGGCACCGGGGTGAAGGAGCAGACGTCCGGCACCTACGCGCAGCTGATGGCCGACCGCGGATTCGTCACTCTCGCTTTCGACGCCGCCCACCAGGGCGAGTCGGGCGGTCTGCCGCGCGGCCTGGAGGACCCCGCCCAGCGCATCGAGGACTTCAAGGCCGCCGTGTCCTACCTGACCACCCGTGAGGAGGTCGACCCCGACCGTATCGGTCTGCTCGGCATCTGCGCCTCCGGCGGCTACTCGCTGGCCGCCACCGGTGGGGACCACCGCGTCAAGGCCGTGGCCGCCGTGAGCACCGCCGAACCGGCCCGCCAGTTCCGCTTCGGCGCCGACGGCTCCCAGGACCCGGCGGTCTTCCAGGCCCTCCTGGACGCCGCCGCCCAGGCCCGCTCCCGCGCCGCCCGCGGCGAGGACCCCGGGGTGCTGACGATGTTCCCCGAGACCGCCGAGGAGGCGGGCGCCCTGGGCGGTGAACACGGCATCGAGGGCTGGGAGTACTACTGCGGCGCCCGTGGCTATCACGAGCGCTCCGCGAAGTTCCTCACCTGGGACAGCGTCGACAAGATGGCCTCCAGCGACGTCTTCCGCTCGGTCCCGCTCATCGGCCCCCGCCCGATCCTGCAGATCATCGGCGAGCGGGCGGTGACCGCCTGGATGGCGACCGAGGCCCACCAGGCCGCCACCGGCCCCAAGGAGCTCCACCGCATCCCCGGCGCCAGCCACGTCGACCTCTACGACAAGCGCGAGTTCATCGACCCCGCCGTCGACAAGCTCGCCGACTTCTTCACCGCCAACCTGGCCAAGTGACCGACGGCGGGTCACTTCGCCTGCAAGGGCCCCGCGAAGGACTTGCGCAGGGACCCGGGGGCGGCGAGCGGCAGCAGGGCGGCGAGCATCTTGCCCTTGACCGTGCTGGGCTGCCGCGTCAGTTCGACGTCGACCCGGGTGCCCGCGCCCTCCGGGGTCATCCGGAAGACCCAGCCGCCGCCGGCGCCGAAGAGCTTGGAGTCGAGCGTGGTGATGGTGACGGTGTCACCGGCCGGCTCCCACTCGTAGCGGGCCCGCTCCCAGGCCGCGGCGGTCCCTTCGGTGACCTCGGCCCAGGTGTCGCCGAGGTCGTGGACCTCGAAGTGTGCGGCGTCGATCGTGGGCCATGCCTCGGCCCGTGCGGGGCTGAAGTCGGTGAGTACCTGGAGCACGTCCTTCGGGGCGAGCTGGGAGACGAGGTGGAAGCGTACGACTGCCATGGGATGTCCTCACTGAGAAGTGGACCGGGAAGGATGCGGACCGAGAAGTAACCGTTCTGGCCGGTGACGAGAGGTTCCCAAAGGCGTGCGTCACCTGTCAAGACGGTTACTCTCGAAATCCGTAACGCAGCCAGGTCCCAGCCAGGAAGGGCACGTGAGACATGTGTTTCCCGCTGTTGCGCGAGGGCGGGCGCCCCGACTGCGCCCACGTCTACCTCGACCGCTCCCGGGGCCGCATGCCGGGAATGGTGCGCGATGCGTTCCTGCGGGAACCGCGTCAAGGCAGCCGCCCTGCGGGCACGTAGGCGGGCGTGACACCTGTACGACGGAGCCGTCCCCGCCGTACAGGTGTCACGGCCCCCCCCCCCCCCCCCCCCCACCCCCCCCCCACCCCACCCCCCGGTTAAGGCGCGGTTGTAAGTAGGGGTTAAACACAGGGTATAGCCCACAATTTTTTTTAACCCCGGGTA